>CAJUKA010000023.1 GCA_910586585.1 uncultured Lachnospiraceae bacterium
TTAAATTTTATATACAGTTTGATAGTCAAAAATAAATTTTAATCGTCAAAACTGGCTTTCCATAAAAATATTTGACAAACAAATAGCATAGATTTATAATAAAAATGTAATTGAATAATTACAAGGATGTAGTTAAGGGACTCATGGGGGAGTATAAGAATCGAGGAGGTTGCTGATATGCGTATAGTAGAGAAGGTGCTGTACGGATTCGGTGGCTTATTGGCGCTTATGCTCTTTTTTGTTGCGCTATGCCATTACAATCCGGGAATTGCAGTAAAATTAGGCGCTATTTTAAAGGTAGACGCCGCAAATGAGACATTAAAATCTGATGGGGAAACCAATGCAGGAATGCTTGTTGCAAGTACAACTGTGACAGTGGGGGAACTTCCGGCGGCTGAAAATACAAGAGCAGTTGAAGATGACAAGGACACAACGGAAGAAGAAAAACTTCATATTCCACAAAAAGTTGCAGGGCTAAGCGGTTATATACCAGTCAAAGCAACAGGCACTGAAATTACCCAGGCCAAAGCGGACGAAATTGCAGCAGAATTAAGCAAGGGCGAGACGGGCGAGAAACTCACATTTGACGCTTTAATGTATCCGTATTATGACATGATTGATGACACACAAAAAGCAATTTACAAGCAGATTTATGCGAATGCGAATGCAGAAAACAAACATTTTGCCCCGGTGCAGGATATTACCGCAAATGATTTAAAGAATGCCTTTACGTCTGTTGTGAATGACCATCCAGAGCTGTTCTGGGTAGATACGGCGTATAAATACAAATATACGCCCAAAGGCAGCGTAGCAGATATTACGCTGGTATTTAATGTCACAGCGAATGACTTGGAGGCGTCAAAATCAGAATTTGAGGCAGCGGCGAGACTGATTGCAGATGAGACATATGGCAATTATACAGATTATGACAAAGAGAAGATTGTGCATGATACTTTGATAGGCAAAGTAAAGTATGACGCCAATGCACCGATGAACCAGAGTGCATACAGCGCACTTGTTTATGGAAGAACAGTATGTGCCGGATATGCAAGGGCATTGCAGTATGTATTGCAGCAGCTTGATATTCCCTGTTATTATGTGACAGGTTATGCAGGACAGAATCATGCATGGAATATTGTGAAGCTCGATGATGGGTATTACAATGTTGATAGCACATGGAATGATACAACCCCAAATACCTATGATTATTTTAATTGTTCCGATGATGATTTTGCATCTGATCATGTGAGAAGGGATTTGTCAATATATTTGCCGCCGTGCAATGGTAATAAATTTAGCGGATTAGAAGTGAATCCGTCAAAGAAGCCTCCAACAGATACCACTGTGCAGGAAAAACCGACAAAGCCTTCGACAAGTACGCCAACAACGACTACGCCAACTACAACGCCGTCTGGAAACAATACGAATAATCAGACAACGGCAACAAATACAGAATCCATCACAGTCATCACGGTACGCGGCGGAGGAGATGAAAATTATATTGACAACATTGGGGATTACTTTAACGAATGTTTTGCTGCGATGATTGACAATGATAACAGCACAATAAACTTTGACCTAGTTATCACAGATAAAAAGCTTTGGAATACGATTTACAAGGCATATGATAAAGGGGACTGCCAAGAAGGGTATATTGACCGTTATCTGGTGGAAAAACACAAGAACGCGTGCAGTATGTATGTAGAAGCAGTACCAAGAACGGATGGCAGCTATCTATTGAGACATCGCGCGATAATAAGTTAATGTGCAAAAAACTGCACAGAAAAGAGGTACAAATGAAGTTTCCAGATGGGCCATATTATGCATGGCATATTTACGCGGATTTTTCGCATCAGGCAGAGCTTCCAAAAGAATTAGAGGTTCATGCAAACCATTTTAAACAGATGCATTTGATTGGAAAAGAGATTACGCCCAAGACAATTGAACTTTTGCTCGAACAACTTTTTCAGGGGATGCTGCGCGATTTGTATATTAGCCCGTTTGTACCGAATGACTTGTATAATGACCAATATCATAGGGAGCTGCATAGGCAGCTCCTTTATGGTAGATATACGTATGGATGCGGCGCAGCAGGCTATAATCAGGAAAAATCAATTGCGGTATTTACAAGGCTTGACGAATATATTTTGAATCGTCATACGCCGATCAAGAATGACGAAAGGGCGCTTTGTCATCCTGTTGTGATTTTTGAATCTTTTGAAGAAATGGCAGAAGCGATTCAAAATATGATTCTGACAGGAGATCTTGATGGGAAGCGGGAAAGCCCGCCTGTTGTTTCTGATGTTCGTAGAGGCATTGATCCGAGTCTTTTGTGTTGGATTGAAAATGAGTTGGGGGAGGTTCCGCAAAGCCCAGAAGGATTAGATAAGGTGGTCAGCCTGATGGGGAATTATTATATAAATGGGTATCCGGTGTTTCCTGACTGGCTGGCTCCAGAACCAGGAAACTGGACTATCTTGGGGGAGCTGCCAAACTTAAAAGTTCTTTATATGCCCAAGTTGGCATTGGATAACTATGATTTTTTGCTGCATTGCCCCAATCTGGAAAGTGTGGGATTATCATTGACAAACCTTTCTGATGCGCATGTGCTGGAAAACCTGCCAAATGCAACGAATCTTTCCTTGCCAGCAGTGGAGTTTGATGATTTTTCGTTCCTGCTGAATTGCCGTCGTCTGGAAATTTTGGATTTAAGCCAGACAAATTTCAGAGACTGTACGATTTTGACGAAACTGCCGGAACTGAAAATGGTTGAGTTACCGGCAGAGCGTCAGCTACTGCATTTAGAGAAGCTGGACCCACTGCCTGTTCAAGTGAAAACCAATCCCAGCCGCGTGCGTGGGGAAGGGATTTTGTCCTATGATGTGATCAAACCGTGTCTGGTAGAACCTTGGAGTATTGCGCCGCCATATAAAGTTTTGTATATTGAGATTGACGATAAAAAGACTTGGGAGGGGCGCAAAATCACACAGAAGGTTGTAGAAAAGCTAATAGATAAGATTAAAAACAAAAAGATTCATGAGCTGATGCTTTCTCTGGAATATTGGGGCGAAGATGAGTACATGACATTGTCAATCTTTCGCAAGGGAGTTTTATTAAGCTTTACAGATGACCAAAAAAAGCTTTGCTATATCCTTTATGATCCCACCCATCCTGTTGACTGGACACAAGTTGAAGACGAGGGACTGGGAGATGACCCTGGCGAATATGCTACAACGGATCGGAATCTTGCAGCGGAATGTGTGGCATATTTTATCAAGACAGGAAAATTGTACCCAGGTGCATACTGGGCAAGATATTATTGATTAAAAAATAGAAAAGGGAAAATATGTACAAAAAACGAATAGCAGTTATCATTTTGGCAATTATGGGCACACTATGCAGTATATAAAAAACTTTGAGGAATACGGATGAAATTAAAAAATATTTTGATTGTTGTGAAAGATATTGAGAAATCAAAGCAATTTTATCACGACTTGTTTGGGCTTGACATGCTGCTTGACAATGGTGGTAATATGATTTTAACAGAAGGTCTGGTACTCCAGGAAGAAAAAATTTGGAGAACGTTTTTGGAAAAGGATATTATCCCAAAAAGCAATTCTTGTGAACTGTATTTTGAGGAACAAGATATAGAGGCATTTGTTGAAAAATTAGAAAAAATGTATCCCTCAATTCAATATGTCAATCGACTTACGACACATAGTTGGGGACAAAAAGTAATTCGCTTCTATGATTTTGATGGTAATTTGATAGAGGTAGGGACCCCCATGTAGTTTGACGGGAATTAAAATAGTTATTGGTATGTTTGAATTTCACAATCAAAAAGGGAACGAACCATTTCTGATTCATTCCCTTTCAACGCAATATCTAAGTATCGTGAATATTGCGTAATTGTATTAGTTGTAATTATCAATGCAAGGCTGGAACATATCCTTTGACACGCCGCACAGAGGGCAGCACCAGTCAGCAGGAAGATCTTCAAAAGCAGTTCCTGGGGCAATTCCATGATCAGGATCGCCTTTTTCAGGATCGTAAGTATAGCCGCACGGATTGCAAAAATATTTTTTCATGTCGTATCTCTCCTTTGTTATCATATGAAAAGTAAAAGTTTTATCTTTTGTTTTTTAACCAAAGTATCTCTTTAACAAGCCTTCGAATGCCTTGCCATGTCTCGCTTCGTCGCGGGCCATCTCATGAACCGTATCATGGATTGCATCAAGATTAGCAGCCTTTGCACGTTTTGCAAGATCAAACTTACCAGCAGTAGCGCCGTTCTCAGCTTCTACACGCATTTCAAGGTTTTTCTTGGTAGAGTCTGTCACAACTTCGCCTAAAAGTTCTGCAAACTTAGCAGCATGTTCTGCCTCTTCCCAAGCAGCCTTTTCCCAATAAAGACCAATTTCAGGATAGCCTTCTCTGTGTGCAACTCTAGCCATAGCAAGATACATACCAACTTCTGTACACTCGCCATTAAAGTTTGCTCTTAAGTCTGCCATAATATCTTCGCTAGAGCCCTGTGCCACACCAACTACATGCTCTGCAGCCCAGCTTTTCTCGCCGCCCTGTGCCACAAATTTGTCGGCAGGAACACCGCACTGTGGGCATTTCTCTGGAGCTGCGTCACCCTCGTGAACATAACCGCATACACTACATACATATTTCATTTTAAAATCCTCCTTTAAAAATATCATTTAGGAAAACAGGTTGTGATATGTAAATCCGTTTTCCATAATAGCATCACAATGTTACAAAATAATCATTTCAGATCCCGATTCAAGCAGTCTTTGCAAATACCGCAAAAGTACAGCTTGTGACCTTGTATTAACCCGTCAAAATCTTTAGAAGCCGCCTTATCAATAAATGAAAAATCCACATCCTTCATCGCTAAATCCAAAACAGCATTACAGCGCGTACAAACAAAATGCTGATGCGGAACAGTATTATAATCAAAATGCTCGATACGATGTTCTCCAAAACTGTGTTTGGCTATGATGCCTGCCTCTGCAAGTTGATTTAGATTGCGATAAACCGTACCAAGGCTGATGTTTGGAAATGTATCCTTGACATTAGAGTAAACAAGCTCCGCCGTCGGATGATCTCTGCGGGATTGCAGGAAGGAGAGGATCGCTTCTCTCTGGCGGCTGAATTTCATGGCCAAATAACCTCCCACCTTTCTCCGGTTCTAAAAATATGAAGTTGGATTACAAAAATTCTATTTTTACTTTATAGGAAACGACGAATACAGAATCCATTGAAACAAAAAACGAAGTTTCTTACAATCACAGAAATATCTAAAATAAATATTAGTAATGATTACTGTTATTATATTTATATTCCCTGTAAATGTCAATAAAATATTTATAAACTTTCTGTTACATCGGATTGGAAAAGAAAGCTCAATTAAAAAAATATTAATAAATCCACAAAACACTATATTTTAGCGAATGATATGTTATACTAAATAAAATACAGACGTAATGAACAAAAGAACAAAAGTTGCGTTTTACTTCAATGTAGACGCTGTGGCTCATGATTGATAAAGAAGGGATAGCGTGAAAAGAACAGCGTTTTTCACTTTTATGCACACGGACGTCCAAAGGAAAAATGTCAGCAGAAGCTGACGGACGCCCGGCGCGCAAGTAGGGGAAGGAAACTTCCCTACTCGATTTTAAGCTGCCAACGGCGGCATGGAGGATTTCTATGAAGAGAAAGCTGCGTATGGAACTAAAGACAAAGATGACGGTTCTGTTTCTTGTCATGATTCTTGTTCCAATGATTTTCGTAATACTGGCTTTTTTTAGTTTTGGCTATCATGAAAATATTGATGTATTGCGGGAACTGACAAAAGAAGATATCATGCTTGGCGCTATGATAAACAAGCGTTTTATGCGGTATCTGATTATTGCCATGATGATCATTTTGGTTATGACAAGCGGATTGATTACAGCGTGGATTAACAAGGATATTTACAGACCCTTAAAAGAATTGAGCACAGCGATGCAGCATATCGCAGAAGGTGATTTTGAATTTCGCATGACCAATATGCGTCAGGACGAGATGGGGCTGCTTTTTGAAAATTATGAACAAATGCGCCTGCAGCTCAAGGAAAATGAGGAAGAGAAAGAACAGAATGAAAAAAAGTCAAAAGAGCTTGTCAGCAATATTTCACATGATTTGAAAACGCCGATTACATCGATCAAGGGCTATGTTGAAGGAATTATGGATGGTGTGGCGGACACGCCGGAAAAGATGGATAAATACATCAAAACCATATACAATAAAGCAAACGACATGGACAGATTGATCAATGAGCTGACAACATATTCTGGCATTGATTCCAATAAAATTCCATATCACTTTCATATTTTAAATATTTCTGATTATTTTTCTGACTGCGTTGAAGAGGTTGGGCTTGACCTTGAATCCAGAAACATTAGCCTCATATTCACCAATTTGGTGTCTGCAGATACTTGTGTTGTCGCCGATCCAGAACAGCTGAAAAAGGTAATTAACAACATTATCAGCAATAGTGTCAAATACATGGGACACGATAAAGGGGTGATAGACATTCGGATATTGGATGAGGGAGAATCCGTCAAAGTCGAGATTGAAGATGATGGAAAAGGAATCGCGGCTAAGGATATCGGAAATATATTTGAGCGGTTTTATAGAACGGACTCTTCTAGAAATTCACTTCAAGGCGGCAGCGGAATCGGATTAAGTATTGTAAAGAAGATTATAGAAGACCATGGAGGGTATGTCTGGGCTACTAGCAGAGTAGGAGAAGGTACTTGTATGCATTTTGTACTTAGAAAATACACAGAAAAAAAAGAAGATGTTATCATATGACAGAGTTTTGTTTCGTCATGCAAAGTGAATGATACAAGTCGATAATTTATGGAGCATGTCGGAGCGGTTATCGCTTTAAGGCAGAATGTGCATACCGTATCAAAGGGATGAAAAGAAAGGAATCAAAAGAAAGGATGGAGCATATGAGCAGAATATTGATCGTAGAAGATGAAGAGGCAATCGCAGAGTTAGAGAAAGACTATTTAGAGTTAAATGATTTTGAGGTTAAGATTGAAAACAGCGGAGACACAGGATTGGCCGCTGCATTGGCAGAGGATTTTGATTTGATTATTCTTGACCTGATGCTTCCAGGAATTGATGGTTTTGAGATATGCAGGCGGCTTCGTGAAAACAAGGATGTGCCAATTCTGATGGTATCAGCCAAAAAAGATGATATTGACAAAATCAGGGGACTTGGCTTGGGGGCAGATGATTATTTGACAAAGCCGTTTAGCCCTAGTGAGCTTGTAGCGCGTGTCAAAGCGCATATGGCACGGTATAACAGACTTGTTGGAAGCCATGCCAGAGAAAATGATATTGTGGAAATCAGAGGAATCCGCATTGATAAGACCGCACGACGTGTATTTGTAGATGGAGAAGAGCGGGCATTTACGACAAAGGAGTTTGACCTTTTGACATTCCTTGCAGAAAATCCCAACCATGTATTTACAAAAGAAGAAATTTTTAGAGAAATCTGGGATATGGACTCAATCGGTGATATCGCGACAGTGACAGTGCACATCAAAAAAATCCGTGAAAAAATCGAGCCGGATACTTCGAAACCGCAATACATTGAGACAATCTGGGGTGTAGGATACCGCTTTAAATTATAATTGCAGGAAAATAAAAGCATTTTGTTGTATTCATAGGATGAAAAAAAATGGACAAAATGATAGTGTATGAGGATAATGTTCTGCTTGTCGTGCACAAACCGCCTGGAATTGCCACGGAAACGGCAAAAGCAGGAAAAGCAGACCTTGTATCGGAATTGAAAAATTATCGAGAGAGAAAAGGTGAGGAAACCTATATTGGTGTGATTCACAGACTTGACCAGCCTGTAGAGGGGCTGCTGGTATTTGCCAAAAATACAGAAGCAGCCAAAAAATTAAGTGCAAGACTACAGGATGGAAGCCTGGCAAAAAAATATATAGCACTAGCAGCAGGAATTCCCTCGGCGCAGGAGGGGGAACTGATAGATTATTTGTGGAAAGATGGGCGAACAAACCTATCTCAGGTGGTGTCAAAGGACACAAAGGGAGCAAAAGAAGCAAGACTTTGCTGGAAGCTCTTGAAACATTCGGATAGCGGTTGCAAAGGAGGCAGTTCACTCATTGAAATAACATTATTCACGGGGAGGCACCATCAGATTCGAGTACAGATGTCACATGCAGGACATCCGCTTCTTGGAGACATAAAGTATGGTTCGGAATCTTCGATAGCGCTCTCAAAACAATATGGGTTAAAGTCTGTAGCACTTTTGGCCAATGAGCTTCGATTTGTGCACCCTGTTTCAGGCAGGCACATGGAGTTTTCACTTGGAAATTCATGCTGGGATATGCTGTTGAATGCTAAGCCCTGCGTGAACAGCAGCAATACAAATTGTTCAGCTTTAAAATAAATTTTTATCAGTTGACACATTTTAGGATAAAAAGTATAATATTAATACAAGATATTTCAGTCAGGCGGGAAAACCAGAGTATTCAAAAGGCAGTATTTTTGTTGCTTGAAATAACGGGCCTTGTATTTTGCAGGAACTCATCAAAAGGGGAGTAATACAAAGGAGGCCATAATATGGATGGAATGCAGAACTGGACAAATTATCTGGAAGTAATGCGCAATCGTCTGCTTATCGTTAATGATGCTGATAGCCTGATTTCCGTATTAATGGATGTTAAAAATATACCAATCGCACTATCAACAATAGAGGACGTGACAGACGGAACAGGACTTAATATGTCGTTGTCAGTGATATGTTCCGAAGTCAGGATAGCAGGAAGAGTGATGTGCCTGACAAGCGATGACATGTTTACGACAGTTCAACTGAATCTTGACACTGTAAAAAAGATCAACGCAAAGATATCGGTTGACGGAAAAGGTGTCGTAATGAAACTTACTATCAAAAACGGAGCAGAGTTTTTGCTGATGTTCCACACAGATTTGATGGAAGAAGAGGAATAAAAAATAGTTTTCCCCGCCAAAATCTTTGGCGGGGTTTTTGATGCACAGGGGCACGTAAGGAAATTAGCAGCTTTGCTGCACGTGCCCCGCGCGGCGAGTAGTGGAGAAGGTCGTTCCCCTACTCGATTGCTTAATTTACAACTTCTACTTTTCCTTTTTCATGCAGAAGGCTCATCTTGAGTTCGTAATAGTCGGGGGTCATGTCCATATAATGAATATGGGGATTGATAAAGCGCTGTTCTTCCTCCCAGATTTCTTCGGTTAATTGTTTTTTGACATAAGAGCGGATTTCTTCAAGGGTTGGCAGCTCGTATACACGTTTTCCGTTTTCAAATATTTTGACTTGCAGCGGTTTTGCTGTACAGCCAGTGAATTTCATGTTTCTCCATGGCATCTGTGGGTCGACAAAGCGAAAATCATGAGACATATCGACATCTTCCTCTGCTTTTGCAATCAAATCGGCCTTGGCTTTTCCATTGTGATCATAAATGCGGTATACTTTTTTCAGTCCTGGATTTGTTATTTTTTCAACTGTTCCAGATATTTTGATTCGAGGGGCAAAAGTACCGTTTTCCTCAACGGCAGCAATTTTGTATACAGCACCCAAAAGTGCCAGGGTTTCATCGGAATAATCACTGGTTGCACCAGTAATCAGCCGTTCGCCAACGCCGTAACTGTCAATACATGCTTTTTGGATGTTTAAAGAGGAGATGGTATGTTCATCCAGACTGTTTGACACAATAATCTTGCAGTCGGTCAGTCCTTCTTCATCTAACATTTTTCGTACTTTTCTGGATTGATATGCCAGGTCGCCGCTGTCTATGCGCACTCCTTTGAGCCGCTTGCCCATTGGTTCCAATATTTCATGCGCGACACGAATTGCATTTGGGATACCAGACTGGATAGTGTCGTAGGTATCAACAAGAAGGACAGTATTATCTGGGTAATTGACTGCATAATTTTTGAAAGCTTCAAACTCATTTTTGTAGTACATAACCCAGCTATGTGCCATGGTTCCGCTCACTGGAATACCAAACATCTGTCCGGCAAGCACCGTAGCAGTTCCGGCAGCGCCGCCAATATAGGAAGCACGCGCCCCGTATATAGCGGCGTCCATGTTGTGTGCTCTTCTGGCGCCAAAATCAGACACCAGCTTTCCGGCTGCGGCTTTGACAATGCGTGCGGTTTTGGTTGCTACAAGCGACTGATGGTTTACTTGTGCAAGAATTGCTGTCTCTACAATCTGTGCGTCAATAAGCGGTGCAATCACAGTGATGACAGGCTCATGAGGATACATAATCGTTCCTTCTGGAAAGGCGTAGAGATCGCCCTGGAACTGGAAGTTTTTCAAATAATCGAGAAATGCGTCTGTAAACGTATTCAGCGAACGCAAATATGCGATATCTTCCGTGGAAAAATGTAAGTTTTCTATATATTCAACAATTTGTTCGAGTCCTGCAAATATGGCAAAACCGCCTCTGTCAGGATTCTTCCTGTAAAATACATCAAAGGCAACTCTTGCCTCCATATCGCCATCATTGAAATAACCATTTGCCATTGTCAATTCATACAAATCCATAACCATTGTCAGATTTCTTTTATCTGCCTGTTTCATCATAGCTCGTGTTTCCTTTCTTAGTACAACTGTTCTGATATAACTATATCGTTGCTTTTTTCTATGATATTCCTTTTGGACAGTGTTTGGCAAGTAGTTTTTATGTTTTTGCATCCCTTCATTGCCCATTTTTAATTGTTATGGTACAATTGAAAAAATAAATACTGTGTATAGAAAGGACAGGAAGCAGCGTATGTTGAGAAATAAAGATATACTGGAATTAAAAAGACGATTCAAAAAAGAATCCTGCACGATAACAAAAATGTGCGGCTGTTATGTGGATGCAAATAAAAATAAAGTAGTGGAATTAAGTGAAACATTTCTAAATTTGGAGGACGAGGAGTTTTTCAAATATCTGGAAATTGCAAAGAAGACGCTTTCTGGTACAATTGGCAATAATTTGCTGGAACTAACTTTTGCGAAAGAAGAAGAGAATCCAGGCGGAAAGCAGCAATATCTTTTGGGACTGCGCGAGAGTGCATTAAAAAATCCAGATCTATTGGAGCATCTATATGACATGATTATTGAAAATTATGATTATGTGGGAAATTATCTGATTTTGGTATTTCATGATGCGTATGATGTGATTACAAAGACAAAAGATGATCTCAAAATGGACGATTCGGAGGAAGTGTTTACGTATTTGCTTTGTGCGATTTGTCCGGTGAATCTCTCAAAGCCCGGACTTGGATACCGCGCAGAAGAGAATCGTATTGGCGTGCGGGTTCAGGACTGGGTAGTTGGGGTCCCGGATGTAGGATTTTTGTTCCCCTCCTTTGTGGAACGCTCAACAGATATCCATACACTTACATATTATGTCAGAGATGCGAAGGACTCTCACCCAGATTTCATAGAAAATGCACTCGGATGCGGCGCCAAACGGACGGCGACAGAGGAATGCAATCTTTTTAGCAGTATTGTCAAAACAGCAATTGCGCCAGTGATTGAAAACAGTGATGACATGCTTCTTACAATTCAGGAAAAGCTGAATGATATTGCAGAGGAACATGAGGCAGCAATGGAAGATTTGGTGATTGCAGAACCAGAAGAATTTACGCTGACTACGGAGATAATAAAGGAAGTCTTTGAGGAAAGCAAAATTCCAGATGCGGCGGTTATGCGGATACAGAATCATTTTACAGACGAATTTCAGGACAAGGCCCCAGCGGTAAAAAATCTTGTGAATGAAAAGGCAATCGAAAAAAACAATAAAGAAAAAAAGGAATTGAAATTATTAGAGGAAGTTGCAGCGCTGAAACAGGAGAGCGAACAAAAAGCAGAACAAATTGCAACGCTTGTCAAGATGGAAATGCCCGTTGACCCTGATGAAGCCCGAAACTGGGCGGAGGTGTTTCTGCGCATGAAGCCGGATAAGGCAGAACAGGTAAATTGTCAGATGATTGACGGGCAGAAATATTTGATGATTCCCATAGAAGAGGACGAGCATGTAAATTTGAATGGGGTCATGACGACGCTGCCTGTGAAAACAGATGAATAAAGCGCTAGATACGTTTCTTTTTGTAATACATCATAGGCGTGATGCCACATTCTTTTTTGAATACTTTAAAGAAGTGGTTGTAACTGCTGAAACCGCATAATTGACAAACATCGCGGACAGGGATTCCCTGGAGCAGATATTTTTTGCTCAGGTCGATGCGTGAACGTGTGATATAAGAGTGCAGGGTGATTCCTGTACTCTTTTTAAATTCTCTAGAAATGTGCTCACCAGAAACAAAAAACTCACGTTCCAATGTTTTTAAAGAAAGGTCTTCGGTCAGATGATGGCTAATATATTGAAAAACATCATCTATAATCAAGACTTTCTTTTGATGGAATTGATGAACTTGGTCGCTTTGGACGCAGGTACGCAAAAATAAGACAAGAAATGTAGTAAACAGGCTTTTTTCATATAATTCCGTTCCGATTTTGAGCGCTTCTTCGTTGAGCGTATCAAGTTTCGTTATCATATTTCGGATCAGCATCACAGACTTGATTTCTGCACAAATCACAGAAACACCATAGGGAGCAAATTCAAAATGTTGTACAAGATCGCAGGTTGCATCAGACAGTGCGGCTAGAGATTCTATAGGAATACTCACACAAAGAAGGGAGCAGGATTGTTTTGGGGAAGATGGCGCAAGCGTCTGGGATTGTTCCGGCTTTAATAAGATAATGTCTGAAGAATGGCAAATCCATTTTTTCCCAGCGGCATAGAGCTGGCAGGAGCCGCGAATGACAAAAAGGATTTGATATCTGCTGCCGGAACGAAATGTGTGGGTGCTTTCCGGTTCCAAATGATAGGTTCTGATTTTGTATAAATACTGCATATTCTACTCCTGCGATAAGCTTTTAGATAAAAACGATAATACATCAAGATATAAGATGATTATATCAAAAAATGATAATTAATTCATCTGTTTTTTGCGTATAATAAATTTAGCAACTTTATTATCGTCATTATTCTACCTATACAATCTATCTTTACAAAAGAAAGGGGGATTTTTATGCAACTGTTTCCGAATTTGTTTTCACCGATTCAGATTGGAAAAACAATGGTAAAAAACCGCATTTTTATGCCGCCGCTATCCACTAATTTAGCTGAAAAAGGATATGTGACAGATGCATTAATTGAGCATTATTCTAATCGGGCAAAGGGCGGTGTCGGCCTGATTATCACAGAAGTGACGACGGTGGAACCAGTTTATACCTATCTGCCGGGCGATATGTCCATTTATGATGATTCCTACATACCTGGCTGGAAAAAGTTGGTGGACGCGGTACATCAGTATGATACGAAAATTTTATCGCAGCTGTTTCATCCGGCGTATATGGCATTTCCTATTCCGGGGACGCCGCAGCTAATTGCGCCGTCCAATGTCGGACCGTACTATGCCAAGTCAGCGCCGCGGCCTGTCACAGTGGAAGAGCTGCACACAATCATAAAACAGTTTGGCGATGCTGCATACCGTTTCAAGCAGGCAGGCGGCGACGGCGTAGAGATTCAGGCAGCACATGCCCATGGGCTTCTGGGCGGTTTTCTCACGCCATTATACAACAAGCGCACCGATGAATATGGCGGGGATATCAATGGACGCTTGCGCCTGACCTTGGAAGTAATTAGGGAAATTCGGAAACGGTGCGGGGACGATTTTGTGATGGACGTGCGCATATCCGGTGACGAATACAGTGACGGCGGATTGACGCTCAATGATATGATTTATGTATCAAAACAGTTAGAAGCGGCTGGGGTGGATTTTATTCACGTGTCCGGCGGGAATACCATCAAGCGCGGCAGTTCTATGCCGGCGCCAGGAACCTCTCCGGCGCCACATGCACATGCGGCGGAAGAAATTCGCAGGCATCTGAAGATTCCTGTTTCGACTGTTGCACGCATCAATGAGCCATGGATTGCAGAAGAGTTAATTGCAAATGGAAAGACGGATATCTGTATGATTGGCAGACCAAATCTCTGTGACAGTGCGTTTGCAAACAAGGCATTTGCCGGAAAAACAGAGGATATTCGTCCCTGTATTGGCTGCGGCCGATGTCTGACAGGCATTATGTTTGGCAAACCCATTTCGTGTACCGTCAATCCGTCTGTACAATCAGATGCGGTGGAGCCGGCAGCAGATAAGAAAAAAGTATTGGTAATCGGCGGCGGTCCGGCTGGAATGGAAGCAGCATATATTGCCAAGATGCGCGGGCATGAGGTGGTCTTGTGCGAGAAAACGCAGGAGCTGGGCGGATTGCTGCGTTTAGCGGCGGTGCCGATTGGCAAACAGGAGCTGTGCAAGGTGATTCAATTTATGACACGGAGACTGCAAAATGCAGGGGTAGAAATACGCAAAAACTGTGAGGTTACACCAGACATGATTGCAGCAGAGTTTGCGGGATATGAAGTGCTCTGTACTTCAGGTGCAAAGGCAAAAGAAATAGAGGCATTTAGGTGCTTCCGGCAGACGATGACCGCAGATGATATTCTGTCAGGAAAAGGATTTCCAGGGCGAAAAGTAGTGATTCTTGGCGGTGGTTCTGTAGGGTGTGAAACAGCAGATTATTTGGCGCCTTTAATTGATGACCGATTTCCGGCAAACCGCGATGTGACGGTGATTGAAATGACAGATGCGCTTATGGCAGGTGAGGGCGGCGCTGCCAAAAGTGTGCTGACACAGCGTCTGATGCGAAAAGGGGTAAAGATTGAGCTCAAAAGTATGGTTTCCAAAGTAGATGAAACCACCATTACATATATCAAAAATGGAACAGCGTATGTGATTGATGATGCAGATACCCTTGTATTTGCAGTGGGCTACACGCCCGCACCGGTAAATTTTGAGGGTGCTCATGTACTTGGAGACTGCAATAAGGTAGGAAATTTAAAAGATGCGATAGCCGAAGCATATGCATTTGCAAAAAATTTATAAATAATGCATCGCAATTAATATAGAAGAAACGGAAATAAAAAACAGTTTCGAGACGAAAGCGACTGGGAGAAAATTCAGCGATGAACTTGATAGATGAATTTTACTCCCGTGACAAGGGAGCGGAAGCGAAGAAACGGAACTTAAAAAACAGATTCGAAACGAAAGCGACTGGGAGAAAATTCAGCTATGAACTTGATAGATGAATTTTACTCCCGTGACAAGGGAGCGGAAGTGAAGAAACGGAACTAAAAATGGAGGTATGTATGGAGAGAAAGATATTAGAACCAATTCAGGTAGGAAATATGACATTAAAAAACAGAATTATGTTTCCGCCGCTGACAACAGGGTATGAGGAGCGCGATGGCTCTATTGGGGCGCGCAGCCTTGGATTTTATGAGCGTCTTGCCAAGGGCGGGGCTGCCTATATTGTTATTGGCGATGTGGCGCCAGTCCGCACGGCATCGCCGACGCCAATGCTTTATGATGACAGCCAGATTCCCGCATTTGAGAAACTGGCAAATGTACTGCACGCACATGGCAGCAAACTTGCACTGCAAATCTTCCACCCAGAGTATGATGTGCCTGGCGTTGGAAAGTTGATCATGGCAGCCCAAATGGCGCGGAAAGCAGCAGCAGAAGCACAAGCGGCTGGAAATCAAGAAGAATGTCAAAAGCAGACGGAACAGGCAGAGAAAGTAACAAAAGAGGCATATGCAAAACTTCGTTATGAAATGCAGCATTTTGTGGATGAGGCAACCCAAGAACAGTTGTCACAGATTTGTCAAAGTATCGCACAGTGTGCTGCGAGAGCGCAAAAAGCAGGTGTGGATGCAATTGAGGTGCATGGAGACAGACTGCTGGGATCTATGTGTTCAAAATTATTGAATCACCGCACAGATGAATACGGAGGCAGCTTAGAGAACAGGACAAGATATGCGTTGGAAGTGGTAGCGGCAATCAAGGAAGCAGCACCCGCAATCGCTGTTGAGTACAAACTGCCATTGATTACTGTCAACGCAGATGGTTCACTGCGTGGAAAAGGCGGATTGGAAGAGGACGAAGTCGTTGAATTTGCCAAACTTTTGGAACAGGCTGGTGTGGATATGATTCAGGTAGCGCAGGCAAATCATACCGGAAATATGGGAGATACGATTCCGCCCATGGGCGATGTGCCGTACAACTGGACGCTTCCGGTGGCAAGGCGTGTAAAGAATACAGTAAATATTCCAGTTGCTACAGTTGGACGCGTGATTACAGTAGAAGCTGGGGAACAGATTCTTGCCAATGGTGAAGCGGACATCATCGGTTATGGAAGGTCGCTTCTGGCAGATCCGGATATTGCAGTAAAGACAGCCGCTGGAGAGTGTATTCGGGAATGTTTAAACTGCAATAAAGGATGTGTGGATGCGATTCAGAACCGCCGTTATATTTCTTGTGTGCTCAACGCGGAAAATGGAGATGAGACAACCATATTTATAAAACCGTCAGAGGATATCAAGAAGGTTGCAATTGTCGGCGGCGGAATTGCCGGACTTGAGGCAGCGCGTGTCGCAGCAAAACGTGGTCATCAGGTTGTGCTCTTTGAAAAGGGAGCAAAGATTGGCGGACAAATCCATTTGGCAGCAGTACCACCCAGAAAGAGCGAGATTCTTCGTGTGATTTCGTATTATGAAAAAATTCTTCCGACGCTGAATGTGGATTTGAAGCTTCACACGGAACCAACCGCAGAAGAGTTGAACGGATTTGACAGCGTATTAGTGGCAGTCGGCGCTCATAATATGGCGCTGCCAATGCCAGTAGAAAACAGCAATGTGGTATCTTCTTGGGACGTTTTGAAAGGCACAGAGGTTTCAGGCACCTGTGTGGTGTTGGGCGGCGGACTCGTAGGGACTGAAACAGCAGAGTATCTGGCGGAAAAAGGATATAAGGTTGCTATTGTAGAAATGCTTGATAAAATTGCTACGGGAGAATCAGGTACCGTACTTCCGCTGATTACAAAGGATTTTGAGAAGCATGGCGTAGCGCAGCATGTCAGCACAAAAGTGAATGAAATTCGCGACAATGTTATTTATGCGACGAACCTGACAGACAATACAGAAGTAGTGATTTCAGCGGATACCATTGTCAATGCGCTTGGTTCCAAGAAAAATGCATTTGACGCGGCTGGAATTACAGCGCCTATTACATATATTGGGGATTGTTCCGGGGAACGCACAGCAGATATTGCGGCAGCGATCCGCAGTGCATACCATGCAGCAAATGAAATCTGATGAAATATTTACGAGAATATTTTAATTTATGCGGGCTTGCAGTATTGCAGACCCGCATTTTGTGTTATAATGAACCAAAATAGCAAAGATGTTGGGAAGTATATGGTAGGGAGGTAAGCATGGATATTGATAAAATATATGCAATGGAATTTTCGGTCGTTTATAAACTGCTTGTCGATAAAGCGATGAGAAAGGGGCGCACCAAGGCGGAGGTCAACGAAATCATTCGGTGGCTGACAGGGTACACCAACAAAGAGCTGGAACGTATGGTGAAAAAACCAACAAGTTATGAGGAGTTTTTTGGAAATGCGCCTTGCATGAATGAGAAAAGAAAACTGATAAAAGGAATGATATGTGGTGTGCGGGTACAGGAGGTGACGCCTGAGCTGATGCGTGAAATACGTTATCTCGATAAGTTGATTGATGAACTTGCAAAAGGCAAGCCAATGGAAAAGATTTTGAGAAAGTAGGCTGGTGTCTATAAATGTATAAAATAATGATTGTTGAGGATGACGCTTCCACACGCGATGAATTGGCACTCCTTCTCCAAAATGAAGGATATTTTCCTGTTTTGGCAGTAGATTTTGCTGAGATTGCAAAACAGGCAGAACAGGAAAAACCAGATTTGATTTTACTGGATATTGGATTGCCAGGGCGGGATGGGTTTTCTTGGTGCGCCAGTCTGCAAAAAAATCGAAAGACACCAATTATCTTTGTTACCAGCAGGAATTCGAGTATGGATGAGATAAGGGCGCTAAGTCTTGGAGGAGATGACTATATTACCAAGCCATATAATATTCCGGTATTGCTTGCACGCATCAAGGCAGTTTTGCGCAGAGGCAGCACATCAGGGGCGGATATATTGGAGCGAGATGGGCTGCGGCTGAATCTGACAAAGGGAACGGTAACAGCAAACGAACAATCACAAGTGCTATCACGCAATGAAATGCAGATACTGGCTTGCTTGATGGAACATGCAGGTGAGATTGTATCCCGGTCTGATTTGATTGAAACACTTTGGGACAACAAAATTTATATTGATGATAATACGCTCAGTGTCAATGTAACGAGGCTTCGCACCAAGCTGGCCGCAATCGGGAAACCAGATTGGATAAAAACGCGCAGAGGAATGGGATATCAAGTATAAAGTTGGAGGTCATATGACATTTTTTGAATGGGTAGAGGACCGCTTGGGGCATTTTGTTCTTCAGGCGGTTTTTGTAATCGTGTCAACAACAGTTCTGTTGTCTACAGGTACAAGCATAGGAATTATTACATTATTGCTGATTATGTGGTTTTTCTTTTTTATAGGGATACAGGCGATTCAGTTTGTGAAAATGCGTTCGCATTTATGCGAATTGGAGTGCATTATGGATAATTTGGATGAGAAGTATTTGTTTGCAGAATGTATTCCGAAACCGCAAAGCATTTATGAGCGGAAGCTATTTGATTTGTCACGCAGGGCTGGAATGGCAATGATAAGCAATGTTTCGAATGCAAGGGGATCCTATCAGGAATATCAGGAGTATGTGGAGAGCTGGGTGCATGAGATCAAAACGCCAATCACAGCAGCAGGGTTAATTTGCCGCAATGCAGACTTGGAAATCCGGAGAAAGCTTGCGCCGGAACTTGCCAAAATTGAAGCGCATGTGGAGCGGGCATTGTTTTATGCGCGGCTGGAAAATCCGGAAAAAGATATGGTAATCTGCCAGACTAGCCTAGAAGAGATTGCTGCAAAGTCGATTGAACAGTATAAGACACTGATGATTCAAAATAATATACGATTGGAGCTGGAAAATATAGATCAGATTGTCTATACAGATAAAAAATGGTTGGTGTTTGTATTGGGACAATTGTTTCAGAACGCAGTTCAATACAAAAGTGAGGCCCCTGTGATCTCTTTGGTGTCAAGGCGGCTTGGAAATCAGGTGCAGTTGATGGTGCAGGATAATGGTATTGGTATCGAATCACATGAATTGCCGCGTGTATTTGACCGTGGATTTACAGGCAGCAATGGGCGTTCTAGGGGAGGTTCTACAGGAATGGGGCTGTATCTTTGCCATAGACTGGCAGATTATCTGCAAATTGATATTAAGGTTAATTCAAGGGTAAATCAGGGAACATGTGTGACACTGACGTTTCCAGCAAAGCAAAACCTTACAAAACTGTAAGGAAAATCAATAGCAAAGCGATACAAAACGGTATGTTTTTGCAATAAAATAAAAGCACCAAATTAAAAGTCCAGCTAAGAAATGTTAAGTGTTTTATACAAATAACTTCTGCTGGATAGTGCTATCGCGCAGCGATTAAAAAAAGGAGGCAATCATATGCTGCAAGTGAGAAATATAGAGAAATATTATGGAAGCAAAAACAATGTCACCAAAGCATTAGACCGTGTCAGCTTTGATGTGATGGATGCCGAATTTATTGCGATTATGGGTGCATCAGGAAGTGGAAAGACTACTTTGCTAAACTGCATTTCAACAATTGATACCGTAAGTGCTGGGGATATTTTGCTGGATGGCGAAAGTATTGCGCAGCTGCCTGTTGGAAAATTGGCGCAGTTTCGGAGAGAACGGCTGGGATTTGTGTTTCAGGACTTTAATCTGTTGGATACACTGACAATTGAAGAAAATATTGGTCTTGTATTGTCGCTCAATCACAGAGATGCGCATACAGTTCAGAAACAAGTGAAGGAAGTAGCAGATAAATTAGAAATTTATGACATTTTGGGAAAATTCCCATATCAGGTATCTGGTGGGCAGAAACAGCGTGCTGCCTGTGCGCGTGCAATTGTAGCAGGGCAGTCCTTGCTGCTGGCAGATGAGCCGACGGGGGCGCTTGATTCAAAATCCTCCAAGAATCTTTTGGAAATTATGACAGAGATGAACCAAAATATGAATGCTACAATTTTAATGGTAACACATGATGCCTATAGCGCGAGCTATGCAGGCCGTGTACTGTTTCTCAAAGATGGGCGTATTTTCAATGAGCTATTGCGCGGGGAACGGACACGTTCTGTTTTTTATCATGAAATTATAGATGTTTTGGCATTGTTGGGAGGTGATATCAGTGACGTTATTTAAACTCTCTCTGCGCAATGCCAAAAGGCAGGCAAGGGATTATCTTGTCTGCTTTGTTACAATGGTTTTAGCCGCTGCCCTGCTTTATACGTTTAATGGGCTTGTTTTTTCTGAGGAGATTCAGAATTTGTCCCGACTCATGAAGAATATGAAAAGCATAATTGTTTTGGTTAGCATTGTGGTTATATGTATTATTGGATGGCTGGTTTCCTACACAACGAATTTTATGTTGAGCCGGCGCAGTCGGGAACTGGGAACATACATTTTGATTGGACTTGAAAATCGACAGGTGGCGCGAATGTTCTTTTTGGAAAATGTCGCTGTAGGAGGGATTGCGCTTTCTTTTGGCTTTTTGCTCGGAAGTTTTGTATTTCAGATCTTAAGGGCAATTGTGCTGACAATGTTTGATGTTTCCTATCAATTTTCTATTTCTTTTTCGTATCGGGCGATTGTGCTGACAGCAATCTATTTTGTGGGGATATATCTGCTTGCGCAGTTCAAGAATCGCAGGCGAATCCGGTCAATGAAAATTTATGATCTTATTTATTTTGAGCGGAAAAACGAAAATGCGATGATTCAAAAAAACGGTTTACAGAAAAAGATATTTGTGATTTCCATTGTACTAGGAATGATTGGTACGCTGTGTCTTATGATGAGGGATTTGCTTTTGGGCATCATTGGTGCGTTGTGTATCATTATTTTTCTGTATGGATTTTTTGCGAGTTTTTCTTCTGGCGTTCCAGTCTGGTTTGAAAAACATGCAGCGCAGAAGTATCAAAAACAGAATCTGCTTATATTTCGTACTTTGTCAGCAAAGCTTTCCACAATGGGAGTTGTGATGGCTACGATTGCCTTGTTGTTTACAGCGACATTGGTATCGGAAGGAACAGGAATGGTTTTTCGGGCTATTTTTGTGAATCGGGCAGAACAAGTGACTTGCTTTGATTTGATGTTGGGATTTCGTGAGCAATCAGAAAAAGCAATAAAAGATTTTATGGAAGCGATTGAAGACAGCATTTCTGTGAAATCTTCCAGACGGTATAGTATATACTTGGGAGAAAATACAGACATATCCGATCGTATTGAGGAAAAGATGCAGAACGTTAGTACTTATTATAATGAGAAGGATGTGTTGATGCGCATGAGTGATTATGCGGCGCTTCGGAAGATGCTGGGGTATACGGAAGTCAAATTGGAGCCAGATACCTATCTGATTCACTGTCGGCCCTATGTGGCGGAAGCATTGGGAAATTGGAATCAGACTATTGCAGCAGGACGCCACACGCTGCGTTTTGCTGGTATGCATACAGAGATTTTTGCACAAAATTTGTGGAATGTGAATGGACACGGATTTGTTGTGGTAGTACCAGATGAGGTGGTGCAGGACCGCCCTGTGAGCCACCATATTTATGCACTTATGTCAGAAAATCCAATCAGTGAGGCGCAATATACGCTGCTGGAAAACAGGTTCGATCAAATAATAAACACAACATGGGATTTCGATACACGGCTTATCATCCGTTCTGCAGAGGAAGCGGAGACGGCTTCGATGACAGTGATGACAGTTTTTCCCCTGTATTATCTGGCATTGACCCTTACGATGACTTCTGCAGTGATTCTTACGATACAGCAACTCTGTGAGACAGAGCGATTTCAGCGCCAATTTGCGCTCTTGTATAAGCTTGGAATGGAGCATCGGGAAATGAGAAAAGCGCTGCGGACGCAGTTAGCGATTTACTATGCGATGCCTGCGATACCTTCTATTGTTATCGGTGTTTCATTTATCATAAATCTGGGTTATTCTGTAGAACCGGGAACTATGGAAGGTGTCAGCCACCCGCTTGTCATTACGGGAATTGCATTGGGATTGTTTTTTCTAATCTATTCCCTTTATATTTCGATGGCGTATCATACCTTAAAACGCAATGTAATTGGGAAAATTTTGTTACAGCATATTTTCAAGCAGGTTAAAAAATTCATAAATATCTGTTGATACGATAGAAAATGAGGTGTATAATAAAAGAAACTCCGAGCGTACA
Source organism: uncultured Lachnospiraceae bacterium (assembly GCA_910586585.1). Taxonomy (GTDB): domain Bacteria; phylum Bacillota; class Clostridia; order Lachnospirales; family Lachnospiraceae; genus COE1. The sequence goes on from CAJUKA010000023.1 coordinate 22,474, forward strand.
TTGCTTGAAAAAGGAGGGAAGGAGGGAAGGAGGAAAAAACAATGAATGATGAAACCAAACAGATTGCAGACAGTTTTCGATGCAAATATACAGTATTTGAGAAGGGGACGGATCCCGATTTAGTGGAGCAGGCATATTTGAAGGCATATGAGCTTGGAAAAAAGGAGGGATTTTGTCCTGCAATTGTTTGCCTGAATGAGTATGTAGGTCCATTACTTCAGGAAATGGAAAAGGAAGGATATAACATTCAGGATGAGATTGCCAAATGTCAGGACAACGGCAAGGAAATTTTGGAGGAACGTTTCCAGGAATATACAGAATGTTTTGATGAAGATGAGCTCATAGATTTCATAGGAGAAGAAACAGAAGGAGAGGAAGTAACAAACTTTATAGGATGTTGTTCTTATGAGGATGGCACATTAGAAGCAGATACGCTGCTTTTGGAGATTCCAGTCAAAAATCCTTGGGAAGTTGTTGCCTATATTCCTTTGGGCGGATGGAATGAATATCCAGCTACTGATGATATGCTGGCAATATGTAAATACTGGTATAAAAAGTATAATGCTGTTCCGGCGGCATTTACAAATGATGTTATGGAGTTCTATGCTCCGTCTGGCTTAAATGGCGTGGACAGCCTGGAAGCAGCAAAAGAACATTATGGGTTTTGTTCAGACCGCGTTGATCAGGGAACGCAAACTTATAAACTTTCTGAACTGGCAGCAGGACTGGAAAAATCCAAGGTATGGTATTTTTGGTGGGATTAAAGATAAAATGGTAGTGTAATATAGATAATTGAAAAAGGGGCTGCACATATTTGCAGCTCCTTTTTCAATTTATAGGAAATTACAAATACAGAACCCCAAATTGAGTTTTTTTCTATGCCAAATCCTCTTTTTGTTTGGTTGGGATAAGAACATTTTTAACAGTCAGAAGAAACAACGGGCACCCCAATTCATGCAGTGGAAAAATGTTTTTGTTTCAATTCTTAAAACAAAATACCAGCCTTCAAAAGTTTAACGACACTCTTAAGTTTTCATACAAATATTCCGACATATATTATATCATAGGAAATTACGATATCGTGAGAAGGGGAGCGGATGCTCCCCGCTCAGAGAGAATCGTTAATGGCTAACCAACAGAAAGTGTAGGGATTGTGTATGAATATTAATTTGGATACGCAGTTCTCCACTACTGTCGCAGGAAATACCGAAACTACGACAACTTCATATCAAACAACTGCTCACAAATCAGATACAGGAAAAGTATCAAGGAGCAGCTATACAACAGACATCGCTGATAAAGTTATGGATAACGAGGCATACAGGGGTCATGGAATGACCGTGGATGATATTATGCAGCAAGCCGCAGGCGCGGACTCGGATACCCAGAAGGACTTTATGATAGTGATGTCTTCTTGCGTTTCTGGAGAAGATCTTCAGAGAATGCAGGAGGAAGGCTTCCGTCCAGGAAGTACAGATGTGGAAACCTATGTAAGTATCGTAGATAAAATAAAGGTAACACTGGCACAGGCAGGGGTTGAGGTCGCAGGGTACACTGATGACCTTGATGTGGAGACAATTGAAAAGATAACAGGAAGCAAAATCGATGCCAATAAACTGATAGATACACTGTCAGAAGCACTGCAAAAAAGAGATATACCAGTAACAAATGAAAATATTGCAGAGCTTGTATCAGCAGTTATGGAGGCGTCCGGCATAGAGGGACTTTCTGAAGATACCATCAAATATTTGGTAATCAATCAGAAAGAACCAACGATAGAAAATATTTATAAAGCACAGTATTCCAGCGCGGACAGCATCAGACAGGCACAAGGGTATTATAGTGACAATGCTGGAAATTATGGAAAATATTATGCCAAAAAAGCGGAGGAGATCAATTGGGATAACCTCAAAAATCAAATCGAATCTGTAGTAAAACAGGCAGGACTCGACGCAAATGAACAGACAAAAGCAGCTGCGGTTGAAAATGCAAAATGGCTTGTGGCATCAGGAATTGAGCTAAATGCCAAGAATCTTGCTATGGTAACAGAGCTGAAAAATGTGCCGCTGCCAATGGATCAGAATGAAATAGCCGATCTGTGTGTCACCGCCATGGAAAATGGAAAAGCACCTGTAAAAGCAGATTTGACAGGGGAGAAATCTATTGCGCTTGCAGCGCATGAAATCAAAGAAGAAGTCGAGCATATTTCAGATGAAGCGATTCATAATACTGCAGAGTCAGGCAAGGAAATAACACTCAGAAATCTTTCGGATGCACAGAAACAGATAAATGACAAAGCTCAGGAAGGCACACAAAATAGCACACAGAATACAGATAATATAAATGAAAACAATAATGCGCATACGCAGCCCACAGAAGATGCATCATTGAGAGAGATTCAGGCTAGACGGCAGCTTGAAGAAATCCGGCTGATGATGAGTGAAGAGGCGAACAGATATCTTTTAAAAGCAGGATTTTCTATAGATACTGCAAAACTTTCAGAACTTGTAGAGGCTTTGAAAGCGGCAGAGGAAAAAATTAAGGCAGTTTTATTTCAGGGTGGCAGTACAGAAGAAAATGTACAGCGTGCATTAATATATGAAGAAACACTGACAAAAACAAAAGAGCTTGCAGATATGCCAGCGGCACTGCTTGGAAAAATATTGTCAAAAGTTCACAGCAGTACGCTTGATCGTATCCATGAGGCGGGCAAAGAATTTCAAAATGAGTTTGAGAATCAGCAGAATCCTTCCAAAAACCGTCAGGAAAGTGCTTCATCAGCCTATGAAACACTGATGACAGAGCCAAGAAAAGACCTTGGAGATAAAATTAGCAAGGCATTTCGGAATATTGATGATATTCTGACAGATTTAGGCTTGGAAGCAAGTGAGCCAAACAGGCGCGCAGTTCGGATTCTTGGCTATAACCGTATGGAAATTACACAGGAAAATATTCAGGCAGTCAAAGAAGCGGACAGTCAGGTGACAGGGGTTATCAGCCGTATGACACCAGCAACAACGCTTCAAATGATAAGAGAACAAAAAAATCCGCTCGAAATGACGATGGATGAACTCGATGAATATTTGAACAATAAAGGAAAAGATCCATTGGAAGACGCAGAAAAATATTCCCGTTTTTTGCAGAGACTTGAGAGAAACAATGCGATCAGCGAAGAAGAACGCGAGGCATATATCGGCATCTACAGAATGTTTCGGCAGATAGAAAAATCAGACGGCGCAGTGATAGGAAACATTGTGGCAACAGGCGCTGAAATGAACTTCAAAAACATGCTCTCCGCAGTCAGAACGGCGGCAGCCAAAAAGACAGATGTGCGTGTTGATGATGGATTTGGGGTATTGGAAAATGTGCTGACAAAGGGAAAAGCGATTGATGATCAGATTAACGCAGGATATCAGCCATCAAATGATGCACAGGAACAAAATCAAAACAGCGAAAGCGATATTCAGAAGGAAGAACAATATTATGCCAGACTTTCTGGAGAAATAAATGAAGAGCTTGCAGACAGGACTGATTTTGACAATAAAGATATCTTGACAGGAACTACACAAGATACCACAATCGAAGAATTTGCAGACAAAATCAAGGCAAACCAGGTGCCCCAAGAGAGTGTTCAAAAGGCGGAAGAAAAAGCCGAAAACTTGAAAGCATTTCAGCAGGATATGCAAAAGGCAGAGCAGACAGATGAACAGATTATAGAAATGCTGATTGATTATGGACAGCCGGTAAGCATTGACAACATTCAGGCAGCTTTCATGCTGATCTTTGAGCGTGGTGCTTTGTTTAAGCAGGCGGCAGGTGCATTTGACAAAAAAAATGCGGATGAGACAGAAGCAAAAGAAGATACAGACAGTGAAAATGCTGTATTAGAACAGGCGGATCAATTTGTTGAAAATCTAAAAGATGCAAATCAGGCCAGTACTTCTTATCAGGAAATTATCCGCGAAGCAAACAAAGCTGTGGAAAATATGCTCTATGCAGCCCCCAATTCACAAATCGATGTGAAAGCGGCAAAAGCACTTTATAAAGGGTTGTCATTGGCAGGAAATTTGGCAAGAGAAGAAAATTATGAGGTGCCCATGAATATTAAGGGCGAGATAACCTCAGTAAACTTAAAAATCTGTCATAATGCCTCACAGGCTGGAAAGGTTGCGGTGACTCTTGACACAGAAAATCTTGGGAAAATAGCAGCAGAATTTGATGTGGCGCAGGACAGAGTATCCGGAATGGTTGTATATGAAAATCAGGCACAAAAACCGGAATTAGAGCAGCTTGAACAGATGATAAACAAAGAATTGTCTGCGGATGGCACCAAACAGGTAGCTGTTAGTTTTGTGCACGCCAAATCCGTAGATTTGAATAAATTCGGACAGAATATGAGAACAACACAAAAGGATGAAAAGCTTTCAACAGCGGAGCTTTATCAGACGGCAAAATCGTTTTTAACAGCGCTCAAGAGTCTGTGAACAAAACATTAAGAAACACTAAGGCGTCTAAGAACGCCGCCAAAGAGTTTCTAAATGTTTGGAAGAATGCCGGAAAACGGGTATTCTTCCCATTGATGCTTGGCGACGCCGGAAAGCGGCATGGAAAGTAAAATTGGAAAAGAGGGTAATACATGAGAATTAACTACAACGTTTCATCAATTATAGCAAGAAATGCTTTGAATAATAATGAAAGACGCGTTTCTGTATCGACACAGAAGCTTTCAAGCGGATATAAGATTAACAGTGCGGCAGACGATGCAGCAGGAATGGCAATTGCACGAAAAATGAATGCGCAGATTAAGAGTATTCAGCGTGCGAACAGAAACTCAAACGACGGCCTTTCAGTTGTAAATACTGCAGATGGCGCGATGGCAGAAATGCATGATATTTTGCAGAGAATGAACGAGCTATCAATTCAGGCGGCAAACGGCACCAATGCAAATTCGGACAGAGAGCAGATCCAAAAAGAGATCGATCAGCTGGTAAACGAGCTTGACAGAATAGCAGATACTACACAGTTCAATGCACAGAATCTGTTGGATGGAAGCTTTGCATACAAGGGATATACCAATACCGAAAACGTAAAGATAATGTCCTATACAGAAGGGGTGTCAACAGGAACCTATGTGATTGGACAGATTAAATACAATCATTATGAAGACAAGGTGACAAAATACACACATGAAGAAAGAGAGATCAAAGACCTTGATGGCAAAGTCATAGATATCGAGTACAAAAGAGAAGACGGGGAAATTACACATGATGATCATTATGAGGCAAGCAGTGCGGATGATGTGCAGAATGCGCTTGTCACGTCAACATCTTTGAATCAGTATGCCGGCATCAATGGCGTTACAGCGTTCCCAGATGGATCCAAAGTAATCCTTGATGGGGAAAATATTATTGTCAAGGCAGAGAATGACTTTGAACTGAAATTTACAATCAATGACAAAGACGCCTTAGATGGAACAGGGGCTACGACAACTTCAACTTCGAAGTGGATTACAACAAACTGCTACAAAAATATTACAGTTACAACAACAAGCACTATCAGCAACAAGCGATTTAATATTTCCGAGCTGCATATTCCCGATGATGGTTCACCAGCATACACAAACTTTAAGGATGATAACGGAAAAGGGCTGCGTGAGGATTTTGCAGAATTGTTTAAAGAACTGCATCCCGACTGCGATATTGAGATTAACGGTGTGACGTGTGACGCCGCCACTGGTAAGTTTAAAGTGGATTATACCTACAAGAATATAAAAGACAGTACCATAACGGATAAGAAGTCACTTGAATTTGAACTTTATCAGGAAAAAAATGAGTACGGAAAAGAGATGGACACCAAAAAGACAATGGAAAACTATCTGTACTCGACAACAGAAACCAAGGTAACAGAATATACAGTAGGCGGCAGTGATCCAAGCGACTGTATTACAATGGATCTCACAGGTATGGGCCCGATGATTGTACAGGTCGGCGCCAATGCAGGGCAGCATATGGAGATTGAGATACCAGCGCTCAATACGATTAATCTTGGTGTAAAGGATTTGGACATTACCACAGAAGATTCCGCCACAGCTGCAATTGACACGGTTGGCGATGCCATCAACATGCTGTCTTCTGTACGTTCAAAAATTGGCGCATATGCGAACCGCTTAGAGCACACAATCACGAATCTTGATACCACCGAAGAGAATATGACCGCTTCGTATTCGCGGATTATGGATGTGGATATGGCAACAGAGATGACAGAATATTCGACAGTACAGGTACTTGCACAGGCGTCTACTTCCATGCTTGCGCAGGCGAATGAACGGCCGCAGCAGGTGCTTCAATTATTGCAGTAATATGATTTTAGGTATTTGAATAAGAAAGGCCAGGGATATAGATGACTAAGGAAATGAAACAAATATTTACAAGGCGTATCACGCAGGCAAACCGGACGCAGCTTGTAGTGGTTGTCTATGATATGCTTTTGACATACCTTGACGATGCAAAAAAAGCATACAGTGTTGATAATATGTATGAATTTGTCAGTGATATTGAGCATGCCAGAAACTGTATCGCAGAGCTTCGAAGCAGCTTGAACTTTGAGTTTGAACTGTCAAAAACCCTTTTTTCGATTTATTCTTTTGCAGACAGAAAGCTTGCAAGTGATATCTACAGCTTTGACGCAGAGAATCTTGATGCGATTTCCAAGTTGTTTGAGAAGCTTCGAGATGCTTATCACAAAGTAAGCAAAGAAGATACCTCGGAACCGCTTATGGCAAATGTACAGGGCGTGTATGCAGGACTAACCTACGGAAAAACAGATATCAACGAAAGTTTTGGGAATTATGGAAATAAAAGAGGATATTATATCTAAGAGTTGATACAAAGAACAGCCGCTACACAAGCGGCTGTTCGCACGTTAAGGGATTGTTTTCATACAATTCAGGAGGGCTGGACTCACATGCTTCATATAACTGCATACGTTCTGCCTGCTGCAATAGAAAACGATAGCGTTTTAAAGCAGAATTAACCTCATAGATATAGCAGTCTATCAGGTCGGGGTCAGTCACATTGTCAAAACCAGAATATGCAATTTCAAGTTCGCATTGTGTTTTTCGAATATCATCAAGGAGCATGTCGCGCGGCGTTAAAGGAGCAGCAGTATGATTCGTCGGCGGATTAAGTATACCTTTGAGACTGAAATATGTTTTCATAAGGGCGTCCTTTCCAAAAATTAATAAATTAAGAATCCCTAATAGAGAAGAAATTAATGATTCGTTATCCTAGTATACAGATAAAAAGGAAAAATTATGCATAAATGCTGAAAAAAACAGACAAGATTTTTCCCGCATTGCTCAGGTCTTTTTATACAAGGCAGCAGGTTAAGATATTTCGTAAAATTTCGTAATGTCAAAATTATACAAAAATTTCTTGTAAATATTACTAATAAAATAGTAATATTACATCTATTATCTAGTAAAAAATCACAGCAATAAAATAGTTGTTTGATTTTTTACATTTCGAGTGGACAATCTTTTTTGAGTTGCTATAATCGTAAAAGTCAGATGCAGCTGCACTGACATCAACCGGATTCCGGTAAAAATTCATAGATAATTAAATTAAATTTAAAACAGCAGAAGGCCGGACAATGCCCAGAGCATTAGAAGATAACTGCGGGACTTAAAACAGCAGAAGGCCGAACAATGCCCAGAGCATTAGAAGATAACTGCGGGACTTAAAATAAGGAGGTTTATATGGGGATTCTCATAGGTGTGTTTAGTGTTGCCGTTTTTTGGGATTGGCGGTTTTATAGGATTCCCAATCTATGTATCATTATTGGAATTCTAGTGGGGATGGCACAAACCTATCGCTTGTATACAATAATTGGAGTATTGGGGGCGCTCATGGATATGCTTATCATATTTGCAGCATTTTATCCATTTTATCTGATACACGGGATTGGCGCCGGAGACGTGAAGCTGTTTATGATGATTTGCTGTTTTATTAGAGGGAATCAATTATTGGCGTACTTATTTGCTACAATGCTGCTTGCAGCAGTGTGGTCTGGCTTCAAAATGATAGCGTACAAAGAATGCAGAGAGCGGCTTTTTTATCTGGGGAGATATCTCAAAAAGGCAGCGTTTACAGGAATAATTGATGTGTATGAGATTGACAAAACACAAAAAAATGCTGTGATACGCTTATCAATACCTGCTTTTATTAGTCTGATATTGCTGAATATGAAGCTTTATTAACAATGCATTTTGAGGAATCGTTTGGAGAGGCGGTTGAAGTGTATGAGAGCAAAACAGTTTGCAATCTGTGATAAGGATGTAGTTTATTTGAAAATGCTGCAGGCATATCTGCAAAAGAAAAATCCAGCAGATTTTGAAATTTTGATTTTTGAAACTGCGCAAAAAGCGCTCGCTGCCAGTCGAAATGAGCCGTTCGAAGTCTTTTTAGTAGGGGAAAAAATCTATGATAACCAGATAGAAAAGATCAATGCCAAAAAAGTTTTTATTCTGCTAGAGGATGGACTAAGCGGGATTACAGGATATAGTACCCTGTCAAAATATCAGTCTATGGAGCGCTTAATTTCTCAGGTACTTGAAGAATTTGCACTGGATGAAAGCTTTGACAGTGTGGGAAGATGCGGAAAAAATAAAACGAACCTAATAAGCTTTTATGCACCGGACCGAAATAAGGGGCAGAGCATTGCTGCATTGGGTGCAGCACAGGTATTGGCAGAAGCAGGGCACCGCGTTTTATATCTGAACCTAATGCCGTTTGCTGGGTTTGAGGAGCTGCTTGGTGTTAGATATGAGTCAGATGTGACAGATTTTATGTACTTTGTACTCAATCATTCAGATAAGCTTCTTTATAAACTGGATGGAATCAAACAGTGTATCCATGGTGTTGATTATCTTCCGCCAGCACTCGACTATACAGATTTACTTTCGATTGGCTCACATGACTGGGAACAGGTTTTGAATATGCTTTTATACAGCAGTGATTACACACATATTATATTGGATTTGTCAGAAACCTGTCAAGGATTTTATGAGATTCTTGAAAGCAGCAGTCAAATTTATATATTGACAGACAAAAACACGTCTTATGGAAGGGCGATGCTGTCACACTTCAAAAATCTTTTGCAGGCAAAAGGGTATCAAACGATACTGGATCATTTCGAAGAGTTTGCACTGCCGCGGGATTGGGAGCAGTATTGCGATAGAATTGAAAACATTGCGGCGTCGCCTATTGGCAGTTGTATGAAGGGAGTACTTGATGGTTGCAGGTGAGCAGAGTAGATATGAAGAATGCAAAAAGCAGATTCATGATACAGTACGACAGCGAATTGATTTGTCAAGAGAGGTAACAGATGCGGAGATACAGGACATGATTGATGATCTGATAGTAGGTCTTGGCAGAAAATATGCATTGTCACTAAATGAGCGGCAGGAACTTGGAAAAAGTGTTTTTTATGCAATCCGAAAAATGGATGTGCTTCAGGAGCTGATAGACTGCGACGAGGTGACTGAAATAATGATAAATGGCACTGAAAATATTTTTATAGAAAAATCAGGCCATATTTACGAATGGGACAAACATTTTGACACAAGAGAGAAGCTCGAAAACGTGATACAGCAAATTGTAGCGAAGTGCAACCGGGTGGTGAATGAAGCATCGCCAATTGTAGATGCCCGGCTTGAAAATGGTTCACGAGTCAATATTGTACTTGCGCCAGTAGCACTGAATGGACCGATTGTTACGATTCGAAGATTTCCCAATCATCCAATCTCAATGGAGGATTTGCTTCGATTTGGTTCTATTACAAAGCAGGCATCAGATGAGCTTGAAAAACTGGTTATCGCAGGCTACAACATTTTTATTAGCGGCGGAACAGGTTCTGGAAAAACCACTTTTTTAAATGCATTGTCCCATTATATTCCCAAGGAAGAGCGCATCATTACCATAGAAGATTCCGCAGAACTGCAGCTTCAGGGAATCCCCAATCTGGTGCGCTTAGAGACAAGGAATGCAAACACAGATGGAGCAAAGATGATTACAATTCGGGATTTGATCAAATCAGCCCTTCGTATGCGGCCCAACCGCATAATCGTGGGCGAAGTAAGAGGAAGCGAAGCGATTGACATGCTGCAGGCTTTAAATACCGGGCACGATGGCTCACTTAGCACGGGTCATGCGAATTCTTCAAGAGATATGCTTGTGCGTCTGGAAACAATGGTACTGATGGGGATGGATCTTCCGCTTGCGGCAGTACGGCGCCAGATTGCTTCTGGATTAGATATTATAGTACATTTAGGAAGACTTCGGGATAAATCAAGGCGTGTTCTTGAAATTGTGGAAATTGTAGGCTTTGAAAATGGGGAAATTCTAACGATGCCGCTGTATCAGTTTGAGGAACGAGGAGTGGAAGAAGGAAAGGTGATAGGGGAACTGGTGAAGGTAAATGGACTCACCCATACAGAGAAACTTGCAGCAGCAGGAATAAAAGAAGAGAAAGGATTGGAGGAGCAGGATTATGAATATCATAAAAAATAAAGGTTCCGTATTGCCAAAGAGAGCATCTAGGGCATACGGGAGCAGACATCCCCCTGAAACAGACTATGCGGAGTATCAATTCAGCAGACGTGAAATAATTATTCACTTTTTGATGGGAGCAGGGTTTGCAGCAGTTACAGCATGGCTTTTTTATGACAGTATTATCGCGTGGTTTATTTTGTTGCCCCTTGTGTGTATTTCTTTGAAAGAGCGAGGAAAAACTCTGTGTCAGAAAAGAAAGCGAAGGCTGGAGATGGAATTCAGAGAAGTAATCTTAAGTGTATCTGCCAATCTTCAGGCTGGCTATAGTGTGGAAAATGCATTTCATGAGGCATACAAGGATATTATGCTATTATTTGGCAAAGAGTGTGTGATGGCAAAAGAATTACGTCTAATGATTCGAAAATTGGAAAATAATGAACAGCTCGAAAATGTGCTGTTGAATCTTGCCAAAAGAAGCGGTGTGCAGGATATCAGAGATTTTGCCGATATTTTTCAGATTGCCAAAAGAGGAGGTGGTGATATGCGTGCGATTATAGCAAACACTTCGGACATTATCGGCGGAAAGCAGGAAGTACGACGCGAAATAGAAACGGTGGTGAGCGAAAAGAAATTAGAGCAGCAGATCATGAGAATTATTCCGTTTTTTATTATCTTCTATATTTCAATCACTACAAAAGGGTATTTCGAGAGTCTATATCATAATATATTGGGTTGGCTCGTGATGAGTGTATCTCTGGTGGTGTATGGGGCGGCATGCCGCATTTCTGACAGGATATTAAATATTGACTTATAATAGGAGGGGCTGCAATGAGGCTTGCGGAGTGGCTGTATGAGAAATTAGAACACATGAATAAAAAGCCCAATCAGATTTTGTATAACAGTGCTGTTCGGGAGGATTTACAGACATTAGAGCCTGCTGGAAATACACCCAAAAGGCAAAAGGAATATGTCATCAGAAAGCTGTCCATATGCATCATGATTGTGCTTGTTGGAGTGACAGTCTCTGTTGCTTTGTGGATCAAGGAAGGGACGGCGACCAAAATCGCAGATAATCAAATCCCTAGGAATCTGTATGGATACGGGGCAAAAAGCGTGTCTTTGATAGCGGATAACGGCGAAAAGACTTATGAGATTCCACTCAATATAGAAGAAAGAAGCTATACACAGGAAGAACTTATGGCAATGGCGGAACCAATCTTGCCGCTACTTGAGGAAAAAATCCTTGGTGAGAACCAAAGTTTTGATGAGATAGTGTACGACCTTGCGCTCATAGATGAAATAGAAGGGTATCCGTTTCAGATAGAGTGGCATGTGGATGAAGAGTATATGGATTATAAAGGAATGCTGATGAAGGATACGCTTGATACGCCCCAATTGATTGAAGTGACAGCCGTACTGTGGTGTGAATCACTTGAAATAGAACATACAATTCCAATGAGAATATACAGTAAAGCAGAGCAGCCAAAGGAATTCGTGCGAATAGAGAGCGCACTAAAACAGGAGGAGCAAAATAGCCGTATGGCAGACAAAGTGGTTCTTCCAGAAGAACTAGAGAACAAACAAATCCATTGGAGCTATAAGAGAAGCTATGCAAGTCTGATAGTATTTGTGGCAATACCTATATTGGTGGTATTTGTGTACTTTAGCAGTGACAGAGATCTGCACGGGCAGGTAGAAAAAAGAGAAGAACAAATGCGTTTGGATTATCCTGAAATTGTAAGTTCACTTGCGCTGCTGATTGGCGCGGGAATGACTGTGCCGAACGCCTGGAACAAAATTGCTAAAGATTACAAAAACAGAAGGGAAGAATGCGGCCAAAAAAGATTTGCCTATGAAGAAATGCTGCTGACTGTTTACGAGATGGATAGCGGCGTCATACAGACAATGGCGTATGAACGTTTTGGGCGGCGCTGCCGTAATTCGGATTACAATAAACTTTCCACAATGCTGTCGCAAAATATCAGAAAAGGAGCCGCCAATTTGCCGATATTGTTGAAAGAAGAGGCAGCCAATGCTTTTGAGGAAAGAAAGCATGGTGCAAGAAAACAAGGAGAGAAAGCAGGAACAAAGCTGCTGATTCCAATGATGATGCTTTTAGGTATAACCATGATAATTATTATGGTGCCAGCATTTCAAATATATCTATAAAAATAAACGTACAAAAGGAGAAGTGTATGAGAAATTTGAAAAACTTTATCAAAGAAGAAGATGGAATGGGAACTGTAGAAATTGTATTGATTATCGTGGTGCTGATTGCACTGGTAGCAATTTTTAAGGACAGTATCAAGAAGCTGGTGGAAAGTATTCTCAAAAAGATTACAACCAATGCAAACAAAATATAAGGAAACAGATCCCAGAATGTACAAGCATATGAAAAAAACAGAAAATGCATATCTAACTGTATATCTTTCACTTGTGTTTGGCATTGTCCTGTCGCTGCTTTTTGCCCTCATAGAGGGGGCAGCGATAGGTGCTGTAAGGGCACAGGCAGAATTGGTGGCTGATTTAGGCTTGGATTCTGTTTTTGCAGAATACAACCAGGAAATTCTAAACCAGTATGAACTATTTTTTATTGATTCTTCATATGGTACAAGTACTGGCGGTATTGGTATGGTAGAGCAGCACTTAACAGATTATATGAACTGCAATATGGACCCGCAGAAGGATTTGGCAAGGATTAGAGGAAAAACGCTGCTGAAGCTAAAAAATCCGTATCTAGAGACAGAGGCAGTAGCCTATGCCAGTGATGAAAATGCGATGGTATGGAAGGCACAGGCGGTTTCGTATATGAAGGCGGCATATGGAGGTGATATCATATCACGGGTACAGGAATACATAGATACAGTGCAGGGAAATGAACTGACACAAAGGGACGTGCCTTCTGAAATACTGCAGCAAAAAGAGGAGTTTGAAGAAGCGCTGATGCAAAACAATATTATCGAATATGGGGCTGAGAGCGAAGAAGGCTTCTCATATCAGAAGGTGTCAGGTTTGTTTGATGAATTGATTGGCGGAGGACTGCTTCTGCTGATACTGCCAAATGGAAATCGTGTATCTGGTGCAGTGGCGGAAGGCGGGCCATATTTTTCCAGCCGTATGAAAAACGGAAAAATTAACAAAGGAACAGGGGTTCATGAGGGGACAGACAGGCCGGACGGAGTTGTTGATGAATTGATTTATGGAGAATATCTGATGAAAATGTGCGGATGCTATCGCAAACCCAAGGAAACAGGATTGCTTCAATACCAGATAGAGTATATTCTTTATGGACAAAATAGTGATGCTGCGAATTTTAGAAGTAGTGTAGAGCGTTTATATGGGCTTAGGGCAGCAGCAAACTTTACAAGTATTTGTACGGATTCTGCAAAAAAATCAGAAGTAAGCGTAGTGTCAAAGATAATATGTACACTATTGGGAGTTCCGCAGCTTAACGAGACACTGACAACGATAATCTTAGGCATCTGGGCACTGGCAGAATCGGTTGTAGATGTACGAACCCTTTTGGAGGGAGGAAAGATACCGCTGATGAAAAATGGTAGTGATTGGAGCATTTGTCTCAGTCACTTGTTTTTGGGGGATTTATTAGGCGGGGGTAAAAAGACATCTGGGTTGTCCTATCAGGACTATATGAGAGTTTTTCTGGGAATGATGAACAAAAATGAAAAGGCGGCAAGAAGTCTTGATATTGTGGAAATGGATATTAGACAAACGCCAGGAAATGACAGTTTTCGGATAGACAGATGCATTGATTATTTAAAGGTGAATTTTGGATTTGAAGATGCTGCAGGGCATGATTTTGTATTTCGAAAGAGTATGTGCTATGGGCATTAATAGATGGTATCAATGATATTTTATTGTTTGAGAAACGATGTACTCTTGTAATATTAAGCGCAGGAAGAATCTATGAGTACATAACAGGGGAATAGGGGGATGTTCTTTTGCGTGCATGGGAAAATAAATTAAAAAAGAAGGGAGGAGCCTTGCTCTCTGTGAATGTCTTTGGCATTAAGCTGTGGGACAAATTTCTGACACAAAAAAGAATATCCTCCCGTTCCTCTGGGGCAGGCGATACAGGTTATCAGGCCAGCATGACCGTGGAGGCGTGCTTTGTTTTACCATTTTTTCTGTTTGCGTTTTTAAATGTGATATCCATTTTGGAACTCTACAGACTTCAGGGAAATATGAGTGCTGCTATGCATGACACAGCAAAACAAATGGCCGTGTATGGTTATGAATATCGGGAGTTGAGAGAAACGCCGGCAGGAGCAGCGGAATCAATAGGGCTTACGTATTTATATGCGGCAAATAAAGTACAAAGAACACTGGGAAGCGCGTATCTGGAGCATTCGCCAATTGCAGGCGGCAGTCAGAAGATAAGCTGGATACAGTCTTCTGTTATGAGAGAGGACGACTGTATTGATTTAGTGGCGGAATATAAAATCGCGCCGCCGATAGCTGTTGTAGGATATCAGGAGTGTACAATGTATAACAGAATGCGCACACGAGCATGGACTGGCTATGACAATGCAAAACATGGAGTGGGCGATAGTACAGATATGCAAGAAGAACTTGTATATATTACGCCTGATGGAGAAGTGTATCATAAATCAAAAAGCTGTACTTATTTGAAATTGTCGATAACGGCAGTGGACAGAAGTTTTTTGGAGAGTATAAGAAACAGTGACGGCGGGAAGTATTATGCTTGCGAAACGTGCGGAGATTCGTGCAAAAATACGCTATATATCACAAATTACGGAAACAGATATCATTCTTTGCTTGGATGCAGCAAACTAAAAAGAACCATATTGTCTGTTCCTATTTCGCAGGCGGGACATAGAGGCGCATGCAGCAAGTGTGGTTAAGACAAATATGTGTGCTTGGAATCTCACTTGCACCTGTAAATACGCATGGAACGCAGTAAACGGATTTGACATGGGGATTAAAATGGGAAGATTCATATACGATATTTTAATAGTGGTAATTGGCATTTTGCTCTTTGCTGCTGGAATAATAGACATCAAAAAAAGACTGATAAACAGAAGATTTTTATTGTTATTGCTACTGGTGTGCCTTGCGACAGCACCATTAAAAAAGGATTTTGGTATTTGGGATACATTAGGAGGTCTTTCGGTTGGGGTGTGTGCAATCGGAGTCTCTATGATAAGCCGCGGCCAGATAGGCAAAGGGGATGGTTATGTGATAGCAGCTGTTGGGATTGTTTTAGGGCTGCGCAGGTGTTTGGCGGTTGTTAGTATAGCGCTGCTTATGATGTGTATGGTAGCAATGATAATTTTGGCCTTAAAGAAGGGAAACAGGCATACAAAGCTTCCGTTTCTGCCGGCAGTATTTGTGGGGTATATGGTATGTATGATGTGCATTCTTTTATAAAAAAGCGAAAAAATATCCATGAAGCAGCATATTTCACGGTGGAAGCGTCGTTGATTCTTCCGATAGTGATGCTTTTTACCACGATGATGATTTTTTTGGCATTTTACAGTTATGACCGCTGTATACTGGGGCATAGTGCATATGAGGCGGCGTTGCGCGGCGCGGGCTGCCATATCAAAACAGCGTCGGAAGCGCAGGCTTTGGCAGAGAATGCAGCGGGAAGCCTTGTAGAGGAAAAACTATTTGCTATAAAGGATTTTCATTATAGTGTGTCGGCAGATGGAGACAGCGTGACGGTTACCTATTATTGTGCGGTCAATATGCCATTTATCACATGGCTTGGCGAGTATGTGTCAGAAATTGATATGACATTCGAAATCAGCCGCAGTGCAAAGAGATACAGACCAGCACGAACAATTCGCGATTGGAGGATACTCAAATCATTATAGAGCAACGATAGAAAGATAAAAGGAGAAAGATTGACATGAGAGAGGGAATGCCAGATATCAGCTTTGAAAGAAGCATGAATCACAATTATATGATATTAAGCAAATGTGATTTTTTTGGAAGAGAAACCGATAAAAGTAATGATTACCGGACAAGAATGCTTTTGGAAAATCACATTCCTGGACTTTTGCCAGTCACACACAGATTAATCAATGGGGAGAGCAGATATTATTATAAAATTAATTCTCTGCAGTCACTAGACAGACTATATGATAAAACAGAAATTCGCTATAATGAATTGAAATGCCTGTTATCAGGATGTGTAAATTTGTTTGAACGACTTGAAGAATACCTGCTTGATGGTACACAGATAATTATGGAACCAGAATTGATTTATATGAATGTGGAAAAAATGGAACCATATTTTGTCTGTTATCCAGAATATGAAGGGGATGTCAGGCTTTCGTTTATGACATTTATTGATGAACTGCTCACAAAAATTGACCATACGGATGAGCGTGCTGTTATGCTGGGCTATCAGGTCTATCGCTATACCAGAAATCCTAATTATGTGATAAGCGAAATCAAACATATGATGGAGCATGTCATTGTAAAGATGGCGAATGAGAATGTAGGTTTACAAGAAAACCTTCCTGTATCAAAACAGCATTTTCAACAAGAGGATTTCAGGTCACAGGAGGAAGACAGACGGTCAGAATATTTCGTTAATACATATCGCGAAGAAAGTCTTGAGCATGTCAGTGAAATATCAGACGAAGATATTCCGAATCAAAAACATAAGTCTTCTAAGATAGGGGATTTGATAGGCGGCATCTTTTGTTTTTTGGTTTCGTTGAGTGTGGGAGTTGTGATAGCAGCAGCGCGGGTTCTTAAAATGTTTTCACTTAGTGCCGATAATGAGCTGTATTTATATGGAGCGATGGCAATGGCGATGATGGCGGCGCTGCTGTTTTTCTCATGTTTTTGGAAAAAAAGAAAACAAGATAAAGAGGCGGCAGATTTATGTGCTCAGGAAAGGGAGGAAGAGGAACCAGACGAGTATCAAAGTCAATTGTACAGCATTGCGCAGATGACAAACAAAACACAAAACAGCAATTATTATGAGAAGGAGGCATATTGTGGCAGCAGGCAATATCAACAAGAAACAACATTAAGAACAGATGAAAAGGATTTCTATGGTGGATGGCATGAAAAATGCCAAGAAAATATTCCAAGGAAAAATACAGCACAAAGATCATATGATGAAACAGTATGTTTGGGAGATGGGATCGTAGAAGAACGGATGCTGTATGGCAGAATCAATGGAAGAGAGGTAAATATATCACTCAACAGACTCCCAATGACAATTGGGAAACTTGCAAATGTATCGGATTTTGTTATCAATGATCCAGCTGTCAGCAAAATGCATGCGCGGTTTGAGGAGCATGAGGGCAGAGTATATGTATGTGATTTGAATTCAACAAACGGAACTGTGCGAAATGGTGTACTGCTGGGGGTAAATCAATCAGTAGCATTAGAGCCTGGTGACAAAATAAGATTTGGCAGGACTTGTTTTACATATTGTTAAAAATCAGGCGGCCGTATATATCGGCGCGCCTGGTTTAAAAATACAATTCATTTCTAAGATAACAATGTTTTCCACCAGACAAGCTTTTTGGAACTGATGGTATAGGTAATTTTGCGCTGGCCGCCGTAGTTGGCACCTGTACCACGCAAAATTACAGTTGCTTTGCCTTTTTTGGTGTGATTTGCATAACTGCTTTCCTCAATGATATAATCAGTGCCATAGACAAGCTGTGTGTTATTGAAAGTAAGCTTGATATCTTCGGGCTCCAATTTAACAGGATTCCCGTTTTGATAGACTTTAGCAGTTACTTTTAGTTTTGCCTTTGCAATATCTGCAGAGATAATACGATAGGTGGCAGATACAGAAGCATTGCCGTCTCCGATATAAGAACCAATTCCTTTGACGGTAGCGCGAATTACAGTGTTTGCAGGAATAATATCTTCTTTGGCAACAAGATCATTTGCTTTTCTTTGAATCTGCGTTCCATCGGCAGTAGTTACTTGTGTATCATGTTCATAAGTATAGCAGACATTTTTATCGTAATCTTTGCCAGCAGTAAGTTTTTTTCCATTGGCGTCTGCTATAGAGATTGTAGTTTTAAAACTGTTTGCCTTCTTTTTGAAGGAGACATCTTTTGTAGTCATTGTTAATTTGTTATCAGACATCGCGCCATCTGTTATATTCCAGGTTCCCGAAAAACTTCCTTTGAAGTGCCCTTTTCCAGTGATAGTAATCTTCGGAAGTTTTCTTTCTGCAGTTTCGCTGGTAGTGATAGCAGTGTTGTTTGCATATTTAACGGTGTAGTCTTTGCCTTGTGTCAGTTCTGCGCCATAATAATATAGCTTTATCTGTGGTTTGGTGCTTCCTTTCATATAAGGAGACGTAATCTGAGAAAGACTCGTTATCGGTATGAACACAGTAGGTTTATCTTCCGTAGCATATGCCATTGTTATAGATGGTTTTGGTGCATTATTGCCATCTGAGATATCATAAGCAGTAATTTTATAAGTCTTTTTTAGCTGACCGCTGTACTCGTTGATTCCTTTAAAAATGACGGTGGCTGTGCCCGGCTTAGAAATATTTGCATACGATACAAGGTAGTCGCCAGTGGCACCTTGATCTTTGCTTTCTGTTAATACAGTATTATTATATGTTAGTACTGCTTGGTTTTGCCAGACATCGGTTTCGGTTCTGGTAAAAGTTTTGGCCGTAATGCCATCCGCTTTTGCTTTGCTAATACTTTGTCCGACTATTTTGTAGGTAATGCTCTTAGAACCAGTAAAATCACTTCCTTCTACAGCAGTGATGGTAGCAGTTGCTGTACCAACTGCCATATTGTTGCTATAACGAACCGTGTAATCACCTGTTTTGCCGCCATCAGTACTTTCGATTAATGGTTTCTTTTTGTAGGTTACATTCAGTTGACTAGGTATGATTCCTATATTTTGTGCTTTGTCTACCAATTCGTTTTTATAGGTCTGGTTTGGTATTTTTGCAATCGTAACCTTACTAAGAAGCGTTTTCTTGCTGATTGTTTCATATACTGTAAGTGTACCAGTATAATTTTTGATACCTTTTATAATAATTGGATACACACCAGCCCCCTTGTAAGCGCCAGAATCCGCATAAGGGTAAGTCAATGTATAATCTGTCTTATTGACAAGCTTTTTGCCGTTGCGGTATACAGCAGGTGCAGACTTTTGAACTTTTCCATTATATGCTACCGTAATATGATTGGCAGTAATATCATGATCCGTAAGTGATTTTGGAATAATATTAAAATGCACATAAGCGGTACCAGAATAATTTCCTTTTCCCTTCACGGTAATGGTTGGTATATTTTTAGCGGAAGTGTTCACATTTTTATTGTTTTTGTAAGAAACCGTATAGTCTTGGTCTTTGACAAGTGCAATTAATTCGGTATTCCCATCAGAAGAAGAAACACTGTCATACACCTGAATGGCAGGTTTGATGGCAGCACCAGTATAGGTTTGATCGCCGACAGGAATAACATAAAATCCCTTGCCTTGTTCTTCAAAATAAGGATATAGGATAAGTTTTTTCTCATACACTTTGGTATTGGTATCGAAACGAGTACCTAGTCCGTCTTTGCTTGTATACCATCCAATAAACAATTTGTTTTTCGTATTTTTGATTTCAGGAAAACTATCCTGCGGCAGAGTTTCACCATATGCAAGGTTATGAACTTCTTTCAAAGGAGTCGTGTAATCTGCGGACATAAAGGTAACAGTACTGCTTTCAACAAAAATTGTATAAGAGGCAGTATACTTTCCGATTTTTGCAGTGATGACAGTTGTTCCCTCGGAAAGTGCTGATATTTTTCCATCTGCAACCGTTGCAACGGCTGGCTCCGAGCTTGTCCAGACAATTTTGGTGTCAGAGGTAGTGTCTTTGGGCAAATAGTCAGCAGTGAGCGTGATATTTTGCCCTTTATATAGCGTTGCAGATGAGGAAGGCAAGTCTGATTCGTCATTGAGATTTGCCAAGCTCAAATGGTAAATGGGAGCCTCCACCTTGACTTTACATTTAGCAGTTTTATTGTTTTTGGACTTTGCTGTGATTGTAACCTCGCCAATACCTATTGCAGAAATAATAGCCTGCCCGTTATTTGGGGTTACCGATACAATCTTTGGATTAGAAGAAGTCCAAGTGATGGTTTTATCATCGGTTGTGTCTGCTGGTGTGAAGCTTACAGTAAGCGTTCCTGTAGAAGGCAGGTCTTTTAAGCCGCCGCTAATAACATCAGGTCTGTATAGGGTAATCTCACTCTTATCAAGCATAATGCTTTGAATTGGTTTCTCACCAGGCATATTTTTGAAAACAGGTATTTTGAAAACAAAGCCAGAGTTGATACTTCCAGCGTTGGCATACATTTTTTTCGTGGAAGCGGATTCACTGGCAGGCGCTTGAATATTTTGCATATATTGATGATTGTACAATCCATGAGGGCTGTTTTTATCAACATTAAATTTTTCAAGATATATGGTATCTTGCCCCTTTAATATATAGTTGTTTCCGATTGTTGCAGCGCCGCCTTCAAGCGACTTGTAACGTGTGTTCCAGCCTTTGTTTTTTGCATAGGTAAGCCCCTTGCGGACCTTTTCTGCTGTGGAGGAACCATTTACACCAACATTAAAATAATTATAATAGCCTTCGTACCCGCTATAAGTTCCTGATATCAGTGCAGAAGTTCCATTTCCCTGTTCCTGATAGACACGTGAGGCAAGATGAATCGGACTTAAACGGCGGTTTTTGCCAATTTCATAGAATACTTGTGCATACGTCCTTTTTGACGCATCATCAGGCAGCTTTCCTTTCATAAAGGTATTGTTCAGAAACGTTTGAATAGCAGATACATTATGGTATGCGGCATTAAAGGTAAGCTGTTCAAACTGAAAAATGGATGATTCAGTCAGGAAATTCACTGGATTCATATGGTAAGCGACAGCCGGTTGTGTGGCATAGTACCATCCGCTTTCTGTTGGACATGCGCTGCCAACCCACCCCTTAGCGGTATTGTTTGATGTTTTTTGAATCAAGCTTTTTGCGCCCATTTCATTTGAAACTGCTGTATTGAAATCAAGCCCTGTATTCATAGGAACAAAAGTCCAGGAAGGGTGTTGGTTTTTCAACGCACGCAGACTATCGCGATAAATTTCAGGAAAGGCGTCAATGTCAGAGGTGTCAGTCCTGCCTGTGGTATTGGGATAAGCAGTCATTCCATAGGTAGTACTGCCTTCATATATTGCCGCAAGGTATTTTTGTTCCCAGTCAATCCAGTCCTCATCCGAATAAGCGAGATAATAGCCTTCTATATAACCGCTTTTTTGTTCGCCGTCTACATAAAAATCTGCCAAATACCAAACTTGATCCGCAAGAATTTCGACCCCACGGATATATAAAGTATGACCGCTTTCCAGAACGGCAATCGTATCATCATAGGAACCGGCTAAGGATTGTATTTGATAACTGTCAGTGTGGTAAAGAAGCGCCATCAAAGTTTTTTCTTCCAAAAGGTTAGAAAATGCATCAGTAGCTTCTTCTATATATTCAATTAATTGCAGCTCATCTTGCTGTATTGTTTCTTCAAGCGTTTCCGTTTCTGTTTCAGTCTCGGTAAGCGCTTCAGAGAGCATGGTTTCAAATTCAGAAATTTCTTCTGTGGAAATGGTTTCTGATTCTTCCAAATCCTCTGTGCTAGAAGAATTGTCTTCAGAAGTTTCTTCTGTGGAAATGGTTTCTGATTCCTCCGCATTTTCTGTGCTAGAGGAAACGGTTTCTGATTCTTCCTCTGTAGGAGTCGTTTCGGAATCAGAAATTTCTTCTGTATTGGAAGGCATTGCTTCCGATTCTTCCTCTGTGGGAGAGGTTTCTGTGCTGCTGTTTTCTTCTGATTCGGAAAATTCCGCAGTACCTTCTTTGGTTTCAGGAACTTCTGTAGATATTGTCTCATTCGTTTCAGAGCGATCAGAATCAGAAAATTCTGTAGAAATTGTTTGTTCGTTTTCTGTTTTAGGCTCAAAGCTGTCGGATGCTGCTATAACATTTACAACAGGACCGCTTGCGCAAAGGGATGCGCAAAGCAATACAGCTAGCCATTTGTATAAAGCTTTGTATAACATAAAATCCTCCAATTTTTATTTATGTACGTTCAGAATCTTTATCACAAAGAAACCCAAACGTTTTGTCTAAAACAATTAAAGTTTAACAGGAGAAAACATAACTGTCAATTTACTTAATTATCCATTGTTTTAAGACCTTAAATAGGATATAATGTACGCAAAGGAAAAATCCCAAAAAGAAAGGAAACAAATAATGCAATGAGGGTTCAAAGGAGGCGCGAACCGTGGCGGAAAAGGATACATTAACCTGGCGCAGCTATTGTATGACCCTGACAATGCTTGCCGCCAATATATTTGGTTTTATGCTATGTACAATGATAGGGGAAATCGTGTATAATGTTGGCAGTATGAATGCAGAAAGAATTCTGGTGGATCGACAGTATTACCGATTGATTTTGTCTATGTTTCTGCATGCAGATATAGAGCATATTGTCAGCAATATGATTTTCTTAGCAGGGCTTGGGAAGATGATTGAACAGGCAGTCGGTCACGTTCGATTTTGCATATTGTATCTGATTTCCGGGTTAGGTGCAGGTGTGTTGTCCATGATCTATTCGGTTCTGACAGGTAACATTTACAATGCAGTTGGCGCGAGTGGTGCGATATTTGGCCTTGTTGGAGCGCTTTTTATACTTGTAATTTCTCACAATGGAAATTTTGGAAGTGTTTCGATTGGCAGGCTTCTTTTTGCAGTTGCGTATATGATTTATTCCGGAACCAATGCTGTAAGAGTTGATAATGCGGCGCATATAGGTGGTTTGATTAGTGGTGTGCTGATAATGGCCATTATGAATATTATAAAAATGGGAGGATACAGAGTGTGAAAATTAACATTTATTATGGTGGAAGAGGTTTGATAGGAGATCCGACATTATATGTGTTAAATAAGATACAGGAGGTTTTGAGAGAACTAAATGTTACGGTGGAACGATATGATTTATATGAATTTAAGAATAATATTGTCACATTGCCACAGACGCTGAAGGACGCAGACGGGGTGATACTGGCAACTACGGTGGAATGGTATGGCATTGGCGGCTATATGCAGCAGCTTTTGGATGCCTGCTGGCTGTATGGAGATAAAGAGAAAATCTCAAATATGTATATGTGTCCGATTGTGATGTCCACAACTTATGGAGAGCGTGACGCGATGATGAGCCTGACAGAGGCATGGGAAATTCTCGGAGGGCGCCCAGTTACAGGAATCTGCGGGTATTTTGCAGAGGTTTCAGATCTTGAACAGAATGCGGAATACGCCAGAGTTATTGAGAAGCGAACAGAAGATATGTATCGTTCGATCAATCAGAAAACACGAGCATTTCCCAATAGCAACCATGCAGTGAAACAGAAGATATCATTTACACAAAGTCTGAATCTGACGCCCCAGGAAGCAGAACAGCTTTCAGAACTGGCAAGTGATGACTTGTATGTACAAAAACAAAAGGAAGATATTCAAGAGCTGGCAAGTATGTTTAAGGACCTCTTGAATGTGAAGGACCCAGAAGATGATACCCTGCTGCAAAAATTTGAGGACAATTTTCACCCGCAGCCTGGTTTTAGCGCAGTATATAAATTTAATATCGCAGAATCCAAAAAGCCATTGATTGTTAAGGTAGATCATACAAACATGGAGTGTTATTATGGAGAATGTGATAAATTTGATGTAGAAATGCAAGTCTCAACAAATGTTATCAATGAAATTGTGGAAGGACGCATGACATTCCAAAGGGCATTTATGTCGGGAGATATGAAAATGAAGGGAGATTTTAAGACGCTTAGAACATTGGATACGCTTTATAATTTTGTATAAAGATTTTTTTAGCTGATAGATACGCAATATGAAAGGTGGAGAGAAAGATGAAAGAGGAAAATTGTATTTTTTGCAAAATAGCAAATGGAGAGATTCCATCGGCAGCTTTGTACGAGGATGATGAATTTCGCGTGATACTGGATGTAAATCCTGCTACAAAGGGACATGCACTGATTCTCCCAAAGAATCATTTTAAGAACCTGTATGAGATTGATGATCAGACAGCTTCAAAAGTGCTGCCGCTTGCGAAGAAAATGGCGGCAAACATCACAGAGAAACTTCAATGTGATGGGTTTAATATTATTCAAAATAATAATGAGTTGGCCGGACAGACAGTATTTCATTTTCATGTGCATCTGATACCACGATATCATAATGATAATCAAAATTTTGTGATGATGCAGAATAAAATGACACCAAAACAGCTTGATGCAGTAAGGGATGAGATTGTAGGGGAAACGGTTTCTCAGTGATTTCTTGTACTGACTGCTAGGAAACGCCACTTGTTTTTGATACTTTATGGTATCGCGAAAAGGCAGTATATTGGAGATACAGATATGACGAACAGCGCAAAAAGATATGCGCAGAAATGAGGGAAAGTATGTCAAAAATAACAGAAAGCGGAATGTCACAATCAGAAAGTTTGATTATGGATTATTTGTGGAAGGAGGGAACTGGAAAAACATTTGCACAGATTATGGCGTTTCTGGGAAACAAAGCAGGGAAGGAATGGGCGAAACAGACAGTAAATACCTTTTTAAGACGCCTGATAGACAAGGGGGTGGTAAGAACAGAGTCGATTGGAAGAAAAAAGGTTTATTTTGCGGCACAGACAGTAGCAGAGTATGAAAAACAACGGACAAAGAAGCTGCTTGACGATTTGTATGAAGGGTCTATCATGGTATTTTTGTCCGCACTCACTGGAGGAAAGCAAATTGATGAGGCGATGGCTGATAATTTGCGCTCACTGATAAATGAAGGAGAAGAGCAGACAGAAAACGACGCTGCGAACCAATAAAATAAAAGTGCAGGTCAAAGCCAAACTTCCATCATGCGAAGCTGGTTGTTATTAGAAGGCAGGTGGAACTTACAAAGGAGGAACAGATATGCTTCTGATTCATACAATGAGCTGTGCAGGAAGTATTGCCGTCCTGTTTTATATGATGTCATATGTGTTCACAAGACATCATCTGTCAATCGTATGGCATAAGATCTATCTGACGATAACGATATTTTTGTTTCTCATTCCATTTCAGCGATTCAGCATGAATTATGGTGCAAAGCTTAGGACGGTGATTGGAGTAGAGAAATTAGACAGGAAGAATATTGAGTTTACAAACAATAGCCATTATTCCATTCTTGTTTACAATGACAGTGTTTATGTACACAATAAATGGCTGTATATTCTTTTGGGTTTGTGCATTATTGTGAATGTAAGTCTGATATTATGTTTGGCAATCAAATATATAAAAATGCATAAATTGATACATACACAAGCGGTTCTAAATGAAACTGCTACTGAACGAATGAAGATGCTTGGCTACCCATCGTGGGTGAGAGTTTATCAGTGCGAAGGATTAGGAACGCCCGTTACAGCAGGATTGTTACGTGAAAAAATCGTATTGCCAGGCAGACCGTTTGATTCAGAGAGGCTCAAAGATGTACTAAAACATGAATTTACCCATATCAAAGTTAAGGATAATCTTGTCAAATTGGTTTTGCTGGTGGTGATTATGTTGAATTTTTATAATCCAGTCGTATATTATTTGTGGTATCGCTGGAATTTGACGGCTGAAATGTATTGCGACAGTAAGGTTCTGGAAGGGAAAAGCGAACAGGAGATAAGAGATTATGCCAATATGGTTGTGGACTTTGCAATGGGAAAATACAAAGAGAAACTGCCTGTTATGGGGCTAGGAAAAAATACAAATGAGAAACAGTTACGGGAAAGGATAACGAATATGAAGAAACCAAAGAAAATATATGGAACAATTAGTAAAGTAATGGGAACCGTGCTTATTGCAGCGGCAGTTTTTGCCTCTTCATTGACAGCGGCCGCTTATCAGCCAAGAGTGGTTGAACATATGGAGGACGAATATGATAATAGTGAGATATTGTCCTATTTTTTGGCAGAAGGAGAGGAGTTAGATCTGGCTGAACAGGCTGAACAGTTTAAAGAATTAGAGCAGTATATTATTGAAGCAGGGAATACATTTTTTGTAGATGAAGAAGGTACTGTTTATTATCTGGATAATGAGGCTGATTCCAAGCTGCGTTCCACCTGTAAACATGACTATGTAAATGGAACTTCTGCAAAACATCATAAATATTCAGATGGGAGCTGTAAAACGGATTATTATTCTGGTCAAATGTGCAGAAAATGTGGCGATACGATTCTTGGGGAGCATATAAAGGCAATTTTTTATGATGTGTGCCCTCACTAAAAACTAAAAGTAGTGTGGTACGAATGAAAGAAATAAGACAGCAGTATGAATACTATGATATGACACAGTTCTACTAATTCTTTATAAAAAATGTGTGTATGGTCGTTTGATTCAGATTGTAGATAAAGTGGTTTGGGGAATGTAAATTCCCTGAACCTTTTTTATGCACACGGGCGTCCAAGGGAAAAATGTCAGCAGAAGCTGACGGACGCCTGGCGCGCGAGTAGGGGAAGGAAGCTTCCCTGCTCGATTATAATAGGAAATTGCGTGATAGTAAATCATTGAAACAAAGAAGGAGAATAAAGATTATTCAAATAAATAAGGAAAGTAACCTTCTATATTCAATTTGTCGTTTGGCGCATGTAAGGTTTATAAAAAGCATCAAGCATCCGATATAGATTATAAATTAACATTTCAAAGATGTTATAGTAAAAGTCCTAAATATGGCAAATGGAACTAAGCTGTAAAGAGACTGCGAGAATACATAGAACAGGGGAGTGGATGCAATGCAGATAAATACAAATAATGGCGTATTTAATAGTCATTTTGCAAAAAATAGTATTGGTGGAATCAGACTGCCAAATTTTAATGGTGACTATAATTACACCAAAACAAAAACGCAAAAAAAGGATTCTGAGTATGAAAAAGAGATCCGAGATCAGGCGTACAAGGATTATAAAAACGGGAAATTTCAGAATGCCTCATCAGATTTTGTCAAGTTAATGAAACAGTATGTATCAGAGGTTTCGCCAGATAGAAGGGCAATTATTACCAATGGACTCAAAGTGGTGGAGCAGAATAAAAAAGTACCGAATAAGCCAATCAATGAAGTGGAAATCATTCTGAATGGAAAAATAGAATATCAAAAATTGCCATCGGGTCAGACTGATTATATGGAATTTTATGATGAAAATGGTGAGATGGTAGCAACATATAGCCAAAATGGGTGGACCATAAATACAACCAATGCAGAGACTGCCAGACAGATAAGAATGTGTAATATTTATAATAGCGCATGGAAAGCGGCATCTAAAAATGAGGCCGTTAGCGGCGAGGTGAAAACCAATGCATCAAATATGGCGTATCCAATTGAAGATATTGGAATAAAGAATACACAAAAGAGCCCTTATCAAAAGTATGGATGGCGGACAGATAATATCTCAATAAGTGATACATCAGCAGAACTCCAAAATCTGGGGAAATTAAAAGCCAAGGCAATAAATGAATTTGCACAGTTTCCTTATATGGGAGAGGTTAAGGAAATTCCCGCGGAATATATATGTGAGGATTTGTTTCAGTTGGACTTGAAGGCGTCCTCTGTTTTTGGCGGCGAAAATTTGTTTCAAAGCTGCCCGGAAGAACAATTTCAGGTGTTTGATAAATGGATAGAAGAAAAAAATTTGCCAGAGGATATTGCTGAGAAAATTCGGGTAGGAGTTCGAAATGCTACGAGGGAAATTGATTTGCTCAACAGTCAGGAAGGATATCGCGGAACCTCTGTTGAATCTGTTGCATTGTTGAGTGCAAGTATATCAGCGCTTGAAACGCTTAATGATACGGTGGTGCCGAAAGAAATGCAGGCAGATTTTAGCAAATTTATTGATGAGTATGCTAAATTTAAAGAAGAGTCCCGCAACCGCATTATGGAAAAAATGACACCAGACTTTGTAGTTGTGGAATTTGGAGAAACAACAAAGTATCAGTATCGGGACGAAATCCTATCTAAGCAGTATGATTTTTATAATCAGGAGAAATCTGAAATTGAGGGGATTTTAAAAAATTATCGCCAGGGAAATTACAGCAGGGAGAACGCTTCTGCTGCAATGCAGGATTATATGCAGGGAATTGGTACAACATATTCATTTAAGATGGATATGAAGGGCTTGCTGCAGAAAATGTTTGCTTTGTTATAGACAAAGACGGGCAGGGGAGCGCTTCAAAGATACATTGCTCACAATAAACTGCTCTGACATGGGGGATTAGAATGAGGCAAAACAGAACGGTAATAATTGCAATCTTGTCATTTTTAATTGTATTAGGGATTGCAGGTTCACTTGTGATTTATAACTGGAAAATAAAACGAAAAGAAACGCCGGATAATACAATAAGAACAGAAAATGAAAGTTCGGCGCAACAGGAGACCGACTTACAAGAGACGGATTTGACAGTACAGTTGGCAGATACGATTGAGGACGTGGCGCCAAAAGGGAATACGGACTGTTTTACCTATGAGGAACTGCCGGATGGCACGCTGCGGATTACGGGCTATAGTGAGGAGAAAAATATACAGAATCCTTATCAGGTTGTTATTCCGTCCACAATTGATGGCAAACAGGTATCTACGCTTGGAAGGGAATGTCTGGGGATGCCTTATGCTGGAAGCCTGCTGGAACTGACGGTTTCTGAGGGTATTACCACAATAGAAGAAAATATTATAGAATATGCCTATGATATTTCGCTGATAAAATTGCCGGACAGTGCAACTTCCATAGATGAAAAGGCTTTTTGGAGAAATGACACTCGCTGGTCAGTTGCAATTGCCTGCAGTGATACATCTTATGCCTATCAATATGCAAAAGAAAATGGATATGCCACGCAGGTTCGAAAACCAGCTTTGCCAGAGAATCGTTTACTAAGCGCGCATCAGAATGGAACAATAACCCAAATTCCGTATTTTGCCCATATCAGAACAGAAGGACAAAAATACGATTTTGTCACAATAGAATACCGCGATAATGAAATTCAAAAAAGGATGGATGGGGAGATGATTTATCAATCTTCAAATGAATTTCTGGTACTGGTTTTGGACAAAGCGCAGGGTGATATTCTGCAATGCATAGACTCCTCTTGTCTGGAGGAAAATAATGTGGCATTCTGCGGGCTGCAAAATGTTTACTGCGAAAATTTTTTGTCACTGGCAGATTGGAATTTTGACAAAGAGGAGGATATCTGCTGTTATCAGGGGGTATTTGGCACGGGAGCGGCGTCCTTTTCTTCCTTGTTTCTATATGATCCAGACAGTGGAAGTTATAAGAATGTCCCAGCATTTTCACAGATTGATTCGCCATATCTAAGAACGGATAAACAGTGTATCTACGGATTTTCGAGAGGGGGCGCTGCTGCACACTATATTGACCGATATGAATATATAGAGGGGCATCTCACGAATGTTGCCAAACTGAGCCAGACAGTAACAGATAAAAATGAAGTGGAGATAGTGGACAGGCGTTTGGTGAATGGTGCGTGGCAAATCTATCATCAGCAGACTTTTTATCCAGAGGATTCATCAGCAGAAGATGCTTGGAGCGATGCCTATGAGCAGTCAGAAATTCTGTATATAGAGGATGGGTATTGGGATTTGTAGAAAGATGAAAAATATTCAAGTGTTTGAAAAAGCAGTGTAAAATATATGAATATATAGAGGGGCATCTCACGAATGTTGCCAAACTGAGCCAGACAGTAACAGATAAAAATGAAGTGGAGATAGTGGACAGGCGTTTGGTGAATGGTGCGTGGCAAATCTATCATCAGCAGACTTTTTATCCAGAGGATTCATCAGCAGAAGATGCTTGGAGCGATGCCTATGAGCAGTCAGAAATTCTGTATATAGAGGATGGGTATTGGGATTTGTAGAAAGATGAAAAATATTCAAGTGTTTGAAAAAGCAGTGTAAAATATCAGCAGCGGTCAGAATTGTTTGATCGCTGCTGATTTATAATGCACAGACCCATGTAGAGGAAGTAGCCTTCCCTACTCGATATATTTTGCATTTTATAATGTTTTTTATTTGCTGTTTTTATGATTCACAGTCTCGTCTATCAGTGCTGCAATCGTATCAATAGAGTTTTTGAAGTTGCTGTTTTGCATGGCGTCAATATAGGATTGTCTTGTAAAATACAGCTCATGAATTTTTTCGGTCAATATTACCGCAGTGAGGTAATCTTCATCAGCAACCATGGAAAAACCCTGCGACTCAAAGCTTTTCGCATTCAGAATCTGATCTCCGCGGCTTGCATTCGCAGGAAGCGGTATCAAAAGACTAGGTTTTTTCAGCGCCAGAAGTTCACATATAGCATTTGCACCGGCACGCGACACGACAATATCTGCCATTGCAAACAAATCTTTTAAATCTTCTTTTACATATTCAAACTGCTTATACCCCTTGGTATTGAGCAGCAGATTATCAATTTTTTCTTTGCCACAGACATGAACAATCTGAAAGTCTTCTAAAAGTTTTGGGAGCGCTTCGCGAATTAGTTTATTGATTCCAGCAGCGCCAAGACTTCCGCCAATGACCATAATGACCGGTTTAGAAGCGTGAAAGCCACAAAGTTCAAGTCCTCGTTCCTTACTGCCTTTTCCAAGTTCTGCCCGAATAGGCGATCCGGTGAGCACGGCTTTTTCGGCAGGAAGGCTCTGTATCGTTTCAGGGAAATTGCAGCAGACCTTCTTGGCAATAGGTATGCACAAACTGTTAGCCAAACCTGGCGTCATATCAGATTCATGGATAATACAGGGGATTTTCAGGGCAGCGGCAGCGCGTACAACAGGCACGCTCACAAAACCTCCCTTGCTGAACAATACATCAGGCTTCAGAGTCTTTAAAATTTTTTTCGCTTCGAGATATCCCTTTATCACGCGGAATGGATCGCTGAAATTTTTGAGATCGAAATATCTTCTGAACTTTCCGGTTGCAATTCCATAATAGGGGATGCGATAATCTTCAATTAGTCTTTTCTCAATGCCCTCATAGGAGCCAATATAGTGAATATCATAGCCCATATTTTTCAACTTGGGAAAAAGGGCAATGTTTGGTGTCACATGTCCGGCGGTACCGCCGCCGGTAAAGACAATGCGTTTCATAATTTTGAAGCCTCCGATTCCATTATATTATCTGCAAAATATTAATTTATTGCATTTGCCTTATACTGTTCTAAGGCGTGGGCTAACTGATCAGGACAGGAGGTATTTTTTAATCCGCATTTGATGCCTTTGAGTTTTGAAATTGCGTCATCAACATTCATCCCAGAGACTAATGCAGAGATTCCTTTTAGGTTTCCATTACAGCCTCCGGTAAAGGATACCGACTGAATGATATTGTTTTCCACTTCGAATTGAATAAGCTGCGAACAGGTTCCGCTTGTTTTGTATTGCATATTTGACACCTAACCTTTCTTATATTAATGCCATCAGGCCATAATTTTGCTGCTAAAAGCTGTTTGTCCACAAATACAGCAAACCAACTGATATTATTTTATCAGTCTAAAGAAGTGAAGTCAACAAAACTTTTGTCATTTCCTTCCAGACTAATTGGGGCGTGTAATAGAAACCTGCAGGCAGGCATACAATGAAGCAACAGGATATAAGGCAGGTATTCTAAGAATGATGAATTATATTTGGGGCGGTATGCTGATTATTGGGATTGTCTATGGTGTACTGACAGGAAATATGCAGGAGGTGACAGATGCTGTGCTGCAGTCTTCCAAAGAGGCTGTGACGCTTGGGATTTCCATGCTTGGAATCGTCGCATTTTGGACAGGATTGATGGAAGTGGCGGGAGAAGCTGGAGTCATTACAGGGCTCACAAAGCTGCTTTCGCCATTTATGCGTTTTCTGTTTCCCAAGATACCCAAGGGGCATCGGGCCCTGGACTCCTTGTCCGCAAATTTTGTGGCAAATATATTGGGACTTGGATGGGCTGCGACGCCGGCAGGGCTTTGAGTTATTATAATGACAGGTTGAAAAATCCATTGAGAAATCAAGGGTTTCCGCCGAATTTAGTCCTAATGAAAAAATGTAGTTTTGCATCAAAGCATTTCTGATTTTTCATTTGGACGGCGCCGATTCAAAAGAAAATAGGAAGAAATGTCATTAATGTAACTCAAGGTGCCTGAAAGCAATGAGTTACTGGTTTTAGTATAGTATAAGGAGGGTAGAAGGTAAACAATTTCATATTGATGATTTAGATAGGACTAAATTAGTGAATGGCAGAAATGC
>CAJUKA010000024.1:0-22248 GCA_910586585.1 uncultured Lachnospiraceae bacterium
TTTCTATAAGCCTATTTTTTAGACTCAGTTTTTTCATAGATTACTTGACACTACCATATCTTCCTGTATTCTTAGCATCTTTTACGCCTACAAATCAACCGCAAAAAGCAGATTCAAAGAATACATTTCTAAATAAAGACGTTCGCTCGTAAATCCATTTACATCTGTTAACGTATATATCGGCTGTTTACTTAATATGGTTTACAGTATACTCAAAAAAAGATTGAGCTCCTGCGCGCTCAATCTGCAAAAAACTTCGTTTTTTGTTTCAATGAGTTTCATATTCGCTTTTTCCTATATCCTAAAAAGATTGAGCGCCAGCGCGCTCAATCTAGGTTTCATATTCGCTTTTTCCTATATCCTAAAAAGATTGAGCTCCTGTGCGCTCAATCTTCTAACTTTTCCTCAATATCCTCAACTGGTTTTTTCAAACCTTCTATTGTAAGATTATTTTTTTCTGCATAATCCCACAATGCAGCATGAATTGCCTCTTCTGCAAGCAAAGAACAATGTACTTTTGCGGGCGGAAGTCCGTCAAGCGCCTCCATTACTGCTTTGTTTGTTATTTCAAGCGCCTGACATACTGTTTTTCCTTTCACAAGCTCTGTTGCCATACTGCTAGTTGCAACCGCTGCACCGCAGCCAAATGTTTTAAATTTTGCCTCCTGGATTACGCCATTATCATCAATATCAAGATAGATACGCATAATGTCGCCGCATTTTGCGTTCCCTACCGTTCCCACTCCGCTGGGATTCTCCAGCTCTCCTACATTTCTTGGATTATTAAAATGATCCATTACTTTTTCGCTATACATATCATTTTCTCCTATTTATAGTCGCTGCGCGACGGCTCTCAAGTAAAAGTCCCTTTGACGCTTTTCTTTCGAGAGAAATTTCATTCGCAGGTTCGCTTATGAAAGTTTCTCTCAAGCGTCTTCGTGACTTTTTTGTCGCTGCGCGACGGCTCTCAAGTAAAAGTCCCTTTGACGCTTTTCTTTCGAGAGAAATTTCATTCGCAGGTTCGCTTATGAAAGTTTCTCTCAAGCGTCTTCGTGACTTTTTTGTCGCTGCGCGACGGCTCTTACGCTATTTCGACTTTTGTTTTATAAAATCTTCATACAGAGGGGACATGGAACGCAGCCGTTCCACAATTTTTTTCAGGGCGTCCACCGTAAAATCAATCTCTTCTTTTGTATTCTCTGCGGAAAGCGTAAACCGCAAAGAACCATGCGCGATTTCATGCGGCAGACCGATTGCCAAAAGCACATGTGATGGATCAAGAGAACCAGAAGTACACGCAGAGCCGGACGAGGCGCAAATTCCTTGCTGGTCCAGCAATATCAACAGCGATTCTCCCTCTATAAAACGAAAACAAAAATTCACATTTCCAGGCAGACGCCTTTTCGCATCTCCATTCAGTCTGCTATACGGAATCTCTTCAAGAACTCTTTGTATGAAATAGTCACGAAGTTCTATTTCTTTTTGCATGTTTTCTTTGAGCTTGTCCATCACAAGTTCCGCCGCCGCCCCCATACCAACAATCCCAGGTGTATTAAGCGTTCCTGCACGTCTTGCGCGCTCTTGTGCTCCACCATGTATGTATGAACCGATACGCACTCCTTTTCTGATGTACAAAAATCCCACTCCCTTAGGACCATGAAATTTATGTCCACTGGCACTTAAAAGATCAATTTTTAATTCCTCAACATTTAATGGAATGTGCCCGTAAGCCTGAACTGCGTCTGTATGAAACAAAATGCCATTCTCTCTGGCAAGTGTCCCGATTTCCTCCAACGGCTGTATCGTTCCAATCTCATTATTCGCCGCCATAATGGTTATCAATATGGTATCTGGCCGAATAGCAGCCTTAAGTTCTTCCAGTTTTATCATACCATTTTCATCAACGTTAACATAGGTCACTTCATACCCTTGCTTCTCCAAATACTGACATGTATGAAGCACCGCATGGTGTTCTATGGTAGATGTAATAATGTGTTTTCCTTTGGCTTTGCCCGCTTCTGCTGCCGCTTTGACAGCCCAGTTATCAGATTCACTTCCTCCTGCCGTAAAATAAATTTCATTTGGCTGTGCACCAATCAGGTCTGCCAAGGATTTTCTTGCTTTATCCACTGCTTTCATGGAATCGCCTGCAAAGCAATAAACAGCCGATGGATTAGAATATTGTTCACAAAAAAATGGCTTCATTGCTTCGAAAGCTTCCTTGGCTACACAGGTAGTAGCCGCGTTGTCTAAATATATCATTTTATATTATCTCCCATGCCGCCTTGGGCGGTTCAAATCAAACACAAAAAGCACAACTCTCTGTATCAAATCTAACACTTCTTAGGCAGTGTCTTTTGCTTTTTCATGTTCTCTGTCTAATAAATCTTGTATCGTAGTGTTATCTATAATATCATTCACTGCATCATAAATGCGCTGGTATAACTCCACTGTAACACATGCTTCTTCTCTTTGGCAGGGAAGCGCATTTTCTGCGAGACATTCCACAGGTGCAAGAGAACCTTCTGTGAGCCTTAGTATCATACCTGCTGTATAATCTTTTGGTTCTTTCACCAACTGATAGCCTCCTTGTGCTCCCCGCGTACTTCTCACATATCCAGCTTTGTTCAGCACAGCTATAATCTGCTCCATATATTTTTCCGAAATTCCCTGCCGCAAAGCAATATCTTTGAGTTTCGTTGTCTCTCCTATATGGTTTGCTAAATCCAGCATAATTCTCAAAGCGTAACGTCCTTTGGTTGATATTGTCATTCTTAGCCTCCATGTCCGAGCCTCAAACTGCTGATTGAAAACTTAGTGTATCAGCATGATTTATAATCTACTTCCACAAAAAGAATATCATTTATTCCCTATAAAGTCAATAGGTTTAATCTGTTTCGTTTTTTATGGATTCACGTTAAAGAAAGTTAATGTGAATTTTATTGTAAAGATAGGCGTTTTTCTGTATAATTGAAATATAGCAGGATAGGATATACCATATCTTTTGCTACAGATTTTTAGAAATCGAGGTGATAAGGTGCAGAACGATACAAAGCAAGTAATACCCAAAAAAGAAACAATCGTTAAATATACCATCAAAGACAGTGTATTTTCTGACTTATTTAAGATTAAAAAATATCTGTTGCAATTATATAGGACACTCCACCCAGAAGATAAAACATCCACCGAGAATGAACTGACAGACATCACAATTAAGAATGTTTTGACAGATGGGATTTATAATGATTTAGGGTTCCTTTTAGGAGAAAAGTTAAAGTTATTTGCGAAAATGACACGGACAGCATAATCAATCAGTATATTATTTTCTGTAAAGTGTATAATGAACAGATGATGCTATACGGCAGAACAAGAAAAACCGTTACTGAAACAATTCGCATCTGTAAATACAAAAATATACTAAGCGAATATTTACTTGACAGAGAAAAGGAGGTTGTATCAATTATGATGAGTTTGTTTGACGAGGAAGAAGTTATAAGGTCTTATATCAAAAGTGAGCGCTATGAAGCTGAACAAGATAAAGCAAAAAAGACAGCTATTCGAATGATTAAGGCAGGTAAAATGTCATTGGATGACATAGCAGATTACACAGAG
This sequence comes from uncultured Lachnospiraceae bacterium, assembly GCA_910586585.1. Lineage (GTDB taxonomy): Bacteria > Bacillota > Clostridia > Lachnospirales > Lachnospiraceae > COE1. The sequence goes on from CAJUKA010000024.1 coordinate 3,613, forward strand.
CTATCACTTGATTTGGTTAAGGATTTACAGAATGAGATTATGCAGTTGGTATAATTGGAAAACAATTTAATATCAGAATAACATTGCGTCTTATAGACACATTGCTAAAGGCGCATGGAACAGGCAAAGCCGCAAAAACATAATGTTTATACGGCTTTGCGATATTTCTGGTATTCATTTTTTATGGTGTAGTGTGCAGATTATTCTACTATTTTTATAACAACAATTCCACCAGCTTTATGACGATAAACGCGGTCAAAAGTCCCATCAAAACAGGCAGCGCTATCGTAATCACCGACATTTCCACCCTATTTCTTTTGTAAAAACAATGATTACGAATGTCTGAAAGAATCTGTAAAACTCCTTGCAGCAAGCACAAAAGCACAGTAAATGACGCAACCATAAAGACAGGATATGACGTCTTGCCTCCATCTTGTATCATAGCTTCTCCTTGATTTCCTATCCATTCCACCTCAAAATGAAATGTACTTCCTGCTGCAATCTGACTGTCAAAGCGATTGTCTATTTTCTCTTTCAATGCCACTTTATCTGCACCAAGCTCAGATGGAACCTGACTTTTTGTCATATAGTCTTCATACCATTTGCGAGATGCCTGATAAAATATCCTCTCAAACAAAATTTCATTGACAATCGGCACAGCTACAGCATCTGCGTCCTGATAAACATTCACTAGTTGATTTGCCCTTTGTGATACAATCCCTTCTGTTAAATCTTCCGGAAGGATATAACCGCATTCTACATCTCCGTTCAACACTGCCTTTTTTACCTGTTCTTCACTTTGATAAAGTTCAAAATCAACAATCCCTTCATAATCCTCAAGCAAGGATTCATACATACCAGACATATCATACACTGCAGTTTTGATTTGTGTACTGGACTCTTTTTCCGCAAAAACAATACTGACAGAAGATACTGCCACCAAAAACATGCTTATCCATATACTTTTTTTGTGCAGAAGACGGCGAAGCATTACCACACAAACAGACGGCACATGCATTTTTGAATCGTTTCTCCATATCGAGAATGACTGGTCAGAAAGAGCTTTCTTTTCTGCGGCAGGCAGCCTGGTCTGTTCTCTTGCCTGCATCCATAAAAATGTTATTCCAAACAATATCAAACTCCACAGCAAAAGTCCTTTGATTGCAGAGGCAAGCCCTTGCGACTCTCCTGTAAGTAATACTGTAAATCCTGCTTTCATATATGCTGCTGGCATCCATGCACCGATTCTAGTGATTGCCTCCGGAAGCAAAACAGAGGGTATCAGACACCCTGACAGATATGCCTGAACCACTGCAAGCACTCCTGCCACTACAAGTATCGATTCTTGCTTTTCCACAATCTCGCATAAAAACACCTGGTATATTGCAATAAATATGGTAATCAAAAACAGACTGATAATTCCTGCCGCCGTCCATTCCACAGATATGACAGTACGCAAAAAGGGCAGCTTAAAAAGAACAAGCGGCAGCAACAATACCAAAAACGCTAGTATCCCTCCTGCAGCGCATCTTGTGACAATCTGCACTGCATATCCTATTCCCATGCGCCTGACTGCTGTTAGCTGCTCAAGATACGGCCTCTTACAATATTTACTCCAAAAAAGTCCAGACAGCAAACCATAAACAGCAAGCAATGCGCTTCCAAAATAAACTGTATACGTATCTGTTCCAGTTAAAGAAAGGTTCTTTTTCTCAAATAAATCCTCTCTCTTTGTGACAACCGCAAGATTAAATTTGTTGATATCATCATACATTGTCTGCAAAAGGTCTTCGGAAACTGCTGCATCCTGCACTTGATATTCCTGCAAAAGGTCTTCAAGGATTGTTTTTGTCGCATATATTTCAGCCTGTGCTGTACGAAGCATTCCCATACAGGCAGATGTGAACTCTTCAAACAATGTGCTTGCTACCGCACGAATCCCTCCTCCTGCTGCCGCATCCTTTGGCAAATACAGCTTCGCTGGTGCATTATTCCCAGATAATATCTCATTCATTACATCTTCTGGCAGTACAATCAATGCCGACAACGCCCCCTGTTCCAAAAGCAGCTTTCCTTCCTGCTCTGCTATCGGTTCAAGGCTGCACAAACTTTGGACAGATTCCATATTCTGTACATAAGATACTGCCAATTCTGTAATCATATTTTCCTCAGCCACATACCCCACGCGCAGTTTGGGCATCTCCTTATCCTCATTCCAGAATACCTTGGTACAAAGAGCAATTATACCAACAGCCCCCAAACATACAACTGTCAATATAACTGCTCTTTTTAAAATTAAGGGCAGCACTGCTGCCGCCCTTTTGTATTCGGTTTGTAACCATATCCCTATCTTTTTCAAATTTACCACCATTCTGCCAATAACCTTGTGAAAATAATTCCTTAATATCTCATTGAACCGATTGCCTGATATACCATATTTTCAATTTCCTTCATACTCATCTTGAGAAGATCGATAGCATCCTGGGGTACCTCAATTGTCTCGTCTGTAGGCTCTGTTTTCATTGTTCCGCTGAAAAGCAAAACATCTTCGTCATCAAAGCGCAGTGCCGCATTCTTGACACGGAATGTATAACCTTCACCTTTGACAATATTTGTATAGTCCCCATCCGCCTCAAGTTCTGCAAAATTATCAAGCGTATCAACAGCTATCCACATATCAAAAGATTTATCCTTGTAATTCCAGTCATTTGAGAACTCGATTGCAACATCGTTGATATGGCTGTCATCCTGCAACATCACAGAAAGATTTTCACTATAAACCTCCTCTGTGACACTTGCCTGCCTTTGAATGCCCAAATATCCAACATTGTTGCCTGTATTGATATAAATACCACCTTCGATTTCATCAAGTGCCCGCTCAACGCCCGTGAAGCTAATATCAATCGCAATCGCATCAACCTGATACTTATCACTGCTCACAGCGATGTCTGCGGGTGTGGAAATATTCACAATACGTCCTTTTGCATCTAAATAATAATCTGTCACATAATCCTGCTCAAACCGCATAGAAAAAATAGTTTCTACAATTTCGTCTGCCTGCTGTCTCAGATCTTCATAATCTCCATCATATGAAGTATTCCCGTTCAGATATCCTGTCAGAAAACTTGCATAAAAATCGCTTGCAAGAATATCCTTTTTCAGATTCTCCATCATTTCATTATATGCATCTTTATCAACAGACACTCTGACACCATCACAACTTACGGTTGTCCCGCCAATATCAAATTTTTTCTTTTCGCTGATTGTAGTATACTCTGTCGCATCTTCTATAATTGTGCTGTATTTTTTCATCAGTTCCACAAAATCAGCATCAAGCTCAGAGCCTTGTAAACTATCCAATGAATCGCTGATGTCAAACAATGTATAGGAATAATCTTCTGGAAGTGTTGTTTCCAACAAATCTGACCATTCTGATTGATTAAAGTCCTTTCCAAGGTTTGTAAGGTCAAGACTGTATACATCATTCTGGAACAACAACGGTATACTGAAATACAGAATATTGTCAGCAGCAATAATCTCTCCTATTTCCATATTCAGTCCATATGTTCCAATACTAACTGCACATTCTGCCATCTTATTTTTGAAATCTGTGATGGAATCAATTTCAATCCCAATATTGTCCAAACTTCCTGATGCAGTTGGATCCGTGAAAGAAAGATCCATATTGGTATGGATAGGCGATTCTTTTTTTAATTTCGCCAACTCAACAAGGCCAATATCCTCAGAAATAGCACTGTTATATACTGCCATTTCCTGAACCATCTTAACCATACCTTCATTCAAACGCTTTTTAGCATTACCGCCAAAAAGAGAGGACTTGGAAATCAGTATGCCCGCGGCTATTACCAACACTACGACTGCAGCCACAATTCCAATCACTAAGCCTGTTTTACCTTTCTTTGGATTTTGTGGCTGTATTGGCATAAACCCTTGCTGATAATTAGGAGGATTTTGAATATTGGGCTGGCCATAAAAACCTGACGGATTCCCATTCATTGGCTGACCGTTATAGCCCATCTGCTGGCCGTTCATTGACTGACCGTTATAGCCCATTGGCTGGCCGTTCATTGGCTGGCCATAAAAACCCGATGGATTCCCATTCATTGGCTGGCCGTTATAACCCATTGGCTGACCGTTATAGCCCATTGGCTGGCTGTTTATTGGAGGCTGATTTTCGACAGCAGGTTTTTCAAGATGAACTGGTGTTGTTGTATGTTCTTGTTCTGGAACTTTTACTTCTGTCTGTATACTTTCCTCTGCTTTGGGTTCCTCATTTTCTGCCTGTATACTTTCCTCTGCTTTGGGTTCCTCTTCTTCTGCCTGCACTTTTTCCTCTGTCTTTGATTCTTCGCTTATTGACTGCGCAATGTCTACTTTTGATGGTTCTGGAGTTTCTACGCCTTCCTGTATGGGATTGTCTAAGCCGTTATTTTCAGAACTGTTGTTTTCCTCTGTTTCAAATTTTTTATCTTCTTCCACTTTTCTACTCCTTATTGATTATCGAAATCTGCTCTAATAAAGCATCTCCTCTCAGTGTTTTATCAATCTCTCTGCTCATTCCCCCATTCAAGGCAAATACTCTGTCACACAAATTCAAGTCAGTTTCGTCATGCGTGGCAAGAATAATGGTTCCTCCCATCTGGCGATACATAGCAAGATATCTTCTGATATCTGCCTTTCCTGGCAAATCAAGCGCCGCATCAGGTTCGTCCAATATCAAAATCACTGGATTTCCAGCCAATGCACAGCCGATGCTAACACGCTTCCTCATACCTCCTGACAGTCTTCCTGCTTTCAAATGGCACATTTCATGCAGGCCAAGCTCATGCAGAAATCCGCTGCTCAGACCTTGTTTTAAAGCTTCGGACTCCTGATACCACAGCCGAAGATTATCCATCACACTCAATTCTGGTATCAAATTGTTCTCCTGTGGTACGTAACCGACAAATGCTCTAAAAAGCTGCCCTCTCGTTTTTCCTGCTGCCTGCTGCCCATCAAAGAAAATGTCTCCGCTGTCAGGTTTGCGCAATCCCGCAAGAATATTCAACAGCGTAGATTTGCCGCTTCCGTTTGTCCCTACAATACCGACGCACTGCCCTGCCTCCACCGCAAAGCTCACCCCTGTCAGAACACTTTTTCTTCCGTATGCGCTTATAATATCAACCGTCCGTAAACGCTCCACCTATATCCTCCATAGTATACCTGCATATCCAGCATCAATTAGACAAGATTTGTCTTTCCAAATCTTCAAAGTTCATCTGTGCATATGCAGTATCAAGCTCTTTGTTATTCCATGCAGAACTTTTTTGTTTCGTGCCAAACTTTGTCGGCTCATTATATCCGTTTTTAAGAATTGTCAGTATATATCCAACCTTATTGTCTACCTGTTTTTTGAGCGTATACGATAAGATTTCAAGAAGCTGCTCACGGGTACGTTCATTTGCCCTTGCTGTCCGAAGAATGTCTTTTGCTTCTTTGATATTACAGTCTAATAAATCAATAATCTCTTGTTCTTCGGCTGTGGCAATCACTGACTCTCCATTTTTCTCAATGGTTTCATATTCAACCACTGTACGGTTTCGATTCACCCGTTTTACTTTAAAGCGAACCGCACTAATACTTCTTTGCCCGCTTGGAAGCTTCTCATGAATCAGTTCATACTCAAAAGAAATGTCTGTATTTCCATTGATTTCTTCATAGGGCTTATCAAGGATTTCACGCTTTACATTTCCATTGGCGTAAGATTCGGGAATCTTCATCATTTTTCTTAATTCATCAAAGGAAATGATAAAAGTTCCACCATTAAAAGTCTCTTTATCTTTTAAAAGATAATACAGCCTTTTTGAATATTTCTTTGTCAGATTCAAAGGATATTCAATACGATAGTATGCCCCCTGTTTTGCTGTCATAATCATTTCTTTCACTTCCGGGTGGAGATCCAGCACAATTTTGCTTCGTCCCTCGTCACCACGTTTTTTCTGGTATTTTATCTTGCTAAACCAGGGATAATAGATATCTGTACCTTCATCCTCCTTGAGACGAAATCCAAGCCCTTCAAATTTTTTCACGGCATTTTGCAGATAACTGTACGCATTGGATTCGTCTTGAAGATTATAAAGATGCTTAACATCTGCAATATGTATCTCATACCGCGTGTTCTCTTCTGTATCGTCGCCTTCTCCAACAATTCCCAGCAAAATATCAATAATATCATTCTGTCTTCTGTCAAGATCATATCTTGCCTCAATGATGGTTTGGGGTCTGAATGCAACCTCTGTTCCGCCCATTTTTTTCTTACGATTCATTAAACAACCTCTTCCCTATGATGTATAACGCATATCAAAAACTTCGTACCTTTTATAATAATCCAATTTCAACATTTGTGCAAGCTTATGTATCACAATCCGACAACTTATGAATGGGTATGGCTGAACTGTTACTTTTTTTGAAACATTGTTATTATTTAGGTCCTGTTTACTCTTTTTTCAACAACTTGTATCTTGCACTTTCATATTCTTTGTGAAGCTGTCTCATTTTCTCGTCCTCTTTTAATCCAGCATTTTCTTCAATCTCCGTTGGGGATTCAAATGGTGCCGGCCTGTCTTTTCTATGTTTTCGGATTGTTTTGCGATATTGACGTCTTATTTTTTCTATTTCACTGTCCACCCCATGTCTCCGTCTCAAATTCAGGATATCCTCCTTGACAGAAGCAGAATCCTCTTTGATTTCCTCTACCAGATCCCCATTCTCATCTCTGCTGTTTCGAAAATCTTTTAAAAGCTGTCTGATTGCCAGAACGACGCCGTAAACAAACACTACCACACAGAGAACGCCCAAAATCCAAAAAATTGCCTCTATAACTACAGAAGGTTCTGGCGGCGGTTCATCTCCATATAAAAATTCATTCATGTCCATATCGCCATAGGGTGTCCACATCATTTCCGAACCACTGCCATCCACAACCAGCACTGGCTTTACATCGCGAAACCATGTTCTGATATCTGTGTAGCGCCGATGTCCTGACAAAAAAATACCTGGAAGCATTCCTACAAAAAGTAACAATACAAACAACGCAAACATGACAGAGCTGATTCTATATAAACGTTTCACTGGAATGCCCCTTGTCCTGTGATTGATCTTTAAATAATCTCTGGTAGACTCTAAATGCAGATACAAAAATACCAAAAAAGGATATACCACCGCACTAAAAAATGCAATATCACACAATGGTTTTGTATAAAAGCAAATTCCAATCAGATACATTGCTCCAAAATAGCACAAAACTACCATATCGGGCCGTTCCAAAATACTTATTTCCTTTGTTGCAAATGGGTCATTCTCTTTTCTCCATTTCGCCTCTCTTAGGCGATCTCCCATTCGTATGAGGGAAACAAACACCGTCTCCAGCAACATTACAACACCGTAGCACAGCGCATACCCTTCAAGATATCCCTTTCCTGACAGAATATTGGGTACAGCTATAGTAACTCCATATACACCCGCAAACAGCGCCCCGCAAATCAACAAATAGGAGACGAGACTTTTCACTTTTTTAATCGCAACATCTGTTAGAATGATAGGAATAATAATAAACAAACACTTGCTATAAAAAACCACTGACCCAGCAGGATCGGAAAAATTGATAATGGCATACAGCATAGGAACTGGCAAAGCAAAAATAAGCGCAGCGTGAAGATACTCTATCCATTTCATACATCGTCTTGTCATCACGAGCGTTCCACCTCCTTCACCAGTACATGCAGGGTGCCTGTATGTTTTGCTGCAAACGCAAAACCAGCCTTGTCTCCTCTCAGGGCAGGCACGACAACAAGTGTCTGATAATCACCAACACACTTTTTGATTTGCTCCATAAGCTGTACATTGAGGTTTTTTGTAATGATAATTAAAAGTGTATCATCTGTTAAAGGATTTTTGGAAAAAACGTCTAAAAAAAGTCGCTCTATAAACTCGCTAAAATCCTGTACTTCATTCTCTTTCTTGTATTCTGCCAACATTCGTTCAACTCCTGCCAGCATACTTCTTTTATTGGAGGGCAATTGCACAGAACCTGTCTGTGGGTTGTTTGTTTCACTGCAAATAAAACCATTCCATGCAAATCCTGCCTCCATATTTTTTCTAAGAAGTTTTCGAAGCAAGGTTGCTGCAATAGCGATACTCTCTTCAACGAGATCTTCATATTTTAAAATACCAGTATCTTCGACATCCAGAAAAAGCATGGCTTTCTGCGATTGAACAGAATCAAATGTATTTACCATAAGCGAACCTGTTTTGGCGCTTGCTTTCCAATTCACAGCCTTCATGGGATCGTCTGTTGTATAAGCGCGTATGGTACGAAATTCAAATGGGTCCTCATACAATCTTTTGGAACATTGCAGCGTTCCTGATAAACGCTCACAAACAGTCATAATCTCTGATACATCTGTCATTTTGGGATAAACATAAATTCCAGCACATGTTCCGATTGCCTTGCTGTAACGCTTTTCATACAAAAGTGTATGTGTTGCAATATCTGCGTCACTAACTGTATATTTTCCGCGCTTGGTGCATTTCACGGGTATTTCTCTTGTAATCTTTTGATTTCCCAAAACCGAAAAAATATCTCTTTTATAGATATAATCACTGACATTGGTGTTGTCCATCTGTGCAAAATCAAGCTCTCTTTGTGTATGAAATCCCACCTCAAGAACAGGAACTGGCATCTTTTTTCTGTTCTCTATCACTTCATACAGTTTTGTATCTTGGCCTGCATATACGCTATCTGTCTCAAACCACAACTCTACTGTAATATTTTGTGCCCAGTGATTTTGATAATACCATTTCCACAGTACATTAACTGCAAAAAAACCTATGATTAAAAATACTATCATCTTTTCGCTTTCCAATCCTCTGTTGGCAATTCCACACTATTTAAAATTGTTGTAATCTCTGCTGTTTTATGTATCTCTTCAAACTCGCTGATAAGTCTGTGGCACAAAACGGCATGTGCCACTTCTTTGATATCTTCAGGGACTACAAAATCTCTGCCCTGAACAAGCGCATAGCCTTGTGATGCCCGCAGTAGTGCGAGTGTTCCTCTTGGACTTACCCCTGTTTTGTTCTTTCTGGTTGCATGAACCAATGAAACAATATAATCCCTCAAATCATCATGCACATACACTTCTTTGCATGCACTCTGCAAATTTTTGATATCCTGCGCACTGCATACTGCCTCAACCTTAGCGAGCGGCTCCGCATTGATAAAACGGTCTATCATCTGGCGCTCTTGCGTCTGGTTAAGTCCTCCCATATTTATTTTTAACAAAAAACGGTCAAGCTGTGCCTCTGGAAGCGGAAAACAGCCAATTGTCTCCACAGGATTTTGTGTTGCGATCACGCAAAACGGTTCCTCCAATACTCTTGTCTCTCCGTCAACTGTCACCTGACCTTCTGCCATACATTCAAGAAGGCTTGACTGTGTTCTGGGCGTCGCGCGGTTTATTTCATCTGCTAACAAAATATTGGTAAACACAGGACCTTCTTTAAATGTGAATGCTCCCTTTTCCTGATTAAAATAAGAGAGCCCTGTTACGTCACTTGGAAGCAAATCTGGCGTGAACTGCACTCTGTCAAACTTACACCCCATTGATTTTGCAAGCGCTTTGGCAAGCACTGTCTTTCCAGTTCCTGGAACATCTTCCAAAAGAACATGTCCGCCAGCCGCGACTGCAGCAAGCAAAAGTCTAGTAACCTGTTCTTTTCCAATCATAACCTTTGCAACATTTTCTTCGATTTTTGATAATATGATTCCTGTTTCCATCTGGTTCCTCCATGTGGCTAATCAGTAATAGAAGACCCCCAAAACAAAGGCGTATCGAACAGATACTCCTTTTTGTTTTGAGGGTAACAATTAATTCTCAACAAAGTCCTCACGCATAGGCTGAAAAATGTCCAGCAAAATTCCTTCCTTGAGACACACACAGCCATGTTCTATAGAATTTCGCTTCAAAAGTACATCGCCTGGGTTTACAATCTTTTTCTCACCATCAACCGTAAATTCAAATTGTCCTGACACAATATATGTTATCTGTGTGTGCGGATGATGATGCAGCGCTCCGATGGCTCCTGCTGCAAAATGGTTTTCCACGCACATCATCTCATCAGAATATGCCATAATCCTGCGTTCTACACCCTCACCGCAAACTTCAGCATCAATCGCATCATGAAAATTCCAGATATTATTTTTTGTCGTTTTCATTCTCTGTTCTGCTCCTTTCGCAGTCGTTTGCTTATCTTTTCATTATATGCCATCTTGTTCAAAATGTACAGCTAAAATTCAAACGCTTACACCTGAATAATATTACATGCCCCCAATACAATCACAAGTATGCCAAGCACAATCCGATACCAGCCAAATACTTGAAAGTCATGCCTTTTGATATAATCCATCAAGAATTTAATGACAAATACTGATACTACAAACGCTGTCAGCATTCCGATAAAAAGAACGCCTGCTTCAATCGTTGTAAAACGCAGACCAAACTTTACAATTTTCAGCAGACTTGCTCCTAACATAACAGGAATTGCAAGAAAAAAGGTAAACTCTGCGGCTACGCTTCTTGACACGCCAATCAACAGCGCCCCCACAATTGTTGCACCAGAACGGGAAGTTCCTGGAAAAATTGCTGCAATTAACTGAAATATGCCAATCATCAAGGCTGTCTGAAACGTAATGTCATCTAATTTTTTAATTCTTGCATGTTTCCCCTGATTTTTGCGCTCTACCACAATAAAAGCCACACCAAAAACAATCAACGCCAATGCTACTGGTATTGCATGATAGAATAACTGTTCGAATACTTCATCAAATAAAATTCCAACAATTGCTGCTGGGATACACGCCACTACAATTTTGAGCCACAGCATTATTTTATTCATTTCAATCACTGGTTTTGATTTGTCTTTGAATTGAAATGGAAATATTTTGTTCCAAAAAATTATTACTACTGCAAGAATGGCTCCAAGCTGGATTACAACCAAAAACATTTCCAAAAATTCTGGTGTACAGTCGAGCTTGATAAACTCATCCAAAATGATCATATGCCCTGTGCTGCTGACAGGAAGCCATTCTGTTATCCCTTCAACAATGCCAAATAATATCGCTTTTAATAGTTCTAACATCTTTCCTCCTATTATCAGTACCGTAATAACCTCTTGCGCTCTGTATGCCAGAGCAATTCCTTTCCATATTTCTATGTCATGAATTGCTCTGCGCGCAGAAGGTTATTGCTATTTTTTAATCGCTGCGCGATAGCTCTTAAGTCGCAGTCTCCTTTTTAGTTATGCAGAAATTTTAACAAATCCTCGTAGCACTCTTTTGCATCTTGATAACCTATTTGGTATAGTAGTTCCAGCTTCTTGCGGTCTTTCTCAATCCTGCCAATATCATTTGGTCTTTGGGGCCGGATAACAAACGCTCTTCCTGCCTCTTTTTCCTCCTCAAGAAAACGCAGTGTCTCATTATATCGAATATGGCGATCCGAAATCAATTCATGCAGCTTTGGATACTTGACATAACGAAGCTTTACCAAATTTCTTGTTGATTGAGACGCCATTTGCCGTACATAGCCAATCTCCTTTGTAAGGATTACCACGTTTTTCTGGTTCCCATCTGCAATTGCATGCCGAATTGGGACTGCATCTGCAATACCGCCGTCCAGATAAAATTCCGTGCCTATCTTGACAGCCCTAGACACCAACGGAAGCGAAGCAGATGCTCTCACTGCAATTGTATCCTTATACATTTCACGCATAGGCATATATTCTGGTTTTCCTGTACGAATATTGGTCACAACTGCATAGGCATTCCCTTCATACTTTGAAGCCGTTTTGTAATCATAGGGATCTAATTTGTTTGGTATCTTGTTATAACACATATCTGCATTAAACAGATCTCCTGTTGTCAGCAAACTCTTCACACTGCAATAATTTTTATCCTCTAGGTAATCAAGCGCGACTCTGTAGGCACGTCTTTTTTGTTTGGATATATAGCTGCACAGATGACACGCCCCGGCAGATACTCCATAGCAGTTTTCAAAATATAAATCATTTTCCATAAAATACTCAAGTACCCCGGCAGTATAAATACCCTTCATTCCGCCGCCCTCAAGCACCAATCCACACTTTTCCATATTTCCTCCACGATGTCAATACCACTTTGCGATTCGAAATCACAAGGTCATTTTGATGAATACTCCTCCTGAACAAACTTGCGAAGCGCTGGCATTGCTCGTTTTACTTTCTCTGTTTCCAGACAATATGCCATTCTGAAATATCCTGGGCAGCCAAAAGAATCTCCTGGCACCAGCACCAAATCATATTTCATTGCTTTCTGGCAAAATGCCACAGAGTCTTCTTCAAGTGCCTTGGGAAAAATATAGAACGTTCCGCCTGGCCGTACCACTTCAAATCCAAGATTTATAAGTTCTTGATATATGATGTTCATATTGGTTTCATATACTGACAAATCCGAGGTAAGACCAAGAACTTCCGACACTGCTATCTGTATGATAGATGGCGGACAGTTATGACCGATTCCTCTGGAAATCTGTGCACACATTGGTGAAATCAACAAACTGTGTGTACATTTTGGATTTGCTGCCACATACCCTAGCCGTTCCCCTGGAATAGAAAGCGACTTGGCAAAAGAATAGCAGGACAAGGAATTATCATAATAGGAAGACACATATGGCGCCTCAATCCCATCAAAGACAATATCACGGTATGGCTCGTCGGATATGATAAAAATATCATGTCCATATTCTTTTTGTTTTGCCTCCAGAATTGATGCAAGCGTTTTTATGGTTTCTTCTGAATATACCGCCCCTGATGGATTATTGGGTGTATTGATAAGCACCGCCGCCGTATTTGGTGTCAGAAGCTTCTCAAATTCCTCAAAATGAATCTGAAACTGCTTGGTATCCGCAGGCACTACCTTTAATACAGCGCCTGTCTGATTCACATAATGCATATACTCTGGGAAAAAGGGTGCTATCGTAAGCACTTCATCTCCTGGTTTTGTAACGGCTCTTACTGCGTGTGCAACTGCGCCCGCCGCCCCTGTTGTCATAAACAAATGCTCCGATGTATAGTCCATCCCATATGTTTTATTCAGAAACTCTGCAAACTTTTCACGCACAGACAAAATACCCTGTGACTGGCTATACCCATGAAGTTCCATCGTATCGCGGTTCTGCAAAAGCGCCATCATTTTATCCGTAAATGTCTGCGGCACTGGTACAGAAGGGTTGCCAAGGCTAAAATCAAACACATTTTCGCCGCCAATTTCCTTTGCTCTTCCTGCTGCCCACTCTGACATCTGCCTGATGACCGATTTAGCCCCAAGCATTTCTTTATATTTCTGCGAAACCATAAAATTCCCCCTTATTTACACGGAGTCTCTTTGTACCCGATAAAAAATCAACCACAAAGGCAATTGCATAAAAAATTCCAAACGTCCTTTTAAGATTCTAATGTCTCTATCATTCTCTTGCTCATTTCCATGACCTCTTCCATTGCCACATCTGCAACAAAAGCTCTTAAGCTTTCCATCATATCCCCAAGCGCTTCTGGAAGACGATACTGTTCTAGCTCCGCTAACGCAGCGTCCGCTCCGTCAAGATCAAAACTGTCCATCGCTGTATTCAGTTTGTCAAGCGCTGCAATGATCTCAGCTTTGGGCACTTCTTTTTTATCCTGTTCATTCGCTTTTCCATATGGTTCAAGTATTGGTTTATAGCTCCTGTACAATTCCATAACATGCGGATTTTCACGCTCGATTGTCTCCAAATCCTCCGCATTGCCGCATTGTTCCATTTTATAAAACAGCTCTGAAAGTTCTATTGCGCCAATCATCCGCGCTGTATTTTTGAGCGCATGAACTTCTATGGTATAATCTCGTATCATTCCATCTGCAAGACACTTTTCAATCTTTGTAGCTTTCATGTCGATTAATTTGTAGAAATCTCCAAGCAGATTGATAAACAGCTCAAGGCTTCCGGAATTTTTAACGCCCTCTTCCACATTGAGTCCCTCAATCACTGGAAGTTCTGCCGCTTCTGCCAACCGCGGCGCATCGACTGGTTTTTCTGATTTGCAGATAAGATCTGACGGCAGCCATCTTTTTATTTTCGCACAGATATCTTTGATTTCAATCGGCTTTGCCACAAAATCATTCATGCCTGCCTTCACAAAAATTTCTTTGGCACCTGCCACTGCATTTGCAGTCAGTGCAATAATCGGCATTGTTCTAAAGAAATTATCGTCAAGCGCTCTGATTTTTTGCGTTGTTTCCACTCCATCCATCACAGGCATCATATGATCCATAAAGACAATATGATATTGCTTTGACTGTACCAATTCAATTGCTTTCTTTCCACTCTCCGCCGTATCTATCTGCATCTGCAGCGGCTGCAAAAGTCCACATGCCACTTTCAGGTTCATCTCATTGTCATCTACTATCAGAATCTTTGCTTCAGGCGCTATGAAATTCATGCCGTTATCTGTTTTAGTAAGTCCTTCTGATTTTTCATGATTCACCGCTTGACAGAAATTTAAGGTATACAGCGGTTTGTTCACAGTTGTTACATGTTCCTCCCACATCGCATCCTGCATTGGATTCTGCAGCACAAACAAATCCGTAGCATGCGTAGAAAAATAATCCATTAAAACTTCTTTCGTCTGCTGATAAACCGTTCCATCTACAAAGAAGAAATCAATCTCTGTCTTGTTTTTCTCTGCTTCATAACAGTCAATATACCTCATTCCATAACCTTCTGCAAGATTTTTGAGTGTTTCCATCAATTCTGGAATATGCATAAGCCCACTGACCAGCTTCTGTCTGCTTCCTGCTATCTCCTCCTTTACAGTAGCAGCCCGCTGACCGCTGATAATCCGCTGCGGAACTGAGAAATAAAATTCACTGCCTTTCCCATACTCACTGTTTACACCGATTGTTCCGCCCATCATATCCACAAAGCGTTTGGAAATAGAAAGCCCAAGACCCGATCCTTCCTTGGTTCTGTTCCTTTTTGTATCAATCTGTTGAAACACACCAAAAAGTTTATTCATATCCTCTTTTCGAATACCTTGCCCTGTGTCTTTCACAGAAATATCCAGGCGAATTTGGTATTCTTCTATATGCGCCATCTTAATAGTGAGCTTAACGCTCCCCTCCTCGGTAAATTTAATCGCATTGTTTACCATATTAACAATTACCTGGCGGATTCGAAGAGAATCTCCATACAGCTTTAATGGCAAATCCTTATCAATATCAAACAAAAGTTCGATTGGCTTGTCTCCGATTCGATTCAGGAATATCATACCAAGATCGCTTAGCATGGACATTGGTTCATATTCATCTTCAATTATTTCGATCTTTCCTGACTCAATCTTTGAAAAATCCAAAATATCATTGATAATTTCAAGAAGCGCCGCTCCGGAATTTTTGATATTGGTCAAATATCCCCGCTCCTGCTGCCCCATATCGCTTCGCAGCAAAATTTCTGTCATTCCCACAATCGCATTCATTGGGGTACGGATTTCATGAGACATATTGGAGAGAAAATCGGATTTTGCACGGTTTGCCTCTTCAGCCTTGATTTTCTCTTCCTCAAGCTCATTCATCAATTTATATTGTTTGGTCAAATCCATCATCATCAGACAAAATCCTCTGACCGTGGAATTTTGCTCAAGAACTTTCACTTCGCGTTCAAAATAGCGATCCTCTAACTCTATATTTGTCTTATCAATACGAAATAGTTTATAGAGACGTGCTGGAATACAATCTCCCTTGCGCAGACTATTCAATTCTGGAAAATACTGTTTGGCGCAGGCATTTGCATCAAGATATCCATAGGTATTATCAACAATAACAAAAACATCATCAATATTTTCAAAGACCCAGCCACGCCCGATATCCATAATCGAAAAGAAATCACCGCCTACAACGCTGACAATAATCACGAGCACAGCAATAGACGCACAGATTGGCACAAAGTTAAAACTGATGCTTAAAAATCCGATATTCAGCCTCATATGCACCGTAAGTTCCATAATAAAGGATACAATTATCACGGCGCCTGCTGCCAAAAGATTTGACAGGTAATGCTTCTCAAGACCCTTTCTCCGCCGAAGTTTCACTCTGCGCACTATCATATAAACTGCAAGGGCGGCCAGCACAATAGACAGTACCGTGTAACGTGCCATATAAACCTTGCCGTACTCAATATCTATATAGTGATATCCTGCCGCCTTTTCTTCCAGAAACTCTGTCTTTTTTAGTACCAGATCGCTTCTTCCTGTCCAGAATATTAGCAAAACTGCACTCTCAAAGGCAAGCCAGATATACGCCAGTTTATCCATAATCTTATGTTTACGGTCAATCTGCATATAAGACAAAATAAACTTGATAAAAAATGTATAGAATATAGTACTTCCAAGATACTCTACTCTGAGTGAAAGCGTTGCCTCGTCAAGACCCTTGGCCCGCAGCATAAAATAATAGGCCACGTTCATGATAAGACACCCAATATCTGCAATCAAAAGATTCATCGCAGTTTTGCTCTGTTCCTTATTGATCAGCACAAATATACCTACCAATGGAATCGCAATTCCTATAAATTGCGCTATCAGCACTGTCATATTCAAAAACGAACCAGAAGCCATTATTTTTCTCCTTCTCCAATAAATGTACGCTCGCAATCTCACATAATCAGGCACAAAGAAACTTCGAAAATACTTATAGTTATATTATCCCAATATTGCTTTATCACTTGTAAACTCTTCCCCGCTTGCCTCCCCAAACTTGTGAAGTAGTTCTTCTACTGTAAGTTTCTTCTTTTCTTCTCCCCAGATATCAAGAATCACCTTTCCATCTTTTAGCATAATTAAGCGGTTTCCATGAATAATTGCATCTTTCATATTATGTGTAATCATCAGCGTGGTCAGTTTATCCCTGTTTATAATATATTCTGTGGTTTCTAAAACCTTGGCAGCAGTCTTGGGATCAAGCGCTGCGGTGTGTTCATCCAGCAAAAGAAGCTTCGGTTTTTGCAGCGTCGCCATCAACAGCGTCAAAGCCTGTCTTTGCCCTCCAGATAGAAGCCCCACTTTGGAGGTGAGGCGGTCTTCTAAGCCAAGGCCAAGAATCTTTAATAATTCCCTGTATTCTTCCCGCTCTTTTTTATTGATACCCTGACGCAGTGTTCTTTTGTGTCCTCTTCGTTTTGCCAGTGCAAGATTCTCCTCAATCCCCATTGTTGCGGCTGTGCCTGTCATAGGGTCCTGAAAAACACGCCCCAGGAATTTCGCCCGTTTGTGCTCAGAAAGCTTTGTCACATCAACGCCATCAATGAGAATCTGTCCGGAATCTACCATCCATACTCCGGCAATCGCGTTCATCATTGTCGATTTTCCTGCACCATTTCCTCCGATGACTGTCACAAAATCACCATCTTTAAGTGTGAGAGAAAAATTGTCCAGCGCAACCTTTTCATTCACAGTGCCCGGATTAAAAATCTTTGTCACATTTCTGATTTCAAGCATTGTTGTTTCCTCCCTTTCTCACTACTGGTTTATGGATATATTTTTCTTTTAAATGCGGAATCGCAAGAAATACTGCTACTACCAAAGCGGACAGAAGTTTCAGCAAATCTGTATCAATTCCCATCCAGATAACAGTCTGAACAACTATGTAATAAAGTACAGAACCACATGCAACCCCGATGAGTTTCCAGCCAAAATTATGAAATACCTTGCCAAATACAGCTTCCCCAATAATAACAGCCGCCAGCCCGATTACAATGGCTCCGCGCCCCATATTAATATCTGCAAATCCCTGATACTGAGAAAGCATTGCCCCCGCAAGTCCTACAAGTCCATTGGAAAGCATCAAACCAATCACTTTGCCAAAATCGGTATTGATTCCCTGCGCCCTTGACATATTTCCATTGCAGCCTGTCGCACGAAGCGCACATCCATATTCTGTTCCAAAAAACCAATAAAGAAGCAGCACCAGCAGTACAATCCCGACTGCCACCACCAAAATAGAGTTTTTATAAAAAACAACCCCTTTTATGTATCGCAGCGACACCAAAAGGTCATATTTATCCACATTAATTGCCTGATTGGATTTCCCCATAATTTTTAAATTAATGGAATACAGCGCAAGCTGCGTCAAAATACCTGAAAGAATTGCAGGAATCCCCATAAAAGTATGGAAAATACCCGTAGCAAGCCCTGTAAGCATCCCTGCAAGCGTTGCACCCAACATCGCAACAAACACATTGTGGCCCGAAAGCATCATCATAATGCACACTGCTCCGCCAGTACACAAGGAGCCATCCACCGTCAGGTCAGCAATATCAAGGATACGAAACGTAATGTATACGCCAATCGCCATAATTCCCCAGATAAGTCCCTGGGCAAGTGCGCCTGGCATCGCATTCAACAAATTCATTATATTCATTCTATTCCTCCATCCGGCGTATATTCTTCTATATATTAGTCGCTGCGCGACAGCTCTAAAGCGTAAATCCACTTCCGCGCACCTGGACTGAG
>CAJUKA010000024.1:22348-52900 GCA_910586585.1 uncultured Lachnospiraceae bacterium
CATTCCCAAGGACTCTCATAAAAGTTCCTCTCGTGCGCCTTTTGCGGCTTTACTATTATAAGTCGCTGCGCGACAGCTCTAAAGCGTAAATCCACTTCCGCGCACCTGGACTGAGAGAAACTTTCATTCCCAAGGACTCTCATAAAAGTTCCTCTCGTGCGCCTTTTGCGGCTTTACTACTTTGGAACATTTTCTGCCGGTTATTCTTCTTAAGAAAGGCAGTGAGAGAATCTCTCCCACTGCCAACTCATTATTCTTTAAATTCTCACAGATTTTTATTCTGTCTCAACTGCTTCATACCCATCTGGTATGGTAATGCCCAGCTCTTCACAGATTGCTGGATTATATTTTTTGGTAAATGTCGGTGCATACTCAATCGGCATTTCAGAAATATTGGACTCGCCTTTTAAGATCTTTGCTGCCATTTTGCCTGTGCCAACCCCAATATCATAATAACTAATAGAAAGTGTTGCAACTGCACAAACCTTGCAGATTCCCTCTTCTCCAGCAATTACAGGCACTTTTGCCGGCATGCAAATATTGTATACAATCTCTGTGTTGTTCGCTACTGTATTGTCTGTAGGAACATAGATAACATCCACTTCGCTAGAAGCTGTTGTTGTCACTGCAGAAAGATCATTCGAATCAGAAAATGCATAATATTTGCATTCATACCCTTTTTCCTCAAGATAACCTTTCACTGCATCAACCTGATACTGGGAATTTGCCTCTGCTGAACAGTACAATAATCCTACTGTCTTGGCATCTGGAAAGATTTCCTGAATCATATCAGCCTGTCCATCAAGCGGCGCTAAATCTGAGGTACCAGAAATATTTCCGCCTACGGTACCATTAAAATCATCCAAATCAAGCGCCACTCCATATTCTGTAACGGATGTGCCTAAAATTGGAATCTCATTTGTTCCGGCGGCTGCTGCCTGAAGCGCCGGTGTCGCATTTGCAAGAATCAAATCCACATTGCTTGATACAAAGCTGTTTACGATTGTAGAACATGTGTTTGATTCGCCCTGTGCATTCTGTTCATCAAAAACCACATTGTCTGCGCCTAATTCCTCGATCAATGCATCTTTAAATCCTTTGGTTGCCGCATCGAGTGCATCATGCTGCACCAACTGACAAATTCCTACAGTGTATGTAGTATTGCCTGTCTGATCGGCTGTGTCACCTCCTGATACTGTGTTCTCCGCTGCACTGGTTTCTGGTACATTGCTTCCTGAATCTGCAGATGATGTATTGTTTGCTGCTGTATCATTGGAGCTGTTTCCACATCCAGCCATACTGCACACCATCACAGCCGATAAAAGTAATGCCAATAATTTCTTTTTCATGATATTTTCCTCCTAATTTAAATCGCTGCGCGATAGCCCTAAAGGGTAAAGTCGCTTCCGCGCACCTGCACTGAGAGAAACTTTCATTCGCAAGGACTCTCATGAAAATTCCTCTCGTGCGTCTTCGCGACTTTACTTTTAATCGCTGCGCGATAGCCCTAAAGGATAAAGCCGCTTCCGCGCACCTGCACTGAGAGAAACTTTCATTCGCAAGGACTCTCATGAAAATTCCTCTCGTGCGTCTTCGCGACTTTACTTTTAATCGCTGCGCGATAGCACTAAAGGGTAAAGTCGCTTCCGCGATAGCGCTAAAGGGCAAAGCCCACGCCCCTTATTATACGACTTTAAAGCGCTAAAGTCAATGGGTATTATTCGTTCTCCTTTCCCCTGAAAAACTGATAGATTTCTTTGGCTACATTTGCAGAAATTCCTGGCACCTGCGCTATCTGTTCTGTATCTGCAGCACGCAATTCTTCTATTGAGCGAAAATATTTCATCAGTGCTTTTCTACGGTTTGGCCCTACTCCTGGTATTTCGTCAAGAACAGAATGCACCTGCGCCTTGCTTCGCAGTGAACGATGGTATGTAATCGCAAA
This sequence comes from uncultured Lachnospiraceae bacterium, assembly GCA_910586585.1. Taxonomy (GTDB): domain Bacteria; phylum Bacillota; class Clostridia; order Lachnospirales; family Lachnospiraceae; genus COE1. The sequence goes on from CAJUKA010000024.1 coordinate 24,294, forward strand.
CCGATGGGCTTCATCTTGGATACGAGTGATCAGTTTGAATCCTTCACTGTGGGTATCAATCGGAAGTTCCTGATTATTGAAATACAATCCTCTGGTGCGGTGATTGTCATCTTTCACCATCCCGCATACCGGAATCTGAATCTCAAGTTCTGCAAGAACCTGCAATGCAATATTAACCTGACCGCGGCCGCCATCCATCAAAAGCAAATCCGGAAACTTCGTAAAACTGCCAAAATCTTCCCCAATGCTATCTTCCTCGCTCTGCATTTTATCACGCTCATCAAGTCCATGCCGAAACCGCCGGGTTAACACTTCCTGCATACATGCGTAGTCATCTGGCCCTGCTACTGTTTTCATACGAAATTTGCGGTAATCGCTGCGCTTTGGCTTTCCTTTTTCGTATACCACCATAGAACCTACGTTGGCAAACCCACTTGTATTGGAGATATCAAATGCTTCCATGCGTACAAGAGGGCTGATTCCCAAAAGCGCCTCTATCTCTTTCACTGCGCCAATGGTTCTGCCCTCCTCGCGCTTGATGCGCTCTCTGTCTTGACTTAGAACAAGCTGTGCATTTTTCGCGGCCAATTCTACAAGACGCTCCTTTTGCCCTTTTTGTGGTACTGTCAAATGCACTCGTGCGCCTTTCCTGTTTGACAGCCATTTTTCGACAAGCTCCATATCCTCTATTGTATCCTGAAGCATAATTTCTCTTGGAATAAATGGTGTCCCTGCATAAAACTGCTTCACAAAGCTTGTCAAAATTGCACCTGCCGCAGGTGTCTCTATCTGTGTCATATAAAAGTGTTCTCTGCCGATTAATTTGCCGTTTCTTAGGAAAAATACCTGTACCACTGTATCACTGCCATCTATCGCAAGCGCAATAATATCCTTATCCTCTCCGACATTATCCGACATTTTTTGCGTTTCGCTGACTTTCTTAATGCTTTCTAATAAATCACGGCACCGGATTGCTTCCTCAAAATCCATATTTTCCGATGCCTGCTGCATCTTTTCTTTTAATTCTTTTATCACATTCTGCTGCTTTCCATTCAGAAAGTCGATCACATTTTCAATTTTTTTGGCATACTCCTCCTGAGAGATCATTCCCTGGCATGGCGCGCAGCACTGACCGATATGAAAGTTTAAGCAAGGACGTTCTTTTCCGCAATCCTTTGGTAAGTTCCTGCTGCATGTTCTAAGCTGATATAATTTATTAATCAGATCAATGCTTTCACGAACCCCTCCATTGGTAAATGGTCCGAAATACTTTGCCTTATCTTTCTTCATCTGGCGAACCATCAGTACCCGCGGATATTCTTCTCCCAGAGTTACTTTGATATAAGGATATGTTTTGTCATCCTTTAACAGTGTATTATACTTTGGGCTGTATTCCTTTATCAAATTGTTCTCAAGGACAAGTGCCTCAAGTTCGGAATCTGTCACAATATATTCAAACCGGACGATCAGCGAAACCATTTTGTCAATCTGCGGTCCCCGTCCTATCTTTTCCTTGAAATAAGAACGCACCCGATTATGCAGGTTTTTGGCCTTTCCCACATAAAGAATCGTATCGTCCGCATCATGCATAATATAAACCCCAGGCTTATTGGGCAGCTTTTTTAGCTCCTCTTTCACATCAAATTCATGTGGTGTTTCTGACATTCTGCTCCCCCTTATATACTATGCACGCCCGGAATGTCAGGTTAAAAGAGACTCCGAGCGTGCCTTGCTATCTAACGGCGGTTTTCTCCGTTTACATTTTTATCCCATGCAGATCCAAAACGTGAAGTCTCTCCATCACTTCCATTGTCTTCCGGCAGTTGTGTCTCCTGTTCCGGTACTTGTAATTGACGCTGCTGCAAATTAGCCGCCGGGTTCCAGTCATAACTTGGCGGCATATTCCAGCCCCCATTTTGCGGCTGACCCCAAGGCTGCTGTGGATTCACATTTCTGAGTGTTTCCGGTTCCGGCACTTTTGGTTCCTGTATTTCTTCTTTTTCTTCGATACCTTCCTTCTTCTCAGCGACGTCTTCTATTTGATTCTCAGTTTCCTTATGCTCCTTATTTTCTGTCTCTACCGCTGCTATTTCCTTCTTTTCGCCTTCCTCAGCAGTTTCTTTCTTTTCCTCTGGTTCTGGCAAGCCTTTGGCCTCGCGATAGATTTGCATAAATTCTTTTCCTGTAATCGTTTCTTTCTCAATCAGGTGCGCCGCAAGTTTATCCATGACGTCCTTGTTTTCGCGAAGCAGAGAAAGCGCCTCATCATAACACTCTTTGAGCATTTTCATAACTTCCGCATCAATCTCTGCCGCAGTATGATCTGCACAATTCAGTTCACTTCTGCCGTCGAGATACTGACTTTCTACTGTTTCAAGACTCATCAAACCAAACTTACTGCTCATCCCATAACGTGTAATCATCGAGCGTGCAATTCCTGTCGCTTTCTCAATGTCATTCGATGCGCCTGTCGTAACGGTATCAAATACAATTTCCTCGGCTGCACGGCCGCCCAAAAGCCCCACAATCATGTCGTGCAGTTCCACTTGTGAATTGAGGTATTTCTCATCTTCCGGAACATGCATAACATAGCCGAGCGCCCCCATTGTACGCGGTACAATTGTAATTTTTTGAACTGGTTCAGAATTTTTCTGCAAAGCGCTCACCAGCGCATGACCTACTTCATGATAAGAAACGATTTTGCGTTCTTCCTTACTCATGATGCGGTCCTTTTTCTCTTTTCCGACAAGTACGACTTCAACCGCATTGAACAAATCCTTCTGTCCGACAAATTCCCTGCCCTCTTTCACAGCATTGATTGCCGCTTCGTTGATCATATTAGCAAGATCTGCACCCACAGCGCCGCTTGTAGCAAGCGCAATTGCATCTAAGTCAACCGTCTCATCCATCAAAACATCTTTGGCATGCACTTTTAGAATATTGACGCGTCCTTTTAAATCTGGTTTATCTACAATAATACGCCGGTCAAATCGTCCTGGTCTTAACAGCGCCTTATCCAAAATTTCCGGTCTGTTGGTTGCCGCAAGAATGATAATGCCCTTCTTGGCATCAAAACCGTCCATCTCAGAAAGAAGCTGGTTTAATGTCTGTTCACGTTCTTCATTTCCGCCTCCATATTTTGAATCACGGCTCCTGCCAATCGCATCAATCTCGTCAATAAAAATAATACAAGGCGCATTTTTCTCTGCCTCTTTGAACAAATCACGCACACGGGAAGCACCGACACCGACATACAATTCTATAAAGTCAGAGCCAGCAAGTGAAAAAAACGGCACCTTCGCCTCCCCTGCAACCGCCTTTGCAAGCATCGTTTTACCGGTTCCAGGAGGTCCTACCAAAAGCGCACCCTTTGGCAGTTTTGCACCAATCTTGACATATTTGCCAGGATTGTGCAAAAAGTCTACTACTTCCTGCAAAGATTCCTTTGCTTCATCTTCCCCTGCAACATCGCGAAATGTAATTCCTGTCTCTCTTTGAACATACACTTTGGCATTGCTTTTTCCCATGCTGAAAGCTCCGCCGCCACCTGTCATTTTTCGAAACAGCAGGCTCAGCAAACCGCACATCAAAAGCGTTGGCACAATATAATACAAAAGGGAAAGAATCACACCAGAACCGTCAGGAACCGTTCCGCTGACTTCGATACCCGCATCCAAAAGCCTTTTTGTCAGGGTATCATCTTCCTCAACCTTTCCTGTAACATAAGTTACCTTAACTGCATTTGCCAATAAACTGCTGTTTTCATTTTTCTTTTTGTCCGACACTGGAGTAATTTCTATTTGGCTGGATTCAATTTTTACTGATTCCACCTTTCCATTCTCCACCATCTCGATAAATTGATTGTATGGAATCTCAACAGTTGTTGCCCCTGATACAGCCCTTGTAAAATAGCTGATACAAAGAAGCGACAATACAGCAGCAGCTATCATAATAATAATGCTTTGTTTCCTTGGGTCTTTTCCATTATTATTGCCACCACCGCCGTTATTTCCATTTTCGGGTCCTCCGCCGTTTCTGCTGGAATTATTTTCATAATTGTTGAACTGATTGTTGTCCATCTTCCTGTGGTATCCTTTCTGTGATATATCTTGATCAGACTGATAAACCATAACGATTCAGTACTTTTCATTAAAAAGCAATCAATTATCATTATAGAGATTAAAGGTTTATAAATCAATATTTTCTTTGTGAAAAGATTCTAAAAAGATATTTTTTATTTTCGCAAAATACCCCTAGATTTTTATTGTCGAAGCATTGTATAATAATAAAATATTTGAAAATTATAAAAAATTATCCAATCATTGCGAAAGGAATAGGTAAGGTTATGCCAGTTAAGTATGTATTTGTAACCGGCGGTGTTGTTTCCGGTCTTGGAAAGGGAATTACAGCCGCCTCGCTCGGCCGTCTTCTAAAGGCAAGAGGCTATAAAGTAACCATGCAGAAATTCGACCCATATATTAATATTGACCCAGGTACCATGAACCCTATTCAGCATGGAGAAGTTTTTGTCACAGATGATGGGGCTGAAACAGATCTTGACCTGGGGCATTATGAGCGCTTCATAGATGAAAGTCTTGACAAAAATTCCAATGTCACTACCGGAAAAGTATACTGGACAGTTCTGCAAAAAGAACGCCGCGGTGATTATGGGGGCGGGACTGTGCAGGTTATTCCTCATATTACCAATGAAATTAAAAGTCGGTTTTACAGAAATTTTACAGACCCGGACATGCGTATCGCAATCATCGAAGTAGGCGGCACTGTCGGCGATATTGAAAGCCAGCCCTTTTTGGAATCAATCCGGCAATTTCAGCATGAAATTGGACATGAAAATGCAATCTTGATCCATGTGACGCTCATTCCTTATTTGAGCGCTTCCCAGGAGATGAAAACAAAACCGACACAGGCAAGTGTAAAGGAATTGCAGGGAATGGGAATTCAGCCTGATATTATTGTGTGCCGAAGTGAACATGCACTTGATCAGACCATCAAAGATAAGATCGCACTATTCTGCAATGTGCCAAATTCTCATGTTCTACAAAATCTCGATGTTGAATATTTATATGAGGCACCTCTTGCTATGGAAAAAGAACATCTTGCTGAAGTTGCCTGTGAATGTCTGCACTTGGAAAGCCCTGAGCCAGACCTTGCAGACTGGACGAAAATGGTGGAGGATCTCAAATCACCTACCCAAGATGTCACAATTGCCCTTGTCGGAAAATATACACAGCTACATGATGCCTATATCAGTGTTGTCGAAGCACTCAAGCATGGCGGTATCCCTCAACATGCCACAGTTAATATCAAATGGATTGATTCCGGGCTTGTAACCGCAGACAATGCAGCCGAATATCTAAACGATGTTGACGGAATCCTTGTTCCTGGCGGTTTTGGCAACAGAGGAATCGAAGGAATGATTGATGCGATCCAATATGCGCGGGAAAACAATATTCCTTTCCTTGGTCTGTGTCTTGGTATGCAGCTAGCAATTGTGGAATTTGTCAGAAATGTAGTTGGTTTCAATGATGCACACAGCATTGAGCTAAACTCCAATACAACGCACCCTGTTATTGCACTGATGCCCGATCAAAATGGGGTTGAGGACATCGGCGGTACCCTGCGCCTTGGGACTTATGAATGCCGTCTCGATCCTTCCTCAAAGGCGTACAAGCTCTATGGCAGTGAATTGATTCAAGAACGTCACAGACACCGCTATGAAGTCAATAATGATTACCGTGTGGTTCTCTCAGATAAAGGAATGCTTTTATCTGGGCTTTCACCTGATGGACGCATTGTAGAGATGGTAGAAATTCCTTCTCATCCATTCTTTCTTGCCACCCAGGCCCACCCTGAGCTAAAAAGCAGACCCAATCGACCACACCCGTTATTTAAAGGATTTATTGAAGCTGCCATCTGTTATAAAAACAATTCACAAAACCAATAGATATCCAAAGGAGTATACGAAATGGCAAAAGAACTTAGCAGTGCTGTAAAACAGGCGCTAAACGACATTTATTACAATATTTCCGCGCAGAGAGGTGCACAAGGACTGGCTCTGCTCGAAAAAGCCTCTGCCGCTGGAGACGGCGATGCCTCCTGCATTCTCGCAAGATGTCTGTGCGGCAAACAGTACGTGTGGGCTGGACACGGATTCCCCGAAGATGATGACCGTGCAACCATGCTGCTGCACAAGTCTGTAGAACAGGGAAGCGCACTCGGCGTCCTGATCTGCATGCGGACAGAAGAGCTGACCCCGGAGCTGCTCCAAAAGATGCCGTATTCCAGCCTGCAAGAAGCCTTTGACACAGTGCTTGCAATTGCGGAGGGGGGCGACGGATTCTGTCAGTATGTCATCGGCAACACCTATTTCTGGTGGGATTTTATTTCAATTCAGGGAAAAGAAGCCAGCTCCTTCCCAACCCCGGAAGGCTTTCGCCAGTATCTGATAGAAAACATCTCAAAATGTGAATCCTGGTTCCAGAAAGCTTTCCACAACGGAATGTATGCGGCGGGAGACAATCTTTATCAGTATTATACCAAGGGAGATGACGACCTGATTGCTCCTCAGCCGGCCAAAGCGGATGCTTTGTGGAAAATAGGCGCTGAGCTTGGATATCCTCTCCACCAGCATTTCTACGCAGACGATTTGCTGGACGCAGGAAAAACGGCGGAAGCCCTACAATGGTATAAAATAGGCGCGCAGAACGGTCAGCCGGAGTGCTGGTATCATCTAGGCAAGCTCTACGAAGAAGGAACAGGAGTTCCAAAAGATATCTCCTATGCTGTGCAGTGTTACGAGAAAGCACTGTCCCCTGCAAACTGCACCAGCCACCGCGCCAATGCTGCCAAGTACTTAGGTGCCTTGTACTATGAAGGCAACGGTGTGACACAGGACTATCAGAAGGCATTCTCTCTTCTTATGGAGTGCCACAATCTCAATTCCGATGCATTTACCCGTCGTCTTTTGGGAAAATGCTATTACTATGGCAGAGGTACTTATCAAGACTTCCAGCAGGCACGCAGCCTCCTAGAACCGTTGACAACAGCGGAGGCAGAAACCTTTTATATTCTTGGCACTATCTACTGTCAGGGCCTTGGCACTGCAGAAAATATTGCCAAAGGCGTAGAATATCTGAAAAAAGCAACAAACTTCCCGGCTGCATCGGAAGAACTGCGAAAATACAAAAAGACACTTTTCGGCAGATGGGTTCGCCGTTAAGGCAGACAAAAAGGCGGGTGGATCGAAATCCCCCGCCTTTTTATTTTTATTGGCCATGCCGCCAAATTTATGCCTTGCCAACTGATCCGAAAAGCTCCATCTTAATCTTAACGATTTCTTTGATTGCCGCTGCGCCTGGTGCAAGCAGTTTGCGTGGATCAAATCCCTTGCCTTCCTTGTCTTTTCCTGCCTCAATATACTTGCGTGTCGCTTCCTGGAAGTAAAGCTGGCACTCTGTGTTAACGTTAATCTTTGCAACGCCAAGAGAGATTGCCTTCTTGATCATATCCTCTGGAATGCCTGTGCCGCCGTGAAGAACTAATGGCATAACACCTGTTTTTTGCTGAATTGCATCGAGTGTCTCAAAGCTCAAGCCAGCCCAATTTTCAGGATATTTTCCATGAATGTTTCCGATACCTGCTGCAAGCATATCAACACCCAAATCTGCGATAGATTTGCACTCATCTGGATCTGCGCACTCGCCCATACCTACAACGCCGTCTTCCTCGCCGCCGATAGAGCCAACCTCAGCCTCAATTGAAAGTCCAAGCTGATGTGCCACTGCAACGAGCTCTTTTGTCTTCTCAATGTTCTCCTCGATTGGATAATGAGAACCATCAAACATAATTGATGTAAAGCCTGCCTTTATGCACTTGTAGCATCCGTCATACGTACCATGATCTAAGTGAAGCGCTACAGGAACTGTAATTCCAAGCTCCTCATCCATTGCTTTTACCATAGCTGCTACGGTACCAAATCCTGTCATGTATTTGCCGGCCCCCTCAGATACACCAAGAATAACAGGGCTGTTTAATTCCTGAGCTGTTTGCAAAATAGCCTTTGTCCACTCAAGATTGTTAATATTGAACTGACCTACTGCGTAATGACCTTCTTTTGCTTTCTTAAGCATTTCTGTAGCTGATACTAACATAAATCCAAACCTCCGTATTTTTATTAAATTTACCAGTTAAAATGGCAGTTTAGCCACCATTGTTTTTAGTATATCGCTTATAACAAAAATTGTCAATTTTGTAAGCGCTTACATTTATTGATTATCACGTAAAATACAACCGTTCTGTCTTCTGTATTATAATTGCTGCTACGCTCATTCTTATGAACCAATCCATCCCTGCAAAATCAAAAAGATCAGCAGAATGGGCAAAATATATGTCACATAAAAACGAATCCCTTTTGGTATCTTCAGCCCATCTCCCATATTTGCTTCTTTTTGATACTGTTCAAATCCCCAGCCATATCTGGTAACACAAAACAGCAGGTAACAAAGCGAACCAATGGGCAGTATCACATTGCTCACTGCGAAATCTTCCAAATCTAAGATTGTGCTTCCCTCTCCAAGCGGCTGAATCGCAGACCAGATATTGTAACCAAAGACACAGGGCAGAGACAATACAATTAACGCAACCCAATTTATCATACAAGATTTTTTTCTGCTCCAATGAAACAAATCCATTCCACAGGAAACAATATTCTCAAACACTGCCAATATTGTAGAAAATGCCGCAAAGGTCATAAACACAAAAAAGAGCGTTCCCCAGATACGTCCTGCTGCCATATGATTAAAAATATTTGGTAGCGTGATAAATATTAGGCTTGGCCCTTTATCAGGGCTGATATCAAATGCAAAACAAGCAGGAAAAATAATCAAACCAGAAACAAATGCCACAAAGGTATCCAAAACTGCAATATTCACAGATTCCTTCAGCAATGTATGTTTTTTGTCTATGTAACTTCCAAAAATTGCCATTGCGCCAATTCCCAGACTCAATGTAAAAAATGCCTGATTCATCGCTGCTGTGATGGTCTCTAAAATTCCAACATCTTTCATTTTCCCAATATCAGGAAGCAGATAAAATTTAAGTCCTTCTCCGCCGCCTTCCAGCGTCATGCTGCGCACTGCCAAAACAACAATAATAAACAAAAGAAGCACCATCATAACCTTTGTAATCCGTTCAACCCCTTTTTGCAGGCCAAGCGAACAGAGCAAAATTCCTGTTGTCACAATGATAATCATTACAATGCACAAAACAAGCGGATTATCAAGCATTCCCTGAAATAGTTCCGCAACCTGATCCCCATCTTTTCCTGTAAATTTTCCTGTCAACATTTGATAAAAATAATACAGCATCCATCCTGCTACTGTGGTATAAAACATCATTAGAATATAATTGCCTGCCATTCCAAGATACCCGTTCAAATGCCATTTTTGCCCAGGTCTTTCTAGCTCCGCAAAACTTCTGATAATACTTTTTCTGCTGGCACGGCCCACTGCAAACTCCATTGTCATCACAGGCACGCCCATAGCGATCAAAAAAAACAGATACAAGACAACAAACATGCCGCCCCCATACATTCCTACAATATACGGAAATCTCCATACATTGCCTATTCCAATCGCACATCCGGCCGACAGCAAAATAAATCCCATGCGCGAGCCTAGTTTTTCTCTTTCCACTTTTGTCATCCTCCTTGGTTCTATTATGTACCTTCGAAGTCTCTTTGTATCTAATATTGCAAGGATGCACAAGAAATTCCGATTGTACATTTTCAAATATATTCAGTATAACACCTTTTTCAAAATTTGCCACCCTCAAAAAAATTGAACACATATTAGAATGTGCCCAATTACAAATGCTACAATTTTTATTCACAATAATACTGAAAATACTGTTCCTTTAGCGTTTTGTAAGCGCCCCTTGGCAGATAGACCTTTTCTTTTGTATTCAAACAAATTTCACGCGAATTCAGATTATCAATATACTCTAAATTCATAATATAGGCAATTCCAACCCGCACAAATTCCTGATATTGAAAAAGCATCTCATAAATTTGCGTCATCGTCATGCGAACATAAAGCTGTGTGCCGTCTGCAAGATGGAGACATTGCATTTTTCCCTGTGCCTCACAATATACAATATCTTTGAGCGCCACTCGTTGAAGCCTGCCATCCATCCGCAATTGAACATATTTTCTGCGTTCTAACTCTGCTTCTTTCAGAAACCTATCCAGCAAAGGAAACAATATATCCTCTGATATCGGTTTAATCAAATACTGTACTGCATCCACGCTAAAAGCATCAAGTGCGTATTCTTTGGACATTGTAAGAAAAATAATCCTGCTAGTATTTCCCATATCACGCAGCTCTTTTGCTGCCTTTATTCCTATTTTCTTTGGCATGTAGATGTCCATCAATACCAAATCCGGCATATATTGTTCTTCCCTTACCAAATCTAGCAGATCATCTGCATTTTCAAAACATTTCACCTGCAATTCCATCTCGGGATATTTTTTCTCATAGCTGCCCAGCATTTTCTGTGTTTTTTCTAACTCTGCTGTCTCATCATCACAGAGCGCTATCAGATACATAAGCGGTTACCCCTTTCACTTTTATGTACTTGCTATCATAATGAACTTGATGGAATATTCATAATCAGACGAAATAAAAATACTCCTTTGTCATTCTTAAAGTCATATTCCCCATCAAACTTATCTGCTGTTTTGATGATGCTTAACACGCCGATTCCTCCTGTTTCTTCTGGGTTTGGCCGTCCATCTTTGATTTCTGCTTCTACTTTGCATGTATTGCTGCAGCAGATAACCAATTTATTTTTCTTTCTTTTGAGCATCAAATGAATAAAACATTTTCGCACATCTGACTGTTTTTTCACCTCCATACAGCCATAAATCGCATTTTCATAGGCATTCGCCAGAATTGTTACCAAATCAATATTGGGTATTGTCAGATTCCTGCCAAGTTCCACATCCAGTGTAACATCTATTTGTTCCTTCTGCGCCTTTCTAGTATATGCCGAAAGAATATTATTCACTGCTGTATTGGCGCAAATATCATCTGCAACGGTTTCCTCTATCTCTTTTTCATACTGCCTTAAATATTGCAGCAGTTCTTCGTTCTGTCCTCTGCTTGCATACTCCGCTATCACCGCATTGTGATGTCTTGCATCATGGCGAATTCTCCTGCCAGATTCTACAGACTCTTCCAAAAGCTCTATATTTCTTTCCAGTAGCCTGTGATTCATCTGCATCAGTTGATTCTCCTCCTGGTACTCTTTTTCTTTGCCAATATGCAAATACAACCGAAATATCAAAAGCTGCAATGCGCCTGTCAGAAAAAAATTCGTTGCAATCTGAAAAACCCGGTAAATACTTTGGTCTTTCATTTTAGGATTTAAAATAAACCCAATTCCAAAAAAGAGTGATATAATCATCACTGCGATACTGAAATTGTCCAATTCATTCTCCACATAATAACTAAAATCCCGGATCGATTTTTTGACCTTTTTTTCTATAAAAAATGCAATTGCTAAAATCAGAATCATCCGCATGACAATATCTGCCCATACATTTCCGCCAAAGAAAATCATAGCAACTTCAAGCCCACCGATAAGAAATACTGCAAGCAGATAAAATACGAGTGCAAGTTTATATATCAGTAAAAAAATAGGATCGCTGCTGATATAAATTGTAAACAGCGAAAAACAAAAATACATTACAAATGCTACTGCTCTCACACAGCTTTCCCAGTCAAGCATATACCAAATACACCCAAATACAATGATTGCCGCAGAAAAAATACCATAACAGACGATCGTCTTCTTTTTGTCAAACCGTGACTCACTTAGCTGAAAAAATAATATGATTACTCCTGCAAGACTGATTGCAAAACGAAGCAGTGCTATATATACAGACCCCCCTAACATATTTTCGCTCCCCCTGTTCTATTTCATTTGGATATATGAAAAACACTACTTCCACTCTGCATTCCATCCTTTGCCTGTTTCTGATTCATCTTTTGCTTTTCGTGGATATCTTCCAGCAAAAGATATATATTATCTTGTAACGCTGCAGATGTGTACATAATGTTTCTCATCGTATCAGCAGCTCTTTGCGGATTGCTGCGAATCAGATTCTCTAAAAAATCTTTTGTAATGCGCATAGAAAGAACCTCTTCACATGCAACCACTGTATAACTGCTTGGTTTCCCAGAGAGTACATTCATCTCTCCAAAGCATCTGGTTTTTGAATAAATTCCAATTAAATGTTCATCTTTTTGCCCGTATCGAATATAAACTGCTACAGAACCCTTTAATATTTCAAACAGCTCATTGTAAATTCTGCCTTCTTGGATAATAATTTCATCTGCATGAAAAATATGCAACCTATCGTTTTCGTTCCATTCCTGCCTTCGTTTATCCATTCTTTCGTGCCCTTTCTTTCCTTTCAGACAGTACACTATGTATCGCTCCATTCAACACCATTTTATGACTTGCACATTCATATATTTTAGAGCATACCATACACAGCTTCTATACAGGATACGTTTGGCCTAATTTGCATTTTTTTCGGTACGTTTTGTAGAACAAAGGGGAAATAAGGGGGATTTGAGGAAATTTTTCTCTAATCGTTTGATGCGCGATACAGTATATAGCGCATTTCATACCACTGCTCTTCCCCCCAGGCAGAGTCTGCCAGTCCATTATTGAAAAATCCCATATTTTCATACATTTTAATCTTGGATTCTAAGCACGTCAAAAGTAGCTGTTCTCTGTTTCTTTTAACTTCTTTGCAACAATACTGAAACACAATCTCTTTTGCTAATCCCTGTCCGCGATATTGAGGAAGCACATCCAATCCAAGCAGCATAACATTTCTTCCTGCTGGATTGTGCAGGCCCGCATCTGTAAAAAAAGCATCTCTAAAGGAACATTCCTCTGTCGCAAGTCCATTTAAAAATCCTGCTATTTTTCCTGTTTCTTTGTCAATTGCAGTCAAAAACAATTCCGGCGCTATTGCTACACGTTCGTGCATCATCTTTTCAGAACATGCCTCATTTGGCGGAAAGCATATTTTCTCAATTGCAGCCGCCTGTTCCGCCTCCTCCTGCAAAATCTCTCTAAATAGGAACCGTTCCTTCAAATCCTGCATCCTTTCTATGTATTTTGGCATCAAAGAATGTTCTTTCACTGTATTTTCATAAAATATTTTTGTATCCATTTTTCTTCTCCTATTATAAGTCGCTGCGCGACTTTATTTTGTCGCTGCGCGACAGCTCTAAAGGGTAAACCCGCTTCGACACACCTGTATTGAGAGCACATTTCATTCGAAAGGGCACTCATAAAAGTTCCTCTCGTGCGTCTTTGCGGCTTTACTACACAACTGATATTTTTTAACATTTCCTAGCTGGACCGTGCGCTTTGCACGCATATCAAACTTTTGTTTGTAATCCTGTTCTCCATCTTCGTACCCCTGCAAAAATGCAGACTACTACAAGAACACTATTGATGCAAAGATATTCCCAATATATTACTTTGTAGGAAACATCTGTCAATAGCCTTGATAGCATCAGAAATACTGGCTGCGAAGCACACAATGCCACAACGCTGCTGCGGAAAAACCAAAAAAGAACGATTGGCGCTGTCAAAAAACCACCCGTTACCAACAAAGCATTGAAGTTGGATTTAGCTTTTGCTGAAACAAATACACAAAATCCGCATGTCATAAACAGCGCTGTCATATTCATCATAATATACACAACCGTAAACTTCAATATTGTATATTTTGTATATGGTCTTATCCAATAACCAGATAGAAAACCGTACAGTGTTTTTGCCCCTCCAAGCAATCTGCCAGCATCCCCAAAAGGAAAGTCCTGCTACGATTAGAAATGAAACAAATACCACTGTAAATGCTGCCAGTATCCTTGCATGGATATCTTTTGTACTGCCATTTTTTGTTGTAAAAATTAAGGAGTACATGCCCGTATCAATTTCCTGGGAAAAAAGCGGCGACAGCGCAATCGTAAGCCATATGATGAGTATTTCTCCGGCAAATTCCATAAATATAATATATTTTTCCCACCCTCTATAATACCCAAAATACAATGGTTCTCCTTCTATAAATTTATAAATATCCGCTTCCTTGATGGGAATGATATTCTCAGCAGCTTTATAATCTCTGTTTGATATGTACCCATCAGAAAAGAACTCCGTCACAAATCCAGTTACAAAATTTTGGTCCCACCAGCCATTATATCCCTTTTGCCTTTTGGATGGGAAACCATATAAATCCACAATCTGTTGTATTTTTTCATCTGTAAGCGGTCCCTCAAACTTCTTGGCCAGTTCTCTGTCTTGCTGTATTGCAGGATAACCAAATACTGGTTCTGAATTACTTAGGCTGCTTCGCTCGGAATCGCCCATTGCATAGAAGAAAAACAAAAGCAGTGCCGCAAATATTACTCCTGATATCCTTACAATGGGACGCCGCAGGATTTTGTATAATTCCATTCTATATAAACTCATATCTGATCCTCCTATTATAAGTCGCTGCACGACTTTATTTTGTCGCTGTGCGACAGCTCTTAAGCTATAAAGTCTGTTTCTGGGAGTAGTTGCTGTAATATAAATATGCATCCTCCAATGTTGGCACTGCTTTCCATGCATTTTCCGCTGGCGCCTGATCTGTAATCAGTCTCACCGTCACCCCTTCCGGCACATTTCTCAAATTGCTGATCGTATAAAATTCATTCAGCTTTTCTGCCTTCTCTGGTGACACCGTACATTCCCAAACCTTATCCGCTGCCACCGAAACAATTTCTTCCATCTTGCCCGATATCAGCAATTGTCCATGTTTCATTATCAAAATTTCGTCCGCAATATATTCAATATCTGAAACAATATGTGTCGAAAGCAGAATGATTCTGTCTTTTCCAAGTGTACTAATTATATTTCGAAAGCGCACACGCTCCTTGGGGTCAAGCCCAGAAGTCGGTTCATCTAACACCAAGATCTTAGGATCGTTTAAAAGCGCCTGTGCAATGCCAACACGCTTGAGCATACCACCAGAAAATGTCTTTAGCTTTTTATCCTTTACCTCGGTTAAGTTCACAAGTTCTAAAAGTTCAGAAATGCGGTTCCTGGCAAATTTTTCAGGAAGTGCCTTCAATGCCGCCATATACATCAAAAAACGCCATGCGGTGTAATCTGGATAATACCCAAAATCCTGCGGCAGATATCCCAAAAGCATACGATAATCTGCTCCCATTTTAATAATATCCCTGTCATCACAGTATATCTGCCCGCCACTCGGCAATAGCAACCCGCAAATCATCCGCATCAATGTTGTCTTTCCTGCTCCATTTTCCCCAAGAAGTCCGTAAACACCACGTTCAAAACAAACGCTTACTTCCTTTACTGCTTTTTTATCCTTATACTGTTTAGATACTTTGTCCAACTTTAGCATATCTTTTCCCTCCCTACACCGGCGCTAAAATATCTCCTCTTTCTATTCTTTTGAACAATACCATAAGCTCAAGCGCCATTGTCACAACCGATACGACCAGCACCAAGCCCCATACTCCAATAGAGAACGTTTCATATACCTGTATTTCTGATACTACTACCCCAAATGCCACCATCATAATCAAACCGCCAATCCAGAGTAAATACGGACTGTTTCTTAACCCGTCTACAGAAATCAGGGCAAATTGAAAACAACCTGTCACAAAGTATGGCACAAGTATATAAATTCCTGTCTGCCACAATGGACTGTCCATATAAACATATGTTGCATATAGCAAAACTCCCGTAGCGCCTAGACTTATCCCGCCCGACAAAACCATTCGAAGAACGCACATCTGCATATGATTAAAATAACAGCTTCCTGTAAGTTCTGCCATCCCATGTTTATCTGCAATATTACAGGTAATAACTGCAATTGTACTAAATAAAATAGAGGAGAAGGTAACGTATACAAGCAACGAGTCCAAAAACATTTGCTCAATTTCTCTTGCTGAAAAAGCAAAAGCGATCACTATCAAAATGACAGCTATTTGAATATAATACTGCCTTTTGTCCATATACTTAATCTGCATTCTAAGTCTGTATAAAGAATTTGAAACTTCTCCACAAAACAGCTTTTGCTGTGAATGGCTGGAACTGTTTCTCACCCTATTTTTTGCAATTACTGCTTCGCTTGCTTCCATTAATTGTTGTATTGCTTGTTTTTTCTTTTCTGCGCAGATGTAGTCTTGTGCAGAATCCTTTTGAAACAACTGCCGCACTGCTTTTTCCTCTTTTTTCATCGAACTCCTCCATGTTGTTATATTTGCAAATATATATTCTGTTATTTTGATTGTGTATACTTTTTCAAGCGCTCCACCCCCAGTCTGAGTCTTGACTTTACGGTTGACAGACCCACACCTTGTATCTTTGCAATCTCTGTCAGCTTCAAATCATTATAATATCGAAGTATCACTGCTTCTCTTTGCTCATGCGGAAGCTTTGACAGCAATTCTGACAAAAACATATTATTTTCGACACGCTCATACTCTATAGAATCAATTCTTTTTCTGCCTCCAGGGTCTTCATGCACTGCTGTAAGATGCGTGCACGCCTGTGCGTTGTCATGCTCCTGTATCAGTCCTGCTGCATGTTCACGCCCACAGATGTTCCAATAGTCTGCACACAGATTTTTTGCAATTGTCAGCAGATATCCCTTTAAGCTTTTTTCTTCCAAATGACTGATATTTTTGATAAATCGCAAAAATGTTTCTTGTGTAATATCATATGCTTTATCGGTGTCATGAAGCTGATAAACACAAAATCGCAGGATTTCGTCATAGTATCTTGTAATAATATCTTCGATTGCCTCGTGATACCCTTGCCGAATTTTGCGCAGTTTCTCATGTTCAAAGATTTTATCTGCAATTCTGTCAGTCATTTTCTGTCTCCTATTTAAAGTACCGCTTCTGTCCTTCCCGTGCTCTTGCATCAGAGCAATTTCTTCCTTTTCGTCTTAAATTGCTCTGCGCACTGTCCGGACCTCCGCTGTTTTTAAGTACCGCTTCTGTCCTTCCCGTGCTCTTGCATCAGAGCAATTTCTTCCTTTTCGTCTTAAATTGCTCTGCGCGCTGTCCGGACCTCCGCTGTTTTTAAGTACCGCTTCTGCATCAAAG
This sequence comes from uncultured Lachnospiraceae bacterium, assembly GCA_910586585.1. Lineage (GTDB taxonomy): Bacteria > Bacillota > Clostridia > Lachnospirales > Lachnospiraceae > COE1. Next base: position 41,525 of record CAJUKA010000024.1, read on the forward strand.
TAATTTTTTCCTTGTTGAATCCAATTCACTTTCAACTGTCTATATAACGGTTATCATACCTAAAAAGTTTAAAAATCTCCGAAAAAAATTCGGAGATTTTTAAACTTTTTATCTGAAATACAAAATGATAAAATTGTTAGTTTGGTACTCTTATTTTTTCTTGGTTTTGGGGATTCTTCCATAAATCTGAGCCAATTCAAGCATATGTTCTGAAAGTTCCTGGGTACATGCATCGCTCTCTATGCGCCATTCCCAGTTGCCGCCAAGCGTAGAAGGCGTGTTAATTCTTGCCTCTGCGCCAAGTTCTAAGTAATCCTGCATTGGAATTACTGCGGTATCTGCTACACATCCAAGCGCTGTACGAATCAGTCTTTCACAGATATCTGCATTTCTTCTAACATCAAGGTACTTCTTTGCAAATGCAAGATCCTTTCTGCTCATAGCAGGTATCCACCCATTAACCGTATCATTGTCATGTGTTCCTGTATAAACGACACAATTATTAGGATAATTATGTGGAAGGTAATCATTCTCGTCTCTTGAATCAAACGCAAACTGCAATACCTTCATCCCTGGATATCCCGTTTTCTTCACAAGCTTCAAAACGCTGGGTGTCAAAAATCCTAAATCTTCCGCAATCACTGGACGGTTTCCAAGTGCCTTTTTCATAGCCTCAAAAAACTTATATCCTGGTCCTGTTTTCCATTCACCACCTTCAGCAGTCTCATCACCATATGGAATTGCCCAATATGCATCAAAACCTCTGAAATGGTCGATACGAACAATATCATAAATATTAAAGCAGTGGGAAAGTCTGCGCATCCACCATGCAAATCCAGTCTCTTCATGATAATCCCATCGATACAGCGGATTGCCCCACAATTGGCCTGTCGCTGAAAACGCATCTGGTGGACAGCCAGCAACTGCAATGGGCACATTCTCTTCATTAAGCTGGAACAATTCCGGATTTGCCCATGTATCCGCACTGTCAAATGCTACATAAATCGGAATATCGCCCACAATACTGATTCCCTTGTCATTTGCATAACTTTTGAGTTTCAGCCATTGTGCAGCAAACAAATACTGCTGATAACAATAAAAAGCAATGTCATCTGCAAGTCTGCTCTCATAGTCCGCCATTGCCTGTGGCTTTCTCAGCCGGATATCTTCTTCCCACTCAATCCATGATATTCCACCAAGAGAATCCTTAATTGCCATATACATAGCATAGTCTTTCAGCCAATGTTTGTTTTCCTCAACAAATTCATGATATGCTGTATTCTCATTGATATTGGCGCGCTCAAAAGCCTGTCTGAGCAGCTTAAATCTTGTATAGTAAATCTTTTCGTAATGAACCTTCTTTTCATCATCACCAAAATCAACAGAAGCACATTCTTCCTCTGTAAGCAGCCCCTCCTCTATCAGTGCATCAAGACTGATATAATAAGGACTTCCGGCAAAGGTTGAAAAAGACTGATATGGTGAATCGCCATACCCTGTAGGGCCTAAAGGCAGAATCTGCCATACAGACTGTCCTGACGCTGCCAAAAAGTCTACAAACTCATAAGCTTCCTTTGAAAATCCGCCGATTCCAAACCTTGACGGGAGACTGGATATCGGCATTAATACGCCACATCTTCTCATAGTTTTCCTCATTTCTGTACGGCTATTTACGCATAAACAGTTTGTAAGTGCCGCACAACCACAAACCTGATGTAAAACTTTCTTCATAGATAACATTTCCTAACATCAGAATACAAAGCATTGGAAACATTATCAAACTATGAAAATCATACCATTTCACCTCTAAAATATCAAGAAAAAAGCTCTGTTCGAAATCGTTTTGGCGAAATTATCCGAAAATCTTGTTTTGATTTGTTCATATTAACTGATTGAAAAGAACAAACTACCAGTAGGACGTATCCGCGCTGGTAGTTCTTGCCAAAATCCTCTATTCTTTTAATCCCTGCCGTAGATATCCCTGGTATAAACCTTTTCTCCGACATCCCTTAATTCTTCTGTCACACGATTTACAATAATAATGTCTGAAATCCTTTTGAACTCATCAAGGTCGCGGATAACTCTGGACCGGAAGAACTGCTCGTCCTTAAGTGTTGGTTCATATACTACGACTTCCACGCCCTTTGCTTTGATGCGCTTCATAATTCCCTGTATAGAAGACTGACGGAAATTGTCGGAATCCGTCTTCATCGTCAACCTATATACACCCACAATACGAGGCTTTTGAGCCAAAATCATGTCCGCAATATGGTCCTTTCTGGTTCTGTTGGCGTCCACAATTGCAGAAATTATATTATTGGGCACATTTTCATAATTTGCCCTGAGCTGCTTTGTATCCTTTGGCAGACAATATCCTCCATAACCAAAAGAAGGATTGTTATAATGTGTTCCAATTCTAGGATCAAGTCCTACACCTTCGATGATCTGCTTGGTGTTGAGTCCTCTTACTTCCGCATAAGTATCCAGTTCGTTGAAATATGCAACCCTAAGCGCTAGATACGTATTGGCAAACAATTTGATCGCTTCCGCCTCGGTAACATCCGTAAACAATGTTGGAATATCCTTTTTGACTGCCCCTTCTTTTAAAAGGTTCACAAAAATCTGCGCGCGTTGTGACTGTTCCCCAATTATGATACGGGACGGATATAGATTATCATACAACGCTCTGCCTTCCCGCAAAAACTCAGGTGAAAAAATAATATTATCCGTATGATATTTTTGTCTGACAGATTTTGTATAGCCTACAGGCACTGTTGATTTAATAATCATCACTGCTTGGGGATTAACTTGAAGAACCAGTTCAATGACTGCCTCTATTGAGCTTGTATCAAAATAATTCTTGTCTGGGTCATAATTTGTCGGTGTCGCAATAATAATATACACCGCATTCCGATACGCTTCCTCTGCGTTGGTAGTCGCTCTTAAATTTAGCTCCTTTGATTGCAGATATTCTTCAATCTCTTTGTCAACAATCGGTGACTTTCTATTATTAATCATTTCTACTTTTTCCTGAAAGATATCAACTGCTGTCACCTCATTGTGCTGTGACAACAGAATTGCATTCGAAAGACCCACATATCCAATCCCTGCTACTGCTATTTTCATTTTATTAACCATACTCCTTTCAAAATCTGCAAATTGATGCATTACAGCCACTCATTCCAAAAGCTTTCAATTTTTCTGGAAACTTGTGACACATTCACAACCTCATATTGGCTCCACTCCCTTGGAAACATCCGTTTATACTGTGGTTCAAGAAACCGTTCGTCCAAAAGCACTACCACACCAATGTCCTGTGCCGTCCGAATCACACGTCCCGCGGACTGCAGTACCTTGTTCATTCCTGGATACCGATATGCATAATCGAATCCATTTTCACCCTGCGCATCAAAATAGTTTTTTAGAAGCTCTCTTTCGCAGCCTATCTGCGGAATTCCTGTTCCTACTATAATCGCCCCTATCAAACTATCATGCTTTAAGTCAATTCCCTCAGAAAAGATACCGCCCATTACACAAAATCCAATCAGAATCGTATCATCTAATTCTTCGATTTCAAAATCAATCTGTTTTGAAAGCACACATTCCTGATTTCCTTGAAAACGAAGCAGAAATTCTTCTCTTTTCGCCTCGCTCATATAATCCTCTTGTACCATACACTCCATAATGTGCGGATCAAAGTACTGTTCCATAAAGCAGGCATACACCTGCTCTAAAAAAAGATGTGATGGCAGAAAAACCATATAGTTGCCATATCGCTGCCGCACAACTTCAAAAATATAGCGCGCTATTCTTTGAAATTCTTCTGCACTCCTTCTAGTATACCTGCTTGTAACATCATTTGCAATCAAAAGTGCTTTCTTTTCTTCCTGGAATGTGGACTTGGCATAAACCTCATAATCCGTTGGTTCTCCGCCTAACAATTTCTTGTAATACTGAATTGGCAGCAGCGTTGCCGAAAAAAGTATCGTGCTTCTGCCCTTTTTCATGCATTGCCGCAGATTCAGAGCTGGATTGACACAAAAAAGCCGAAGCATAAAATTGCCGTCATCTAAAAGCTGACTGTATACCACATAGTTATTATCCATAATTTCATACATATTGAGAAAATGGGACACTTCAAAATAAAATTCCAAGATTTCTTTTTTGTTGGGAAATGTATCATATTCGTCCAAAAAGTCATCGAGCACCCCATACAGACGATTCAGCGCCATCACAAAACCATCAATATGCTCCTGAATACAATAATCCTCACATGCCCTTTTCATCACAAGCAGTTCTTTATTGCATTTATCCAAATGCCCTGCCGCCCTGGGAGAGGCTTCTTTTATCAGACGTTTGGTGTTCAAAAATGACTCCTTTAACAGTGCTGCACTGTACATCTCCCGCCCTCTATCCAAAAGATTGTGTGTCTCATCAATCAAAAAAACATAATTACATTTTCCAAGCCCGTCCGCAAAAAAACGTTTCAGATATACTCTCGGATCAAACACATAGTTATAGTCGCATATCACTGCGTCCGCAAAAAGGCTCATATCAAGGCTGAACTCAAACGGGCACACCTGATGTTTTTTCGCATATGCAAGTATCGTTTCTCTTGTAAAATGATTTTCGTGCGTCAGCAAATCATACATCGCATCATTGATTCGATCAAAGTGGCCTTCCGCATATGGGCAGGCTGCTGGGTTACACTCCGCGTCTCCCTCTCCATCCTGTTTCAAAAAACAAATCTTATCTCTGGCTGTTAAAACCAAAACTTTCATGCGCAGGCCGTTCTCCTGCAATGTACCAAAGCACTCCTGTGCGACAGTGCGTGTAATTGTTTTTGCCGTAAGATAAAATATTTTTTCACATAGTCCCTCTCCCATTGCTTTCACAGTTGGGAATACCGTTGAAATGGTTTTTCCTACTCCTGTGGGCGCCTCCAAAAAAAGCTTTCTCTTGTGATAAATGGTTTGATATACATACGTAACAAGTTCTTTTTGCCCCTCGCGGTACGCAAAAGGAAAACGGATGTCTTTAATCGACGCTGTTCTTATTTTTCCCCATTCAAACTGAAAATCTGCCCACTTTTTGTACTCTGATAAGAGTTCCCAAAACCATGTTTTCAATTCATCAAATGTATAATCCTCGTGAAAATATTTCAGCTCCTCTGTCTCCATATGACAATATGTCATGCGAACGCCAATCTGATTCAAATGATTGTCGCAGGCGTACATAAACGCGTAGCATTTCGCCTGTGCCAAATGCGTACTCACAGGTTTTGTGATGCGTTTTAATTCACGATACGTACTCTTAATTTCATCAATAATCACCTTTTCTTCGAGAATAGGCAGTGAAACCAACGCTTCTTTTTCCGGCGCCTGTCTCTCATATTTTCCCCACTGCTTGTCAATAATTCCGTCCGCTCTTCCTTCTATAATAATATCATACTCTGGCGTATTCCATGTATACTTGAGTCCTGCTTCTGCATGATACTCTCCGCCCATACGCCTTTGTATCATCCTGTGAATCCGGCTCCCCTCCTGCATGGCAGTATCGGAACTGACTGATTTTCTGTTATCAATATTTCCCTCACGCAGTATAAACTCTACCATCTGCCTGACTGATACACGTATCTCCATTTTGGTTCCTCTCTGTACTTGTTCTTTTTGTCTATGATGTCACAATTCCTATCCTACAAAAATAACAAACTCCCTGTAAATAACAGTATAACCTATTATCTACAGGGAGTCAAAACAACCCGATGAAACTTTTATGCTAATGCAAGCTTATTGATATACTTCTCAAACTCATCATTATGTCCAGCATAATGTAAGGTAAGTATTGAGCGGAAATCAAGTCCCATTACCCCAAGAATTGATTTCGCGTCCACTGTGTAGTGATTATAAGATATGTCAATATCAAAATCACACTTCGACGCCACATTTACAAAACCTTCAACTTCTGAGGGGGTCATTTTAATTTTGCGTTCTCTCATAATAACAACATCCTTTCTTATCATACAAGTGCAAAATCTGCACACAATGATGATAGTATTCTAATTTGTTTCATTATTTTACGTATTATAGTATACAATATGTGTGAAGTAAAGTATTTTCTGTCCTTTAAATAATTTTCGGCAGTTTCAACTCTTTATTCTATTATTTTTGTACAACAATCCTTGCATTTCTATGTTTTATACAGTTAATTCTCTCCCGCACAGGCATTTTTATACATATTCTTTTTTGCATATTTTGTAATTTCTAACAAATTTTCCAGTCTGCGCGGCTTCCTTTCTCATTTTTTGAAACGACAAGCTGGTTTTCTATCTCCTGTTTTAGCTCTGTCACATGGGAAATAATACCAATCATTCTATTGCCGCCTGCCATTTCTTTGAGGATACGCACCGCCTGCCCTCTGGAATGCTCGTCAAGGGAACCAAATCCCTCATCAATAAACATCATATCCAAATGAATCGCGCCGCTTCCTTCTTTTATTTGATCTGCCATACCAAGTGCCAAAGACAGTGCTGCCATAAAGGACTCTCCGCCGGAAAGTGTTCTAACCTCGCGTTTTTTGCCTGTAACAAGTGAATAAACCATCAGATCAAGCCCTTCATTTTTACTTCTGCCTGCGTCATCCATATCTTTTAAGAACAGTTGAAACTGCCCTGCAGTCATTTTCTCAAAACGTCTGTTGGCTGCTATCAATATATTTTTCAAATAATACCGCTGCACAAATGTCTCAAGGTCCATTTTATTTTGTTTATTTACGGTCCCAGATATCATTCTGTAAAGATTATCAAGTTTGGTATGTGCATGGATTATCTCTTCTCGTTGCATCAACTGGTTTTTGAGTCTCTGCAATACCATTTCATCCGTTTTTGCAATCTGTGCAAGTTCAGTTCTCTTTTGTGCCAATGCATCAAATTGTTCTTGGCACTGTTTAATATTTTGTGCCAAAATTTCCATATCGGGCTTTGTGCTGTCCTTTATCATGCTCTTTGCAGTCTCTTTTTTGACCTGCGCCTTCTGCAAAGTTTCCTGGTATTGCTGCAGCTCCTGCTGCCACTTTTGCAGTGTTTCCGGTGTGTACTGTTCTGTCAGCTCCTGCCATTGCTGCAGCTGTTCATAACCCAATTGCTGCATGAGTGCTTCATACTGCTGGCGGCGTTTTGCAGCATGTTCTGCCTTCTGCGGGAGCATTCTCTGATACTCTTCTATCAAAGAATCCGCCTTTTCCTTTTGTTTTGCTGCCAGTTTATATGTCTTTTCCTTTTGCACAAACACTTCTTCAAGTGCCTCAAATTGCGCTTGGGCCTCTGTCTTGAAACAGTGCGCTTCTGTTCTTGTTGCAAATCCTGTAGTATTGGCTAACTCCTTCAAAGCCGCATCCATTCCAGCCAGCTTTTCTTTGCAATCAGACAACATTTTGTTCAGATGATCAAGATTTTTTTCCTGCCCTTCAATTGTCTCTGCAAGCTTTGCAGACTGCTTTTTCTCTTCTTCCAAACGAAGCACATTTTTCTCACAGTCATCTGCTCTCTGCTGCACCTGACTTTTATACGTCTGAAAGGCTTCTGTAAGCTTTCCTGGATCTTGCAGTGCAAACTGATCGCACAGTTCTTTGCTTTCAGCTTGATATTGTTCCTGCTCTTTTTGCAGTGTGCTTTTCAACTCCCCTGCTTCCAATGCTTTTTTTTGCTGTTTTTCATTGCACAGACTGCTTTCTTTTTTCGCTTTCTCAACCTGTTGCTGGCTTGGAACCACTTGATTTTCTGAGAATTGATACGGCGCAGGATGCTCTCTGGAGCCACATACCTTACAAGGTTCCCCCGCTACAAGCGCACGCGCCAGAATCCCTGCCTGTTCACTCAAAAAGAGATTGTTAATATGCTCATAATAGTCTGACTTCTTTTGATACTCCTCGCTTGCCTTAACAAATTCCTCCTGTTTTTTAGAAAACATTTGTGTCTTTGCTGTAATGCTTTTTCCCAATTCATTTAATTTTGCAATGCGTTCTTCCAAAAATTCCGCCTGTTTTTGCTCTGTCTCTGCTTTTGCCTTGTTTGCATATGCATCACTCAATGCTTCTATCTGCTCCAAGCTCTTTGTCTGCTTGTCCTTTAGCGTTTTTATTTCCTGCTCCTGCCTATCTTTTTTCTTTTCCAGTGTTTCTGCTTCTATTTTCTTTGCATCTCTTTCTTGCTCCGCCAGTTCCTTTCTTTCAAAAAGCTTTATCGCATCTGCAACTTTTTGAAGCAGTTCATGCAGCTTTCTTTTTCCAGACTCATAACGCACGGATATCTCCTGAAAATCTTGAAAAGCAGCGCTAGTTTGTTCCTCCAATTCAGGAAGATTTGTTCTTTGTGTGGTTAATTTCTGCTCGATATCCGCATACGCGCGCTCTGCGTCCTGGCAGAGCTGATAGATTGGTTTGATCTTATATGCCTCTATCAATCTGTCAGTTAATTGCTTTTTCGCTTCCATCTGTGGACAAATCTTTTGGCATTCTTCCAACTGATTTTTCGCCTCTTCATACTTGGCAAATGCATCTGTGAGCGCCTCTGCCTTTGTATACTCGTTTTTTGCCGCATCAAGTACCTTTGACGCACATTCCCACTCCGCTGTCATTCCTTCAATCTGAACTTTTGCATCCTTGCAAAATTCTTCTAAACAGGACAGATAGTCCGCAAGACATGATATGTTGCCGTTTTGCAGTTCCCTGCTGTATTTGGTGATTTCTTCATACTTTTCAAATGTTTCGGAAACAGTCACATGTGTCATTTCTGTTTGACACTGTGTTCTTATAATAGCAATCTCTTTTTCTTTCTGCTTTTTGCGATCTTCTAAAATACGCCTGATTTTTTCATAAAGCTCTGTATTAAAAAGCTTTCTAAATATCTCTTTTTTATCGTCTGTCTTTGCCCGCAAAAGCTCCATAAACTCGCCTTGTGCAATCATTGCCACCTGCATAAACTGTTCTCTGGTAAGCCCGATAATTCCCTCAATTTTCTCATCTATATTTTTTTCCGAATAAGCGCTTCCATCTGGCAGAAACAATTCGACGGACCCTTTTTCTTCCGCAAACTCCTTTCCTGTTTTGCCGCGTCTTTTCATCGGCCGCAGATGCTTCGGCACCCGCACAATTTTATAGACGGGCGCTTGTTCTGTCACAGATTCAGCAAATGTAAACTCCACACTGGGCTTTTCTTCAAACGCCACAAAATGACTCTGCAAAAGCACGCCGTCCTTTTTGTTGTAGGACGAGCTTGCCTGTCCATACAAAGCAAATACAATCGCATCAAATATCGTGGTTTTTCCTGCTCCTGTATCTCCCGTTATCAAAAATAGATTTTGAGTAGGCTTTGTAAAATCAATGGTCGTTTCCTTTCCATATGACCCAAACGCTTTCATCCTTAAAATTAATGGTTTCATTTACGCATCCACCTCCAAAGCTTCATTGATAACCGATTGGATAATTTCCCGTTCTTCTGTATCCATATCGGGAATAAAACTGCAAATCAATTCATATGGACTGTCATAAACATCATTACAAGCAGTATTGGAAAAATCTGCTCCTCTGATATACATTCTGCGTATTTCCAGTAAATTAGGAAAAGCCAGAAAAAGTCTCTCCTGCAAATCAATTACATCCAAATCCTGCATATCTGTTAAATTTATCTGTACATAGTCTTCCGACGCCTGTCTCAATACCGTTTCAAATGTATCCTCAATGATTCTTACTTGGTGTTTTGGCATCAGCAAAAGCCTAGTAACCGTTACTGGCTCTCCCTTGTTTCCAATATCCACCATCAATATTCCTTTTTCCTGACCTGCTTCGCTTACAGAGTACGCCATTGGTGTTCCGCTGTAACGAAACCGGCTGTCTCCTGTTGACATAGGCTTATGAATATGCCCAAGCGCCGCATATTCAAATGGTTCCAGCAAATCACTTCCCACCACATCAATATTGCCTACCGCCGTAATTTCGGATTCCATGCGCTCAATGTCGTTTGCATCCTTTCCCAGCGGAAGGTAGAACTGATGGCTCACCAGGATATTGCGTTCGCTATGATTGATTGTTTCACGTGCAAACAGCCTGTGAAGCGCTTCATTATAATTGGTTGTCTCTTCATCTTTCAAAGCCCCTCTCAAAACAGAAGGCTTACAAAAGGGGAGCAGATAAAAATTGACAGGTCCATATGCATCTGTCAATACTACTTTTTTTATGTACTCGTCTGGTTTGCATGGTGCGATTCCTACCATATGAACTCTCTGGTGCGACAAGAGCCAGCTAAAATAATCAAGTCTTTGCGCACTGTCATGATTCCCGCTGATTATCATAATCTGCGCGGTATCTGACGCCTCATAAAGCGCTTCCATAAAATGATTAAAAAGCTGCACGGATTCCACAGACGGCGCGGCTTTATCATAAATATCCCCAGCAATCAAAACCGCATCCGGCTGATATTCTCTCACATAATCTGTAATCTGTTCAAAAAGATATTCCTGATCCTTATGCAAATCATGATTATACAATTTTATGCCAATATGCAGGTCCGATAAATGCAGTATTCTCATACACTTCATCCTTTCTGTTTCTTTATGCCGGCAGATTATACTAGTCAATCAATGGGCCAATTTCCGGCATTAACACTTCCTTAAATTCATCAATCATCAACTTTCTAAATTTAATCTTGGATAAGGCGTCCGGTGTTTCTTCCCGATAAGCAGCGTAGCCAACACTATCCTTTCGTTTATTTGCATTGGCAAGCTCACCATCTCTATAATTATATGCTTCATATATGACATCATCCACATCAAAATACCACTTCCCTGCAAACTTCGGGAAATCGGAGAGTGCCTTGTGCATATTCTCATTTATTATTAACGAATCCTCATTATTTTTTATCTTTTTTCAGGAGGTCATAATAGTTCTGTGCAATGGCGATATCAATGGATGAGATATCCATAAGCAGATTGCACGTTGCTTTATAGGAGGTCATCGTCTTGCCGGAACCTGTTGTATACCAGATAAAACCTGATTTCCCTTTTGTCCAATACAGTATATTTTGCCACCATCTCATGCGCCTCTGATATTTTGAGTACGGCTTTTGCAAAATCAATATAGTCACAAACTAGCTGATTTTCTTTATCAAGCCACCCCGATATAAATTTTTTGTTTAGCTCTGTATCTCTTGTGGCTGCGAAATATTTCGTATCTACGACATTGCTTACTACAAACATCTATACATTTGAAAAAATGCCGTAAAATTTACCTTCCGCAATATACTTATTTATCTGCCGGTAACCATCTATACACCACTTTACAACTTTTTGAAAAATAAAATAACGCACAAGGTACTTTCGGGTG
>CAJUKA010000025.1 GCA_910586585.1 uncultured Lachnospiraceae bacterium
ACGATTGCACTGACGGTAGGGAGTGTCAAGGGAGCCCAGAGCCTGACCAGTAAACCATTAGTGGCAAAAAGAGGAATTTTTAAAGCCTAAGAAAAAGGGTCTCGCCGTCCCATGTCATTTCCCGGACTACTCCCCTTATGATTTCATTCCGCTCTGCCGACGTAAAGCCGGACATCCCACGCACCAGCTTCTGCACTTCCGCTGCCTTCTGCTCCGCTCCCTGCTCTGCACTTACCATCCTGCGTTTCTCGACCTCCTGCAGGGCTTCCTCACGCTTCAGGGCTTCGATATTTGCGTCCAATTCCTCGATTTGCGCTACGATATGCTTTGCCGCCGAGGATTCCTCCACTTCTGAAAGAAAAGCCGTCAGACGGGCGATTTTCGCTTTATATGGGGCAATCTCCGAAGCGAAGTCTCGCCACTCTAGCTTAAGCTCATGCTCCGGCTCACAAACGTACTGCATGATGGAATCAGGATCTGCATCTATCTTTCTGAAAATGTCCAGTGCCTTTTCGTCCAGCCGCCTACAGACGATCTGGCTCATGTCACACCTTTCTTTTCCATAGATGGCCCGGCTTGTGCAGGAGTAGGAAGAGGACACGCCTTTTTTCGTTTTTTTCCTGTCAACCTTCATAAGGCATCCGCACTTGGCGCAGCGGAGGACTCCTTTCAGAAGCGGCGTGTCATATTTCTGTTTTTTGTTGAAAGTATTACTGCGGAGCCGTTCTTGAACAGCCAGCCATTTATCCGCAGGAATAATCGGCTCGTGAATCCCGATGCAGACCGTCCATTCCTCTTTTGGCTGTACGGAAACCTTTTTTGAATTGACGGTGTGGCGTCCATACGTCATAACGCCGTGCTTTCCGTCCCACGCTTCCCTGGGGGAGCCGGGGTCAATCTTGCATCCAAGCCCTGCGAAATAATCGTAAACTTCCGGGGTGGCTTCCACGCAGTATGGCATGGTAAGTATTCGGTGGAGCTGGCCGGAAGCAAAGAAGCCGCCTCCGGGTGCTGTTATCCCCTGCTTGCTGAAAGCCGTGACCATGCGTGATAGGGAATAATGATTTTCCAAGAATGTGTCGAACAGCCAGCGTACCCACTCCGCTCCTTCAGGATCAGGGACGAGAGCAACGTGTTTTTTGCCGCCAATCTCAATCCGTTCCGAAGTGTACCCTGCCGGAGTCGTGCCGCCAGTCCACAGACCTCTTCGGGCAAGCCCCATCATATTGTCCGTGACCCTTGCGGCGATGGTTTCCCGTTCCATCTGTGCAAATACCATCGTGACATACATCATGGCTTTCCCGATCGGCGTGGCTGTATCAATATTTTCTTTAATAGAAACGAACATGACGTGCCGCTCTTCCAGAGCCGCATAGATATTGGCGAAGTCCCGGACATCCCTGGACAGACGATCCAGCTGGTAGACTACAAGAACATCCAGCAGACCGTCCGAGATGTCTTTCAGCATTGCCTTGAGCTGGGGGCGGTTCGTGTTGGCCCCGGTCAGTCCTTCGTCCGTGTACTCGGTCACGCTTTCGGATTTTCCCGGAAATTTGAAGTCAATATACTCCCGGCACATCCTGATCTGATTGCTGATAGAATCTGATTTATCTGAATAGACGGACTTCCGTCCGTAAATAGCAAAGTGCATATAGACCACCTTTCTCTTGTCGAAACGGCCGAAAGGTGTTAGAATATTCTTGGGTTGAATGATTCTTTTTCGGTCACTCCGAGGGAATCTGCCGCCAGCTCTTCTTGCCGGAGGAGCTGGCGGTTTTTATTTTTTCATTTTTGACAGAACACGACATATTGCGATATAGTCTGCCGCTTTTATTGCTCCTGCCGCATAGTAGTTTTTCAGACGGTTCATTTCGTCCTGTGGTCGGAAGCTCCCTGCGGCACATTTATCATATTCCGGCAGACCGTCCATTAATCCCATTTCAAACGCAAGGGCATAAATGTGTTTACAAGGAAGATGCCGTCTGGAATAGTCCTCGCAGGAGCATTCATTCAGGGTAGTAGAGTAAGGTTCTGCTGCTGCTCCCTGGATTTGCATCCGACCGTTCTTGCGGTCAATAGATATGATCGCTTTGCGGAATTTCTTAGACCGGGCGGCTTCTATCCGTTTCACTTGTTCAAAATCATTGTGAAAGTTTCCCTTCCAGTCTCCGAATTGTATCATGCCGCACCTCATTCTGTGGCTTCTTTTACATCGCCAGTTTCTATATCAACAAAAAACTTCCCAAGTACCGTGCCGCCAAAAAGCTCCTTTGCGTCATGTTCCTCTCCATCCACATATTCAAGGATTGATACATCTAATGTTTTGGAGTCCAGAACGGTAATCCGGCTGGTGGTATTCAGCGCAAAATTTACGATACCGTGTATTTCATCATCGGAGGCGAACAATTCTTTGTAGTATTCCAGCGCATATTCCTCTGCGCTCATTGATGTGTTTACGGTCGAGATGCGCCACTTTCCAGTCACATCATTATTGACGGATTTTGAAAAGAAAAATTTCGCTCCGGCGATTTCGTGTGCGCCGCTGGCGATTTCTTTCTTAGCATCCTCCGGGGACTCTGTCTCCGGCTCTACATCCTGCGTTGAAGATTCTGTTTCTTTTTGAGGTTCTTCCGTTTCGGTCTGCGGCTCTTCGGAAACATCGTCCTTTTGCCCGGTCAACGAATCCATAAGATCTTTCTGTTTTTCTTTTGCTTCATCCAAAAGTTCCTCCTGCTCCTGCTGCGCTTTTGACAGTTCCTCTGAAAACTGATCTGTAGCGGTGCAGGCCGTTAGGCTTGCCAATGACACACAAAGTGCCATGCAGATAAATTTTCTTTTCATGAGTAACGCCTCCTTAAATAAATTTTTTCCAATTGGGTTCTAAAAGCATAAATGCGATATTAATTCGCTTCCCTCCGCTTTTCCTTTTTTCCCTCCAGATAATCCCGGTATGCCTCCATCTTCTCTTCGTCCGTGGCTGTTTCCGAGTCGAGGATTGCCGGCTGCTCTGGATCTGCTCCCTCTCCCTGCATTGCGGCGGCGGCTTCGAGTATGTAATCCACGACAGCAGCCCTCTTCTCTGCCTTCAGGTTCACGAACTTTTCAATCAGGACGTACTCGCCATGAGTCAGCCCATATTCTTCGGCAAGGGAATCTAGCACTTTATTAGGAGCAGCTTTAAACATTTCCCCCTGGCCGGTGCGAAGCCATATTTCGTTTACATTGAATTCACGACAAATAAGAGAGATCACAGAATCTATCGGAGTACTTCGTCCACCTTCATATGTGGCGATTGTATTTCGTTTCACTCCTATTCTATCGCCAAATTCTTGCTGAGTAAGGTCAAGCTCTCGCCTTATTTTTTTTATTCGCTTGTCCATTTGTTCACCTCCATGTTGGAAATTATAAGATAAAAAAGTCGAGCTGTCAACAAAAAGTCGAGCAATCAACAAAAACTCTTGACAATAGTTTTAACTAGACGTAAAATAGTCGAGAGAAACCATATCAGCAAGCCTAACAGAAAGGAGATCACTATGAATACAATTGATGTCAATGGCTATACGCAGGAACAACTGGATGATGCTGAAAAGGTGCTGGCGGTTTATAAGAAGCTGCCGGAAGACAAAAAGCCGATCCTGCTGGTCATCATGAATGCGCTGATCAGCGGCATGGAGATTCAGGAAGCACTGGCTGGCAAGCAGTAAATATCACAACTGAATAGGTAATACCGAGGGGTGCAGCGTCCTCGTATAAAAACGCTGGTTCGGCGGAGCCGATGCAATAAGTCCGCTCGGCATGGACTGTCCCTGTTCAGGAAGTGTCGAAATTGGGGTGGAGAACGGCAGACCCAAGTAAAAAAATCTCGGTTCGGAGGCAATTCGCAGGGTGTGAGACACCAGATGCGCCGGGACCTGCGGCGGCTGTAGCAGTCTGGCGGCGGAGCGATCCGCACTCAACAGGGCAGGGCATAAGGGCTACCCCAAAGAATACTCAGGGAGCATAAATCCTGAAAGGGTTCTCTTCCATAGCGTGGAGAACTCTCTCAAAACTCCGGGACCCAAGAAGCCTAGAGAGCATAAAACGGCATCCCGGCAATGTCAAGAAGAAAATTAAAAAGGCGGTGATGATGTGCAGAAAGAAGTGAAAGTGAAGGTGGTGTATGAAGATGGATATCAGAAGAGGTTCACGGACTGCTGTCTATCGGTTCTCAGGAGAAGCAGGGCGGCGAAAGCGCAGGAGAACCGATATCCGGGCAAGAAGGAGAAGGTGGAAAAGGCGGCGGCTGTATAAGTGGATTGCAGTGGCGGCGGTAGGGATTGGTGGACTGGCGGTAGGGGCGGCAGTGTTCGGAATGCAGGGTTCTCCGTCTGCGGAAATACCAGCGGCGGTCATGGATGCAGGGAGTATAAGGCCGCCGGATGCTTCCGTTCAGGAACAGCAGGAAGCCCCGGCTGTATCCCAGACTGCAATAGCAAGCATGGATTGGGATGCCGATGAGTCGGAGATGCTTGCCCGGATCGCAATGGCTGAAGCCGAAGGTGAGGATGTGGAGGGGAAGGCACTGGTGATTCTGGTAGTCCTGAACCGTGTATGGAGCGACAAGTTCCCGGACTCCATCGAAGAGGTTATAACGCAGGAACGCCAGTTTACTGCATATGAGAATGGGCGGTATGAACGGTTAGAGCCGGATGAAGGATGCTGGGATGCGCTGGGGATGGTGATGTATGACCACTGGGATGAAAGCCGGGGCGCACTGTATTTTGAAAGCGAAAGCGATTCCACATGGCATCAGGAGAACCTTAAGAGGCTGTTCAAGCATGGGAAACATATCTTCTACACGGAAAGGGAGTGATT
This sequence comes from uncultured Lachnospiraceae bacterium, assembly GCA_910586585.1. Classification (GTDB taxonomy): domain Bacteria; phylum Bacillota; class Clostridia; order Lachnospirales; family Lachnospiraceae; genus COE1. The sequence goes on from CAJUKA010000025.1 coordinate 4,855, forward strand.
CAGGAATGATGATGAAACTGGATGGCGGCTACATATTTGTCAAGGCAACAAAGGAAGAGGAGGCCGTCATAAAGACATGGAAGATGATGTCCAAGGACAAGCAGAAAGGCTGGTGGTACGGAAGGGCATCGCTCCAGCTGCTGGATAAGCTGTACCACAACGGCGGCCTGATTCCTGCGGCGAAAAAGGAAATGGAAAGGCTGGCACAGATTCAGGAGGCGGTGGATCGGGAGCGCATCCGTCCGGCAGAGGATTTGAAGCCGATGGCAGAGTACCCGGTCAAGCCGAATCTGTATGCCCATCAGATCCGGGCGGCGAACATGGCACTTATGGTATTTGGTATGGCAGAACCTCCAAGGGAGGTGGCGCACTGATGGCGGCAGGAAAATGGGAAATGCAGATCAATAATGTGTTGCTGAAATTTGGAGTGATAAAAGAACCTTTTCAGGAGGATGCGGCGGAGGAGCTGGAGAGTACCCTTCAGGATTACCATGACCTTGCCGCACAGTACAGCGATATGCTGACAACGTTCTGCTATGAGGACAGACCAGTCAGGAGAAACGGCGTGTGGCTCTGCCCGAAATGCGGAAAGAGGGTGCAGATGAACCACACGCACTGCCACTGGTGCGGCAAGAAAATGGGCTGGGGTGGCAGTCCACAGAAAGGGGGAAGGGGACAGTGCAGGAGATAACGCACGGCGCATTATTTTCCGGGAGCGGCGGATTTGAACTGGCGGCGAGAATGTGCGGCATCAAGTCCTTGTGGGCTTCTGAAATAGAGCCTTTCCCAATCAAGGTAACAAGGGCAAGATTCCCAGAAATGCAGCACATCGGGGATATTGGCATGGTAAACGGTGCGGAGCTTCCCCCGGTGGATATCATAAGCGGCGGTTCTCCATGCCAGGACATGAGCATAGCAGGGCGGCGGCAGGGGCTGAAAGGGGAGCGGTCGGTTCTGTTCATGGATTATATCAGGGTAGTGAAGGAGATGAGGAAAAAACATGGAAAGCCAAGGTACATGGTGTGGGAAAACGTCCCCGGAGCGTTCTCCAGCAACAAGGGAGAGGACTTCCGATGCGTCCTCGAAGAAATCGCCGGGATCGCAGAGCCGGGAGTTTCTATTCCTCGACCTCCGAAAGGAAAGTGGAGAAACGAAGGGGCAATCGTGGGAGATGGGTATTCCATTGCTTGGAGGGTGCTGGATGCGCAGTTTTGGGGAGTCCCCCAGCGCAGAAGACGAATCTTTCTTGTCGCAGATTTTAGTTCGGAATGCGCCGGAAAGATACTCTTTGAGCGAGAAGGCTTGTCTCGGAATTTTACGGAGAGCAGAAAAGAAACACAAGGAATTGCCGCCGCTTTTGAAGTGGGTGCTGGAAAAGCAAGCAGGGGGGGGCGTGATATTCCCAGTTGAGAACCATCCGCAGGACAGCAGGGTGAGCATTTCCAAGGACGGCAAGTGCCAAACGCTTACCGGGCAGATGGGAACGGGCGGCAACAATGTGCCGATGGTGCTGGAAGCGGAGACGGTGGGATTCCATATCACGCAGGACCCGACAGCCTTTGTTGAAAAGACGCCATGCCTTTCCACGGGGAATCCAAAAACCGGCCAGGCTTGCGTGGGAGTGGTGGCATTGGATATGTATAATCAGTCTATTTCAGAAGTCTCGCCAACGCTGCGGTCAGGATCGGGAGGCGATACAGTGCCATGTGCAATCCTGCCAAAATGCTATGGCATCGGGTCCCAGGCATCCAACGCCATGAACTCACCGAATCCGCACAGCGGCATTTATGAGGCAGACACTTCCCGGACGCTGGACTGCCACGGTGGAAATCCAACGTGCAACCAAGGCGGCATCGTGGTTATAGATGGTGTGTACTGCTTGCAGGGCAATATGATCGGCCGGGAGGACAAGAACGGTCCGCAGGGCAGCGGAGTGAATAAGGAAGTGAGCTTCACGTTGAATACCATAGACCACCATGCTGTGGCTTTTGCGATGCAGTCATATTCTGAATATAAGGAGAGCGACACAAGCGGATGTTTAAGGAGTCGGGATTTTAACGGTCCGCAGGACATCATACTGGATGCGGTGGCAAGGCGGCTCATGCCGCTGGAATGTTCAAGGCTTCAGGGCTTCCCGGATAATTGGGTGGATGGGCTTTCGGATGCAGACCCTTCCGCTTCGGATATGGCTTTCTGGACGAAGGTGTTTGCTGATTGGTGGGCATTAGTCGGCAGGGCGAAAGGCACGAAGCTGCCAAAGGATGAAAAGGCAATCAGGCGGTGGCTCAAATCAGAGCCGTCCGATAGTGAAATGTATAAAATGTGGGGAAACGGCATCTCGCTTCCATGCGTACTTTATGTATTTGAGGGCATTGCCCTTCAGATAAATTCGGAGGATTCCTCCGGGGTAATTGTTAATCATTCAACCTAAAAGAAAGGAGCAGTTTAATGTTTAATTCACTATTTGAAAAATATGACAGGCTCATATTTTTCGATACTGAGACCACAGGCTTTGATTCCGACAAGGATGACCAGATCATAGAGCTGGCGGCAATGAGCGTGGACAAAAGCGGAAATACAGACAGTTTTGACGAATTTATACAGCTGTATTCCAAGCCGCAACTGCCGGACGAAATCATAAACCTGACGGGGATCACAGATCTGCAGCTTGCCACGCAGGGGATTCCTGAAGAGGATGCTGTCCGTAAGTTTATCAGGATGGCAGAGCCGGGGAAAGAATCCGACAAGGGAAACGTCCTGCTCGTGGCGCATAATGCACAGTTTGATTTGATGTTCTTATGCTATGCGATCCTGCGGCACAGGGAGAAAAATCCGGGATGGCTTCTGGTATTCAATGATGCGGATTATCTTGACACGCTGACCGTGTACCGGGATCGGCACAAGTTTCCGCATAAGCTGGAAAGTGCCATCGAGCAGTATGGGCTGGGGACAAAGGTGGAGAATTCGCACCGGGCAATTGATGACTGCAGGGCATTGTATGAGGTGGCAAAGGCAATGGAAGCGGAAAGGGACGATCTGGCAGGATACATAAACCTTTTCGGATATCCTGCAAAATACGGAGTTTCCGGCCGGAAGTTAAAGAAGGTCACATATTTGGAGCAGGGATTTTCCAACTATTCAGGAAGGACTCTCCCGGAGCAACTAAGCCGAAAGTAGCAAGGAGGTGGAGATATTGGGAATGGAACACAGCCCCATTCGTGGGGGGGGGGTACTGCGGACATAGAACTCAGCGAAGAGGAATGTGCGTTTATAACAGAAAACCACCATATGGTGGGCGAATATCTGCGGATGCGGCGGCTTCCTGAAGATGAGTGGTATGACATTGTAATCTTCCGCTTTCTCCGGGCCGTAAGGCTGTGGTTCACACGTCCAGACCTCCACCGATGGGCTTTCAGGACGGTCGCATACCAGAATATGCGGTCGGCAATCGGTCACGAGCTGGAAAAGCAGGGGCGGCGCATTCAGGCAGTTAGCCTTGATGCGGTAATCCCTGGCACTGACGGTGCGACTTATTCGGATATGGTGACCGATGAAAATAAGAATTTTGTAAATTATGTATTCCCAAGAGGAAGGAGTGATGAAGGTATGCAACTGCGTTATAACGTGAAGCTGCCGCCAAAGAAAGAAGCGAAGTATGGGAAGAAAAGCGATGAGCGCATCGCAATTGAAGCGTTCATCCAGTCCAACCATAAAAATATGTGCTTCGAGTATGACACGAGTGCGGAAGCGAAAAAGAAACTGTCAACCATCAACGCAACGAGGCGGTCAAAAAACGAAGCGGATATTTATGATACATACCGTGTGGATCAGTGCGTCTATGTTGTGCGGAAAGAAAAGAAGAAAGGGAAAGAGTGATGAATGGAAGCGAATGTTAATAAGGGATTTGCGCTCCTTTTTGAAATGGGGTGCGGTAAGACCCTGACAGCGATTGCAATTGCCGGGGCGGCCTATAAAGGCGGCTATGTAAAAAAGGTTCTGGTGATTGCGCCTACTTCCGTGGTGGCTGTGTGGCCAAAAGAGCTGGAGGAATTTGCGGACTTTCCTTTTACGGTGCAGACGCTCCTTGGGGATAAGCGGAAGCGGCTGAAAGCAATCTCCGACTTGGAGCGTTACCGATACCCGAAGCTGAAAGCGGCGGTTATCAACTACGAATCCGTGTGGAGGGATGATATTTTTGAGTCCCTGCAGAAATACGATGCCGACATGATCATCTGTGACGAGAGCCAGCGCATCAAGACGCACGACAGCAAGCAGTCCAAGGCGATCCATAAGCTGGGCGATCAGGCAAGGTACAAGCTCATCCTCTCCGGGACCCCGGTACAGAACAATGCCATTGATATCTGGTCGCAGTACCGTTTTCTGGATGCGTCCGTATTCGGCGATCAGTTCTGGGCATTCAAGAACCACTACTGCCAGATGGGTGGCTTCAACAATAAGCAGATTGTACGTTACCGGGATCTGGATGGGCTGATTGAAAAAGAACACTCCATTGCGTTCAGGATCACGAAAGAGGAGGCGATTGACCTCCCGGAGCAGACCTTTGAAGTCCGAAACATTGAAATGTCCGGGAAAGAGCGCAAGCTGTACGATGCCCTGAAAAGGGATTCTGTCGCAGAGCTGGAAAGCGGTGGCCAGGTATCGGCAACAACCGTCCTGACACGCCTCCTGCGGCTGCAGCAATTGACCGGGGGCTTTCTTGTAAAGGATGATTCGGACAGGCCGGAGCTGGTCAGCACGGCGAAGCTGGATGCGCTGAAGGACATCATAGAGGACTATGTTGTGGAGGCAGGAAAGAAGCTGGTCGTATTTGCCCGGTTCATTGCGGAAGTGGAAGCGATCATGGAGCTGGCGAAGAAAACCCTGCCGAAAGACAAAAAATCAGTCAGCATCTATGGGGCGATTAAGAAGGAAGACCGTGGGGATATCGTGAAGCAGTTCCAGACGGACGAAAGTACCGTGCTGTTCATCGGGCAGATTGACACGGCAGGGACCGGCATCACGCTCACGGCGGCGGACACTTGCGTCTACTACAGCAAGAATTACAACTATGCCACTTATGAGCAGAGCCTTTCCCGGATTCATAGGATTGGGCAGAGGAATATCTGCACGTACATTGATCTGGTGGTGGAGAACAGCGTGGACGAGAAGATCACGAAAGCCCTGCGGAAAAAAGAGGACTTAGCCACAAAGATTGTGGATAACTGGAAGGAATTTTTCAAGTAAGGAGGATAATCATGGCACAGGGAAAAGTAAAAGAATTAATTGATCAGTATGAGGAAATCAGGGAAAGGAAGGAGCGTCTGGCGAAAGAAAAGGCTGCGGCAGAGGAGGAATACAAGCAGATTCAGATTGACCTTGCGGCGGCAATTACGGAGATCGGAGAGGACAGCGCAACCAATGAGGGATTTGTCTACTCGCCGAAAGTCCAGGGAAAATACAGCTTCCGGGCGCAGGAGGATCTGGAAGCCGAGGGGCTTGATAAGATTGCCGTCCTGAAGGAGAACGGATTCGGGGAAATCGTAAAGGAAACCGTGGACTGGAGGACGCTCAATTCTACCATGAGGGAAGTGGCGGAGTCTGATGACGGCATCCCGGAGGACGTGCTGGGAATTCTGAATGTCTATGACGAGATCATCGTGAGCCGGACAAAAAAGGACACCAAGAAGCAGGACAAGCTGAAGGAGGCATTCGAGAGGAGGGGCAGGAATGTATAAAGAAACCGATGAGAACGGGCAGTACCAGCTGGACTGCCGCCTTTCCTCAGAAAGGAATCTGGAAGAGAACACCAGCGTCATGATCGACTTTGCCCACGATATCGTTAAGGCACAGAAACCCGGAAAGGTCAAGAACCGTCACGAGGGATACGGCATCCTCGCCGAAGCAATGTGCGTCCTGAACGGACAGATAAAATCGGTCAGTGACGGAATGAAAACTTTCCTGATAAATCTGTCCTCGGATGATGATATCCGGGCAATTGAAAGGACGGAGAGTATCTCCAATGCGCTGGCGGATACCATTGTGGCGGCGGTCACGATGGCGGCAGAGGCGAAGCGGATCAGCGATGACCTTTATGAAAGCGCAGGGAGCTTCCGCTCTCCATTAGAGGAATATGCTGGCAGCGTGGACGAGGACGGCTTTTCAGAGCCGGAAAATGAAAGCGAGGAGGGATAGTCATGGCAAGAAAAATGGAATTTAAGACAGCGAAAAGGGATCAGGTCTACATCAAGGCAGTGATTACCGGTCCCAGCGGCAGCGGCAAAAGCTACTCCGCACTCCGGGTGGCAACCGGGATCGCCGAGAGGATCGGCATTGCAGGGGCCGGTGGAAGCAAGATTGCATACATCGGTTCAGAAGGAACCCGGAACAATTATTATGCAGATGAGTTTCAGTACGACCTGATTGATCTGGATGAGTTTTCTATTGATACATACATGGAGGCGGTAGACCTCGCAATTTCCAGCGGCTACAAGGTACTGATCGTGGATTCCCTTACCCATGTGTGGACGTGGGTAAATGAACAGGTCAACAATGAGCCGAGGATGACGAGCTTTCAGGCTTGGGGCAAATGGAAGCCGAAGCATAGGAAGCTGATGGAAAAAATCCTCTTTTCCCCGATCCATGTGGTGGCAACGGCACGGGGGAAGGATGAATACATCATGGAGGAGAAGAACGGGAAGCAGGTGCCGAAGAAAATCGGCATGGGCGCACAGCAGGACAAGGATATCCAGTACGAATACACGGTGGCTTTCATGCTGGATCAGGATTCCCACCTTGCCCATGCGGAAAAGGACAACACGCATCTGTTTGAGCTGAATGAAGTCCTGACGGAGAAGTCCGGGGAGAAGCTCTATGATTGGGCTTTGAAGGGGGACGCTCCGGCAAAGCAGCGGCAGACCACGGATGAGGTTGAGGCGGCAAAGCTGAAGGAAGCCCAGGAAGCCATCATCGCCAGGTGCAAGGAGCTGGGCGGCCAGAAAAACAAAGAGCTGATGAAAGTCCTTAAGCAGTACGAGCCGAAAGGGAATCCGAGCAAGATAACCGGCCTTGCGGATGCCAACGAGTGCCTGAGAGCCTTGGCAGGAGTGGAGCCGGTAAAGGAGGTTAAGTCATGAATAAGATAATCTTGGTAGGGCGTCTTACAAAGGACCCGGAGCTTTCTGCAACGCAGAACTCCAGCTATGTGCGTTTCAATCTGGCGGTGGATCGCCGCTTCAAAAGGGATGGCGATGAAGTGACAGCCGATTTCCCCTCCTGCATAGCGTGGGGGAAGACGGCAGAGTTTATAGACAAGTATTTCCACAAGGGAATGAAGCTGGGGCTAGTCGGGCGCATCCAGACGGGAAGCTATACGAACCGGGACGGACAGAAGGTATATACCACGGATGTTGTTGCGGAAGAGGTGGAATTCGTGGAAAGCAAAAACGCATCGTCCGGCAACAGCGGAGGCAGCGGCGGCAGGACTGCGCCGCCTCCAGTCACCGATGACGATGGCTTTATGAATATCCCGGACGGCATAGATGAAGAGCTGCCGTTCAACTAGAAAGGAGGATCAGGATGGGAAGACGGATTACAAGGGATATGTTTCCGGGCGGTACGGATGAGAACGTCCTGCGCCGGGGTGATGAATGCGACCAGCGTGTCATTACCGACATCCTCGGAATCATGGACGGCGAGATTGACGATACACAGGACATCCTCCAGAACCCGAACGCATACTCACAGCATTTTATTGGGACGGTGAGGCTTTACCAGACATTTTCCAGAAGCAGCGGAAACGAGCCGTATGAATACTGCGGACTCTGCGCATTGGGAGAGAGCGGCAATATGCATCCGAAAGCGGCGAAGAAAGTGTTCATCATAAGCCAGTTCCATGCGGACGATGCGGAAGGGCGGCTGTTCAATAACCGATTCGCAAGAAGTCTGGCACGGAATGAATTTTTAAGCAAAGGGGACATCCCGATAGTGCCGCATCTGTATTTCCCGGCATTCATGCTTGATTCAGGATTCGAGAGGGACTTCGGGATTGCGGCAGGGCATATCGCTATGGAGCTGTGCGACCGGGTGCTTCTGGCGGTTATTGACGGCAGGATTTCAGAGGGCATGAGGGCTGACATTGAATATGCAACGTTGCGCCTCGGCCTTAAGCCGGAGCGGCTGGACTTTACCGAGCGGTCCGCAAGGGAATATGTCAGGGAAACGGAGGATGCAGCAGATGAGGAACGGGGCAGAAGTCAACATTGACGATTTCGTGGATTACACAACTGAATATAAAGCCCATGTCAAAAAGTCAAGGATCGTGAACGGCCACCTGACCGGGCTTTGCCCTTTCCACAATGACACGAACAATAGTTTCTCAGTTGATCTGCAGACCGGGAAGTGGCATTGCTTTTCCGAGGACATCAGCGGAAACTTTCTGGACTTCTATGCGAAGATCCATGACACGGACACTGCGGAGGCATACAAGGAGATTCTGGCACAGTATGGCAGGGAGCAGGAGGAGGAACGGCCGCAGGGCCGCTCCTATTCCCTGGCACAATATGCCTTTGAAAAGAAACTGCCGGAGGAATGGCTGAAGGAATACTGCAAGGCGGCAACCGGGAAAGACCGGGACGGCACGACATTCCTGAAGATCCCATATTACAACGAGGACGGCAGTGAGGGCGCAACCAGAAAGCGGTATGCAAGGAAGCAGTTCAAGTGGAAGTGGGGAAGCTCAGGGAAGATCGGCTTGTACGGCGAATGGCGGCTTCCGCAGATCAGGAAGGGCGATGCGGTCATTCTGGTGGAGGGCGAGAGCGATTCGCAGAGCCTTTGGTATATGGAACTTCCTGCGGTCGGTTCTCCCGGAGCGTCCATGTTTAAAGCGGAATATGCCGAGAAGCTCCAAGACCTGAAGGTGTACATCCATCAGGAAAAGGACAGCGGCGGCGAGACGTTCGTGAAAAAGGTGCTGGAGGGGATGCGCAGCATTGAATTCATCGGCGAGGCATTCATCTTCTCCTGCGGCGATATCGAGAAATGCAAGGATCCGTCAGACGTGCTGATGCGCTTCGGAAAAGAAGAGGGAAAAAAGCACATCATGGGGCTTGTGAAAAACGCAAAGCCGATTGACCTTGACGAGCCGGAAGTAATCCCGGAGGCAATAAAGGGTGCGCCAGTAAACTTAAGAATCCCGGAAGGGTGGAAGTATTCTGAAAAGGGCATCAGCCGATTTGATGAAAAAAGCTATGAACCGAAGCTGGTCTGCAGGACGCCGATCATCCTGACACGGAGGCTTAAGAGCCTTGACACGGGGGATGAGAAGATAGAGGTGGCTTTTCTCCGGGACGGCGAGTGGCACACGGAGTCTTTCCCCCGGAGCGTGATATTTACGAGCAGGGGCATTACTGCGCTTTCAGATCTGGGATGCACGGTAACTTCGGAGAATGCAAAGCAAGTGGTGCGCTTCCTTTCCGCACTGGAAGCGGAGAATATAGACATCATATCCCGGACGGATTCCACGTCCACCTTTGGGTGGCAGAGGGGGAATCGGTTCATACCGGGGATGGGATCTGACATTTTCATAGACATAGACCCGTCACAGAAGGGAATGGCATCGGCATACTGCCAGACCGGGAGCATGGAGGGATGGATCGCCACCATGCGACCGCAACGGGAAAAATACAAGTTCCGCTTTATACTGGCGGCGGCATTTGCCGCTCCGCTCCTGCGGATCGTAAGACAGAGGACGTTCTTCCTGCACAATTGGGGCGGGTCCAGGACGGGGAAAACGGCGGCTCTTAAGGCCGCTTTGTCAGCATGGGGGGATTCCGACAGGCTGACCATGAATTTCAATGCGACTCAGGTGGGCTTGGAAAGGATGGCATCTTTCTTTTCAGACCTCCCGATGGGGATAGATGAACGACAGCTGGCCGGAAACAATCAGGCGAAGCTGGAGAACATTGTCTACATGATATCCTCCGGCATGGGGAAGCTCCGTGGGGCGAAGACGGGCGGCATCCAGACCACGCACTCATGGCGCACCATTGCCATGTCAACGGGGGAAGAGCCGCTTTCCACAAACACGTCACAGACCGGGGTAAACACGAGGGTGCTTGAAATCTACTGCGGACCGTTTGAAAGTGAAGCTGAGGCGGCACAGATGTATCAGGATATTGCTTCCGATTATGGCCATGCCGGTCCCGAATTCGTCCGGCATCTGGTCGGGATAGACGAGGACAGCGTCCGGGAATGGTATGCCAGGATGCAGGATTTTGTAAAATCGGTCGGCAGCGGAAAAGCCGGAAGCCATGTGGCGAGCGTGGCGGTGATAGCACTTGCGGATGCCATGATAGAAGAATGGTTCTTTAAGGAAAAGCCGGCTCCTGCAGATGGGCATCAAGTTACACTGTCAGAACAGGCGGCAAGCCGGAAACTTGCCATCAGCCCGGATTCGTGGGGAAAGGCCTGCGAGGCGGCGAAGAAAATCATGGAAGAACAGATGTCTGCTGCCGCAGGGGATGTAAACGAGAGCGCAGTGCAGTTCGTAACAGACTGGGTGCTTTCCAATCAGGCATATTTTGGGAGTGATGCAATCGGCACTTGCCTTGGCACGATGTCGGAAGACGGAAAGGTGGCTTATATCTACACGTCAGCTTTGAATTCTGCCCTGAAAAGGGAAGGATACAACGAGAGGAAAACAAAGAAATATATGGCAGACAAGGGATTCATTACAGCTGTCCAGCGAAAGGATCACGGTGGAGAGACCTATACTGTAACCAGCCGCTTTCAAGGAAGGGTGCAGCGTTTTGTGGAATTCTTTATAGAAAAAGCGCAGGGGCTTTCGTCCACGGAAGAATCCAAGGATGAATGGCTTCATGTGGGTGATGATGCGGATCTGCCATTCGATTAGGTGATGAAATGAAGGCAATTATGAAATATCCGGGAAGCAAGTGGAGTCTTGCGAAATGGATTGTGAGCCTTTTTCCTGAACACCACAGCTATGTGGAGCCGTTCTTTGGGAGTGGGGCGGTACTTTTCAATAAGCCCCGGAGCAACATAGAGACCATAAATGATTTAGACGGCAATGTTGTGAATCTGTTTGAGTGGATCAGGAAAGACCCGGAGCGTCTGGCCAGAGAAATATATTATACACCATATGCACGGCAAGTGTATGAGGATGCGTTTGCGGCGGTACCAGAAAGCAGCTTTGAAAGGGCAGTGAATTTCTATATCAGACTGAATATGGGGCATGGCTTCAGGACAAATGGCGAGAAAGTCGGCTGGAAGAATGATGTGCAGGGCAGGGAAAAGGCATATGCGGCGCAGGACTGGGTGCATCTGCCGGACAAAATATTTCAGGCGGCAGAGCGTCTCCGTGGGGTACAGATAGAAAACAAGCCGGCCGTGGATGTAATTCGGCGGTTTAATCATAAAAATGTCCTGATTTACTGCGATCCGCCTTATATGCTGGAAACCCGGCACGGGAAGCAGTATCGGCATGAAATGGACGATGACGGACACCGGGAGCTGCTGGAGGTATTGCTTTCGCATGAGGGAGCGGTCTTGATCAGCGGCTATGACACAGAGCTTTACCGGGAAATGCTTTCAGGGTGGAGGCGGTATGAAAACACGGCATATTCTCAGGTCTGCTCCAAGAAAAAGGAAGTCCTATGGGCGAACTGTGAACCGGGATATAAACAGATGAGTTTGGAAGGATTGGTGATGGATAATGGATGAAATGAAGCGGATAGTAATCTGTAAGCATTGCGAAATGCCGGAGTATTACGGCGAAATGCGCTGGCTTTCAGGGATATGCTCCTGCCGGAACTGCTACAAGGGGCAGTATGAGCGTGAGCGGCATGAAATCTATAAATGGGATGATCTGGACGGGAAGCGTCCGACTATGGAGGAATACATAGAGCAGGAAATGAAGGAAACGGAAATCTTAAAAGAAATAGGAGAATTAAAAAGATGTGGAAAATTAGAATCACTTATGATGACAAAAGTAAATTGACACTGACCGGGAAACATAAAGATATTCCGTATAGACTGGCAATGAAATATTTTATGGACTATGTAAACGGTCGTGAATGTGAGGCAGTGTATCAGCAGTATCCGAAGAAAAAATATCCGGCTATGGATCTGTTTGAAAAGATAGAAGCATTGGAAATGGAGGGTGCAAATGAACAGGAATAAAAAAAGGCATTATGCCAGAAATTACAAGGACAGTTTATAAGGATGTGAAAAGGTACGACAGGCAGCAGTTTACGGCTTTCTGCACAGATTTGTATAAATACGGCTTCGAGGACGGCAGGGCGAGTGTGCCAGGGATTGACCTTCAGGAAGTGATCCGGGCGGTTTCTGAAACGAAAGGCATCGGGGAAAAGAAGATGGCGGCAATTAAGGTGAGCATTGCGGCGGCTTTTGAAAGGAGTGAGAAAAAAGATGGAAATCAGACCAAGGAAGCCGACTGACCGGGGCGGCTATATCTGTATGCCGCTTAAGAAGAATGTGCCGGAAAAACACGAGGGATGGTATCCGGCGATCTGTCCGTCCTGCGGTCGGGAGTGCTGGTCGGATAATGCCAGGAATATGCTGGCGAGGGGGCAGGGTGCGATCCTGCTCTGTACGGAATGCGCTTTGTGGAAAGGAGTGAGTGGAAAATGAAGGTAATTACGCTGTGGCAGCCGTGGGCAACATTGCTGGCGGCTGGGTCGAAAAGATGTGAAACCAGATCATGGAAGACAAATTACCGTGGAGAAATCCTTATCCATGCAGGAAAGAAAAATGTGCTGTATGGGGCGAGGCTGATGCCTTCGGGTGCATGGAGAAGGGCGAAGGAGTGCCTTGTGGGAGTTGCGAACCGGGGAGATATATTCCCGACCGGGGCGATTATTGGCAAGGCGAATCTAGTAAACTGTGTATTCATTGATGAAAAGACGGCGGCTCTTATCAGAGAGCAGAATCCAGATGAATACATATTTGGTGATTTCACTCCGGGGCGGTATGCGTGGGTGATGGAGAACCCGGTATTTTTTAATGAGCCGATACCAGCGTCCGGGAAGCAAGGTTTATGGAATTGGGAGGGAGAGTTATGAAAACAAGGATGTTAGTGGCATTTTTGAAAAAGATATTAGGCATAGAAAGCCCATCAATTTCCAAAATTTCAAAGTATTCGTATGAGTATGATTATTTAAAGGCACAGAATAGGAGGAAGTCATGAAGCATACAAAGTTTATTCAGGATTCAGCAAGCGCATACATGATAGCGTACAATCAGGCAATGCAGGACACGCATAATCCCAATATGGCGGCGCAGATCGCCAGCGTGGTGGTCATGTCCTATATGACGGCATTCAAGCAGGAAATCGAGCAGGAGCAGCAAGCGCAGACACTTCTTGGCATGATGCTGTCCATCGCACAAGCTGGGGCGAATGCCGGGAAGGAGGACGATGACGATGGCGAGGGAGAATAGATACGGGATGCCGTCCCGGCAGAGGGATGAGATGTGCGGAAAGTGCCGCTCCCATACTTGGTGCGGCAACGGGGAGCAGGGACCGGGGTATTACTGCCTTAATTTGGACAGTGAAGCCTATCTTGACATCACGGAGTTTGGCGATCGGTGCGTGGAATTCGAGCCACGGGCAGAAAGGCGGTTTTAAGTTACACCATGTAACACCTATTTTACAAAAGGTGTTACAAAGGTGTTACGCAAAAAAAGCAAGCAAATCAAGGCTTTCCGGCGCACTGTAACACCAGTAACACCTTTTTCATGAATATATATATGGGAAAGAAAAAGTGAAAGTGCATCCGTGCAAATTGCACTTTTTTCAAAAAAATGATGGTGTATATAAAAATTGGGTGTTACGGTGTTACGTTTTCTTGAAAAGCTATAAAAATCAAAGGCTCATGGCGATTCCCGGAAATATAAATCTGGTGTGACATGGGTGTAACGTCTGGAGGTGATGGCGGTGGGGAATATCTTTACGGAAATGGATGAAATGCTAGGAAAACTGCGGAGGAATGAAGAGCAGATGACCGAGGCACAGAAGAAACAGTATGCCGTACAATTGCTGGCATTGAAAAAAAAGATTTCAAAAAGTGCAACGGAAATTTGCAGGAGCTTCCTGCTGTGCGGAATCCGCATCCTGAAAGAGGATGAAAATAATGAGGCGATAGAGCGGATCAATATGATTCTGGCAGAGGAAATTGCTAGGGGAGCGTTAAAGGAAGCCAGCCGGATTCTTTTTTCCACATACAATGTGGATAAGTTCCTCGAAGCACTATGCCCGGTGCATGACCGGGTGTTCTATGAAGGATATGCGCCTTACTGGATCGAACACTGCGATGTCTACAACGAAGAGGGCAAACAGACGCATGGAGGCGGTGAGTTTTCTGCATGGAATCATATCATAGACATGGGCTGGATTGAAGAATATGGCGTCTGGAAGAAAAAAGATGAAATGTGCTGGATGATTATGCTGCCGCCAACGATGGAACTGATACAGAAAGAATATGAGGAGGCGAAGAAAAGATATGCTGGAGCATTATGAAAAAGGATGGAAGGACAGTGATGTCATAGCGCAGGTGCAAAAGGAGCGTGGAATCACAAAGACGCAGGCCGTAAAATGGCTTCGTGAAAGAATCCCTCCTGAAAGGTATTACCAGAAAAAAATCATAGAGGCATTAAGGAGGGAGTACCCGGACGCTTATGTCGTAAAAGTATCGCAGGGCGCATACAGTATCGGGGGCATCCCGGATATCATGTGTGTTGTCGGGGGACGGTATTTTGGATTCGAGGTAAAGCGGCCGGTATTCGGAGAGGTTTCCAGCCTGCAGGAGCTGGCTGTCAGGAAGATTAATATTGCCGGAGGCACGGCGGCGATTGTGACTTACCCGGAAGAGGCTTTACAAATCGTAAAGTGGAAAATAGATAGAAGATGCTCATTCGTTAATAGTCCCTTTGATCTGCTACAGGAAGCATTTCGTAAGCTGTATCCCGAGAAAAAATATCAGGCGGTTTTCAGTGATGGTATTAAAGATGAAGATGGAAAAGCAGTGTTCGGAGAAACAGTTTTTCCTGATGACGAATCTATCCCGATAGTGTCAGTTTCGGCTTGCCTGAGCATAAAAGACGCTGTTGAGGTTTTCGCTCATGAACTGGCTCATGTGGCGGCAGGAAAAGAATCTGGCCATAGTGAAGCGTGGGAAGCGGAATTTCAAAAAATTTTTGATGAGTATAACAGAATCGGAAGTGAACGGTTCGGAGGAAATTAGGAGGTATGGAGAGGCATGGAGAAGTCAGTGCAGGAGGACGTGCTGAAATGGATGCTCGGACAGGCATTCAGGGCAGAGGATCATAAAAAGAGGCTGGATGAGCGGCTGAAAAGAATAAATGCGGAGAGGAATGCGCCGATCGGCGGCATTGGCTACGAACCAATCATAAAGCGGACAGATCCGGGAGAGGGTGCGGCATCCATCGTTCTCCAGCTGGCGGATATTGAGGAGCGCATCTACAAGCAGAAAAGCGAGATTGAAAAAGCCATCGTCCGGGTGATGACCATCATTGAATACATACCGATTACGGAAATCGACCGGGAGATTTTTGAAATGCGACACATTGACATGATGCAGTGGCCGGATATTGAGGCAGCGATCCCAATGTCAAAGAGCCAGTGCATCAGGCGGTACAATGCCACCATTGACAAGCTCCTGCAAAATCCACGAATTCAGAGGATGGTAAAGGAAAGTGAAAAAGACTATATCCTATGGTGCGCGGAACGTGACAGGGGTAAGCCGAAAAATCAAAGTGGGGGTATCAAGCCGGAAAATAAATCTGGAAATTCCATTCAGAAAAAATCCCGGAATAATAAGCGGATGCCAGGGAAGAAAAAGTGAAACGGGAGTTTTCTCTTCCCTGGGGATTTCCATTTCAGAAATCAGGGCCGATTTTTTCAGGCTTTGCCGCAGGGGCATTTTGAAAAAAGCCAATTTCAGGCAAGGCAAAAAATCAAGGCCGGGTATTGGCCCGGAAAACCAAAGTGGGGTATTTTTACCGGGAAATAAATCTGGAAATTTCAAGGGGCATTTTCAGGGCGGCTTCAGGGGCATATATAGGGGGCTGTATATAGGGCTTATTATGAGTGGGTATATATAGCCCATATATAGGGGCGAAATATAGGGGCTTGTATATGGCAGGGTATATAGGGCAGGGCAGGGCGTATACCAACGCTTGTGACACGCACACACGCACAGCCACGCACCACGCTCACGCAGGGCGGCGCACCACGCACGGCACACAGCGCACGTAGCGGCTCATATGCAGGGTTGTCAGGGCATACGCAAGCGCAGCGAGGCACACGCATACACGCACAGCGAGAGGCTTCAAAGCCTTGTGCTGTAAGGCTTTGAGGGGCTTTAAGAAAGATGCGACTCCATGCGACTCGTGTGTGTGATATGATGGTAGCGTGGAACAACTGAATAGAAGAGATGAAGCGGCAGGGGGATAGACCCTGCGCTCTGACGAAGACAGCGAAAGCTGTCTTTTTTGTTCTGCTGAGTGCCAGCACGGCGAAGCGTAGAGGGGCAAGCCGCCTCCCGGCGTAGGTACTCCCCGGAGGGGGTACGGCCTGCGGGTCCGAGGAAGGTCCGGCTTTTGCCCGGATTTTATAAAAAAAAATTTTTGCGTTTCGTTACGCATGGCCCAGACGGGAGGATGGAGGGATTCCGTGAAAACCACACTGAACCTTCAGGAGCGGCGGCTTTCGGATATTTACCCTGCGGAATATAACCCAAGGGTGGCACTGAAGCCGGGTGATCCTGAATACGAGAAAATCAAGAACAGCATAGAGGCTTTCGGGTACGTTGATCCGATCATCATAAATTCAGACGGCACAATTATCGGTGGCCACCAGCGTTACAACGTCCTGCTGGATTTGGGATACGACACCACGCAAGTGGTCGTGGTGGAAGCAACCAAGGAGCAGGAGAAAGCCCTGAACATTGCCCTGAATAAAATTACCGGGCAGTGGGATGAAGAGAAACTGGTTGATCTTCTGATCGAGCTGGACTTGAGTGACATCAATATGCAGCTATCCGGCTTCACTTTTGATGAGCTGGAAAACCTGAAAGTGAAATTTGATGATGACGATGCGCAGGAGGATGAGGATTTCAACGAGGATGAAGCCATCGCAAGAGCCAGGGAAGAAACCCGGACGAAGCGAGGGGACGTGTGGATTCTTGGTGAGCATCGCCTTATATGCGGAGACGCCAGGAGCATGGCTGACATGGAACGGCTGATGGACGGAGCGAAAGCGGATCTTTATCTGACAGATCCTCCGTACAACGTGGACTATGTCGGAAAGACCAAGGATGCGCTGAAAATAGAAAATGACCGAATGAGCGATGAGGGATTCCGGGCATTCCTGCTGGATGCGTTTTCCGCTGCCAAGAAGTCCATGAAAGCCGGGGCGGCATTCTACATATGGCACGCCGATTCCAAGGGATATGATTTCCGTGGTGCGTGTTTCGATATAGGCTGGCAAGTCCGGGAGTGCCTGATTTGGTGCAAGGACGTTTTCGTTCTTGGGCGGCAGGATTACCAGTGGCAGCATGAACCATGTCTGTACGGATGGAACGAGGGCGCAAGCCACGCATGGTATTCCGACAGACGGCAGACAACCGTTCTCACGTTTGACAGACCGAAGCGGAGTGAAACACATCCGACCATGAAGCCGATTCCGTTATTTGGGTATCTGATTCAGAACAGCACGAAAGCTGGGGATATCGTCCTCGATTCTTTCTGCGGATCTGGTACGACCGTCATGGCAGCAGAGCAGTTGGGTCGTAGGGCATACTGTGCGGAGCTGGATGAAGTCTACTGTGACGTGATTGTTAAACGATGGGAGGAATATACCGGGAAAGTGGCGGTAAAAGAGGAAAGATGATTGTAGAAGAAAACTTGACAGAGCTTATAACCGCTGCGGGGGGGGGTAATTTGGATGAGTGAGACAGGAAATTCAACAAATCTTGTAAGGACAGAAATTATAGCGAAGCTCTTCGGATTCTCCGGCATCCGAAGGGTGCAGCAGCTCACGCAGGACGGCGTGATTGAAACGGTGGAAGCCGTGGATGAGGACGGCAAAAAATGCCGGAGGTATGACCTGATCCCGACAACGCAGAGGTATATCCAGTATTTGTCTGAAAAGGCATATGGAAAGCAGCATCGGACGGACAAGGAGATAGAACTCCGGGAACAGAAGATGGCGGCGGACATTGCCCTGAAGGAAAGCCAGGGAGAACTGCACCGATTAAAAACGGCGATTGCGGCCGGGGACTATATCTCTGTGGAAGAGGTCAAGCTGGACTATGCAAAATTCTTTCTGGTGTTTAAGAAATTCGCAATGTCACTTCCGGCCAGAGTCAGCGGTATGCTTTCCGGGCAGTTAGAGCCGCTCGAAGCCCGGAGGATAGAAAAAGAAATATCCGGCGAAATAGCCGAGCTGCTGAACTCTTTCGTAATTGCAGGGGTAGTAAAGCCGAGTGATGCGAAGGGCATTATCGCCGAGGCAGAAAAGCCGGGTGATGGTGATGGTTAAGTGCCGGAAATGGCGCAAGAAGTATGAAGTGGCATTTTATATTCTGGAAACCCTGCGGCAGCTACAGCCCCCGGAAGATATCTCCGTTTCAGACTGGGCAGAGAAGTACCGTTTCCTTGACTCCAAGACAGCGGCAATGCCGGGGCCGTGGAGGAATGACAAGACTCCGTATCTGAAGGAGATCATGGATGAGCTGTGCAATTACGAAACAGAGGAAATCGCATTGTGCAAATGCACACAGATTGGCGGTTCGGAAGCCCTGCTTAATATGCTTGGGTACATCATCCAGCAGGACCCGTCCCCAGCGATGGTGGTCTATCCGTCCGACAAGTTGGGGGAATCCATCAGCGAGAACCGCATCAAGCCTATGCTGAAAAGCAGTCCGGCATTAAAGCGGCTGTACAAGGAATTCCAGTCGCAGAAACTGGAGATGCAGTTCGAGGCGATGTATCTCACGATTTCGGGAGCGAACAGTCCGTCAAGCCTTGCGTCCAAAGCCATCAAGTATCTGTTCTTGGATGAGGTGGACAAATACCCTGCTGCCTCCAAGAAGGAGGCTGATCCGATTTCCCTTGCACGGGAACGTGTAAAGACATTCAGGAACCGGAAAATATACATGACCAGCACACCGACCATTGAAACGGGGCAGATATGGAAAGCCCTGCAGGGGTCGGACATAGAGAAACACTACTTTGTACCGTGTCCGCACTGCGGTGAGTATATAGAGCTGAAATTCAAGCAGCTTAAGTATCCGGGCGATGAAGAGGGGCTTACCATTTCAGACCGGGCGGATCAGGCGGTGTATATCTGCCAGGAATGCGGATGTATCATTACCGACCAGCACAAGGACAGGATGCTCCAGCAGGGGCGGTGGCAGACCGTGAAGGAGAACAATGCGTCCAGACGGAAGGTCGGCTACTGGATCAATGTGCTGTATTCCCCGTTCGTGCGCTTCTCCGAAGTTGCGCTGGAGTATCTGGATTCCCTTGGGGACCCGGAGAAGATGCAGAATTTCACGAACTCATGGCTTGCAGAGCCGTGGGAGGACACGAAGCTCCTTGTGTTCGCTTCCATCGTCATGGAACGGCGGACGGAGCTGCCGGAGTTTGTCGTGCCGGAATGGGCGAAGATGCTCACCGGGGGCGTGGACGTTCAGGAAACTTCTTTCTACTGGACGATCCGGGCATGGGGAGACCACATCACCAGCCAGAACATAGCACACGGACAGGCACTGTCATGGGCAGATATTGAGTACGTCATGAATTTGGGATACCTGAAGGAAAACGGGGAGCAGATGGTAGTGTCCCTCTGCCTGATTGATTCAGGATATGACAGCGATGCGGTTTATGATTTCTGCGCCGACAATGCGGACTGGGCTTTGCCGTCCAAAGGTTCTTCCAACCCGATGAACACGGACTTCAAGCTGAATAAGATAAACAAGCCGGACAGCAGGGCATACGGCATGGATCTGGCGATTGTGGACGGCGAGCATTACAAGGACATGATTGCATCCAGAATGAAAAAGAAAAACGGCCGGGGGTCGTGGATGGTTCACAAAGACTGCGATATGGATTACGCCGAACAGGTCACGGCAGAGCATAAGGTCAATGTGAAAGTAGGAAGCCGGACGGTGCAGAGATGGAAGCAGAAAAGCAGCCATGCCGACAACCATTATCTGGATGCGGAGGTATATGCGCTGGCGGCGGCAGATATCCGGCAAGTAAGGTTCATGCATCTGGACAATGATGCAGGGGCAGAAGAACAGAAGCCGAAGCAGGAAGAATCCCCACCTGAAGAGGCATGGATAAAGACAAATGAGGGATGGCTGTAAGGAGGCGATCATATGGCAAATATAAAGACGGCGGCAGAGGAGCTGGCAGAAGTCCAGCTTGCCATTTCAAGGGTGACGCTCGGTGGGCAGTCCTATCAGATGGGCTCCCGGAAACTTACAAGGGCGGAGTATTCCGCACTTGTGGCAAGGCAGAAGGAGCTTCAGGCGCAAGTGGCCGCCGAGGGGAACTCCGGCTTATTTGATGACACCTATGTGGCCGTGTTTGACGGAAGATAGGGGGTGCGTGGATGAGCTGGCTAGACGGGGCGATAGCGTTCTTTTCCCCGGAGAGGGCGGCGAGACGTGCCGCATGGAGGAACGCATACGAGGAATTGAGGAATTATGATGCCGGGAGCAACGGCCGGCTGAACGCAGGGTGGAGGGTAACGAATTACTCTGCGGAAGTGACCGACCGGGAAAGCAGGAGCTGGGTCCGGGCGAGGGCGAGGGATTTGGAGCGGAATTCGGATGTGATGAATTCCGTGCTGGGTGCGTACAAGCGGAATGTGATCGGCAGCGGCTTCCAGATTCAGGCGAAGACGCCAAGCGCAGAGCTGAACAAGGAGCTGGAGAAGCTCTGGAAGAAATGGTGCAAGGCCAGGAACTGTGACGTGACCGGGCAGCAGTCCCTAAACCAGATTCTCCGCATGGCGGTGGTAAGGAAGAAAGTGGACGGCGGCATCTTGTTTGTGAAGCGGTACACGAAGGACGGCATGGTACCGTTCTCCCTTCAGATGATTGAGGTGGATGAGCTGGACAATCTGCAGACGTTCCCTGACAAGGCAGGGCATCGGGTGATCGGTGGGGTTGAGTACAACGAGTACAACCGTCCCACGGGGTACTGGATCAGGCAGTACGAGCTGGACGGCTACTCCCTGGGGCAGTCCGTGTACATAAAAGCGGAGGATGTGATTTTCTACTACTCCAAAAAGCGGCCGTCACAGATCCGGGAAATGTCGGACATGAGCCAGACCATCACACGCATCCGTGACGTGAATGAATTCATCACGGCGGTGTCTGTAAAACAGAGGATTGAAGCCTGTCTGGCGGTATTCATAAAAAAGGCACTCCCGGTCACCGGGATAGGCCGTCCGGGCGCAGCGTCCGGCGAACGGAAATTTGACTATGACGGGAAGACGCTCACTCCCGGAATGATCAAGGAGCTGAACACCGGGGATGATGTGGAAGTAGTGAACCCGACCGGGCAGTCTGCGGATGCGACATCCTTCGTGAAGCTCCAGCAGAGGCTTGTCGGGGCAGGGCAGGGGCTTTCGTATGAGGCAACCAGCCGGGACATGAGTGAAACCAACTATGCATCCGCACGGCAGGGGGCAATCGAGGACGAGATGACATTCCAGGAAGAGAAGGAGATGATCCTCTCTATTCTGGATGAAATCTATGAGACATTCGTCATTTCCTGCTATCTGGCAGGGCTTATCACGGTTCAGGGCGATTTCTGGGGAAAGAAGGATGAGTTCCTTTCCCACGAGTGGATACAGCCGCCAAAGAAATGGATAGACCCTCAGAAGGAATCCGGGGCGATGAAAACCGCAATGAACATTGGAGTAAAGACATATAAGCAGATAGCGGCAGAAAACGGCACGGACTGGCGGACGCAGATTGATGACATGGCAGAGGTGCTGGAGTATGCGGCTGACAAGGGCATTGATTTAGGAGGAGTGATATTCGATGGCAAATTACAGCAGGAAGATGAAGGGGAGGGTGAGGACGAGAAGCCAACCCTCACAGAAGCGGAAGGGGGAGA
Source organism: uncultured Lachnospiraceae bacterium (assembly GCA_910586585.1). Classification (GTDB taxonomy): domain Bacteria; phylum Bacillota; class Clostridia; order Lachnospirales; family Lachnospiraceae; genus COE1. The sequence goes on from CAJUKA010000025.1 coordinate 27,049, forward strand.
TCCTAAAGAGGACGATGGATCAGAACCCGAAGAACCAGACGATGACGAATCAGAAGGACGTGGGAATAAGGGAACTGAGTGACTGCACCATCCGGGCAGTGGAAGGTGATGGAAGGGAACGGACATTCCGGCTCTCCTTCAGTTCCGAAGCACCATATGACAGATGGTTTGGCACTGAGATACTTGACCATTCGGAAGGGGCCGTGAATATGGAGCGGCTGAATTCCATCGGGGTGCTTTTATTCAACCATGACCGGGATGCGGTAATCGGGAAGATAGAACGTGCATGGCTGGAAAATAGCCGTGGCGAGGCAGAAATCACGTTCGATTCAGACGAAGAGTCTGAAAAGATATTCCAGAAAGTCAAAAACAAGACGCTGAAAGGGGTGTCTGTCGGCTATCTGGTGGATTCATGGGAGGAAGTAATGCCTAATAAGCAGTCTGCGGACGGGAGGTTCACGGGGCCATGCTCCATCGCAAGGAAGTGGACTCCGTTTGAGATCAGCATCGTATCCGTCCCGGCAGACCCAAGCGTGGGAGTCGGACGCTCCATCGGGGGCGGTGCTGGGGACGGGGTCTATGGGACTTACTTAAGGCAGCTTCAATATAACCAATTAATCAAAAAGGAGGAAACAACGATGACAAGAGAACAGATGCTTGCCCGGATGAATGAAATCCTTTCCGCTGCGAAAGACCGGGCGATGACTGCGGAGGAGCAGGCCGAGTTTGACAGATTGAAAAGGTCTGTCGAGCTTCTTGACTTATCCGCACAGGGCAACACTGGCGATGCGGGCCAGAGCCGTGCCAAGGATGATGAGGACGGCGATGGTGATGGCGGAGACGGTGGCGATGGTGACGGCGATGATGATGACGAGAAAAAGGCAGAGTCAGCGGCTAAGAAAGCCCTCGAAACGGAGCGCAGGAGGGTGCGCCAGATCGAAGAAATGTGCCGTGACTTCGGGATTGACTCCCGGAAGTATGTGGACAACGGGGATTCCGTGGACAGCGTGAGGGCGGCGGTGCTTGACCATCTGCGCCAGAACGGCGCACCGATCCATTCCGGCATCCGTGGCGGTGAGTCCGGCATGGACAAATTCATCCGTGACGTTTCGGATGCGCTCGTGATCCGTGGCGGCATCAATATGGAGAAGCCGTCCGATGGCGCAGGAAAGCTGGTGGGCATGAGCCTGAAATCCGTCCTGATTGAAGCGGAGACTCTGAGGGGCAGGGGTGACGGTCTGAACCGTGCCAGCAACGATGAGCTTTTCCAGAGGGCGTTTTTTAACCCGGAAAGCGTGTTCCCGGCAATCCTTGACCAGACGATTGAGAAAGCCTACAAGGAAGGTCACAAGAATGTGGAGGTTACTTTTGACAAGTTTACCAAGAAAGGATCGCTGCCGGATTTCAAGACCCATGACAATTATTATATTGCCGGGCCGGTCGGCGAATTTCTGGAAGTGCCGGAAAGCGGCGAGCTGAAGCATGACGTATTCGGCGATGACAAACTGCCGACCAGAAAGCTGAAAACTTATGGCCGCCAGTTCACGCTTTCCAGAAAAGCATTCATTGACGATGATATCGGTCTTGTGACTTCCCTCCCGGCGAGGTATGCGGCATCTGCCCGGAAAACCATCAATAAGCAGGTGTTCAGCGTCCTTCTGAAAAATCCGGCAATCTATGACGGCGTGGCCCTTTTCCATTCCAGCCATAAGAATATGCTGAAAACCGGGACGGGCATCACGCAGGAGGCAGTCCAGACCATGATCATGGCACTGGCAACACAGAAGGATCAGTTCGGGGAAGCAATCATCATCAATCCGTCCAAAATCCTCGTGCCGAGCGGCCTGAAGTTTGATATGTACACGCTGTTCAACAGCCCTTACATTGAGACTTCCGACAATACTCAGGCGGTCAATCCGCTCTACCAGTACAGGAACGGGCTGGATGTGATTGAGGACCCGACCATCAACGCAATGTGCGGCGGCATGGGGAACGTAATGCCGTGGTTCATGATCGGAAGCTCATCCGACTGCGATTTTATTGAGGTGGACTACCTGAACGGGCAGGAGATCCCGACCATCAAGCGTTCAGAGACTGTAGGGCAGTTGGGATTCGTGTGGGATATCTTCTTAGACTGGGGCATTTCCGTGATGGATTACCGTGGAGTAGTGAAGAATCCGGGCGTTGCAGTGAACACGAAGCTCGAACTGGCATAAGAAAGGAGATGTGAAGCATGAAAGCAGCATATTGGCAGAGGGGAGAAGCCCTGGACTATAAGAATACCGGGACGGAGAAAATTGAAGCCAATACCGTCATTGTCCTCGGAAGCAGGATCGGCGTGGCCGGGATGGAGATTTCCCCCGGAGAAACCGGGACGCTCCATGTGACCGGGGTGTATTCCATGCAGAAAGGCGGCGAGGAAATCGCCGCGGGGGCGGACGTTTATTTTTCAGAAAGCGATGGGGAGATCACGACAACCTCCGATGGCAACATCAAGGCAGGGTATGCCTGTGAGGCGGCATCCGCTGCCGACACTGCCGTCCTCGTGAAAATCAACGCATGACGCTGGTGGCAATGCGTCCCGTGCTGTATCTCGCACATCAGTACAGCGCAGGGGATAAGCTGCCAGTCAATAACCCGGAAATGACTGCCGCATGGATTGAGGCAGGGAGCGCAGCGTGGAAGGAGGATGCCACGGACGCTCCTGCTCCAAAAGCGAAAGCAAAACCAGCGGCGGCAGAACCGGGCATGGAAGGGCGGACGGACGGCGGCACGGAGCTTCAGGGGAAAGTGCCGAAGACTCCGGGACGGCAGAAACCGAAAACTGCAGGGAAAAAGGCATGATGTCCTTCAAGGATATTCTGGCGGCAGATGTGCATGAAGTATTTATGAACGTGGATGAGTTTTCTGATATGCATACTGTAAACGGGAAGGAAATGGCGGTGCAGCTTGACACGAACGAACAGATTGAGCGTGAAAAGCGCATGGCGCAGAACGTGGACGGAATCTATGTAAACCAGAAACTCATCTATGTGGCGGCTTCGGATTTTGGGGCGATGCCAAAGCAGGGCTCCACGCTGAACCTTGACGGCAAGATTTACCGGGTGGCGGATGCGGTGGACGAGGGCGGCGTCTACTCCATCACGATAGAAGCCAATAAAGCACGATAGGAGTGAAGCATATGGCTCAGGCATTTTATGTAGAGGTCGACAAGGCTGACCTCAGATATGTCATGAAGAAACTGCAGGATGCAGACAAGAACGCTCCGAGGGTACTCCGCAATGCCATAAACAGGACTGCCACGCAGGCAATGAAGATGATAAAGGCAGGACGGTCGCAGGGCTACACGATAGCCGCAGGGCGGTTTAATGCAGATGTGAAGAAATACCCTGCAACGCCGGGGCGGCTGGAAGCGACCATCAAATCTTCCGGCAGAACCCATACACTGAAGAACTTTAAGACATCTGCACCAAAAAGCGGAGGCAAGGCGGACATAACAAAGTCCGGCCTGAAAAAACTGAGCGGTTCAAGGGGAGGGGCGGCATTTGTGCCGGCTTCCGGGAAAGCGGCCGGTCTTATGGTTCAGAGGCGAGGGAAAAGCCGGTTCCCTTTGAAAGTTTTTTCTGCAAACTCCACTCCTAAAATGGTGGAGCAGATTTACAAGGGAGAGCGTGGCGGTCAGGGGGACATGGAGGAAAAGGTAAAGAAACGGCTCCATGAGGAAATCCAAAAGGAAATCGCCAAACTTATATAAGGAGCGTGAAATATGACATTCAAAAATTTGCAGGATGACCTTATAGCCGAGGTGGAGGGCATCCTTTCAGAAATCAAAACGAAAAATACTGCCGGGGAAGAGGTGGTCGGTGTAAAAGGGTATGCGCACCAGCTCCCGGTGATGGAGACGGACGAAGAGGACGTTTCCCAGCTTATGCCGTATTTTATCGTGCGGTTTGAGGGCGGCGAAACCAAGGATGATGACGATCCGTGGCACGTCACAACGCAGATTCTGTTCTCGGTGCATGACGAATCAAAGTCCAACGGACATGAGCATCTGCTGACCATGATCCAGAGGGTGACGAACAGATTTATTTCAGAGCCGCTCCTGAACAGAGTGTACCGTGCGGATCAGGATATCCAGTTCGCAATCGACGATGATGATACATACCCGTTCTACTTCGGCGGCATCAATATTAAATTCAGCATTCCCAAAATAGGAAGGAGGGAACCAGACTATGTCTAGCAAAAAAGAAACAGCGGCGGCTCCTGCTGTCGCACAGGGGAAACAGAAGGCAGTGAAAACCAAAGTCATGTATGTGGGGCCGACAGTTCCGGGGATCGGTATCCAGAATCAGGTGTTCACAGAAATTCCTGCCAGTGCGCAGGAGGTTATCAGGAAAGAGCCGGAAATCGGGAATCTGTTCATCCCGATCGGGAAATACCCGGAAGCAAACGTGATGATCCGGGAGAAGAAAGGCTACATCTACAGTGCGTTCAGCAAGGCACTGAATTTAAAGATTGGAGGTAAAAAATAATGGCAAAGAAACATGGCGTGTTTGTCTACGAGGAAGCGACAGCCCTGACAGTGCCACGGGAATCCAGCGCAGGACTCCAGGTCGTAATCGGAACGGCCCCGGTAAACGTGCTGGACGATCCGTCTTCGGCGGTCAATGTCCCGGTTCTCGCCAATTCCTCTGTTGAGGCAATGGCGGCACTGGGATACAGTAAGGATTTCAAGAATTATTCGCTCTGCCAGACGATGTATGTGACGGCGAACCTTTATCAGGTGTCCCCGGTGGTTTACATTAACGTCCTGGACCCGAAAAAGCACAAGAAGGCAATGGAGGCGAAGGAGGTAAATGTCGCTTCCCTTCAGGCGGTGGTTCAGGAAGAGGGCATATTGAAGGAAGGGCTGACCGTAAAGAACGGCGAGGCGGAGCTGAAAGCGAATGAGGATTATGTCCTTTCTTTCGATTCGGACGGCTATCTGGTAGTAACCCTGCTGGCGGCAGGAGGCGCAGCGGAGGCAACGAGCCTGACCGTAAGCGGCAACATGGTGGACCCGGCCGCCGTAACAAAGGATGACATTATCGGTGGATATGATGTCAGCACTGGGGCCGAATCCGGGATGGAAGTGATCCGCAAGGTGTATCCGAAGCTGGGCGTTGTCCCTGGCATCCTGATCGCTCCCGGCTGGTCGTATGAGCCGGAGGTCGGCATTGCGCTGTCGGCAAAGGCGGCGAATATCAACGGGGTGTTCAAGGCTATGGCTTTCGTGGATATTGATACCGCAAAAGCCAAGAAATACACGGATGTGAAGGAAGTTAAGGAGAAGAGCGGATTCACTTCTGAATTCTGCTGTTCAATCTGGCCGTGCTTTATGGTCGGCGAGATGATCCTTTCCGGCTCCGCAGTAGCGGCAGCGAGGACGGCATACCTTGACGCATCCAATGAGGACATTCCGTCAAATCCGCCGTCCAATAAATCCCTCGCCATTACCGGGACGTGCCTTGCGGACGGAACGGAAGTTGTGCTGGATCAGGATCAGGCTACGGAAGTCGGGGAGTACGGCGCAGTAACCGCATTCAACATGAACGGCTTCAGGCTGTGGGGCAACCATACCGGGGCATGGCCGGCAAGTGGTGATGCAAAGGACATCTGGATCAATGTCCGCAGGATGTTCAACTGGCAGGGGAACACCTTCATCCTGACATATTTTGACCGGGTAGACGATCCGATGAATCCCGTCCTCATTGAGAACGTGGTTGATTCGGAGAATATCAGGTGTGCGGCATACGCTCCAGCGCATTGGGCAGGGGCAAGCATAGAGTATCTGGAGGCAGACAATCCGACCACGGACATCCTTGCCGGACGCATGACTTTCCGGCAGCATATCGCTCCATATACTCCGGCAGAAACCATCAATAATATCCTGAATTATGACACGGATATGCTGGCGGCAACACTCACGGGAGGTGAATAAGAATGGGAAAACTTGGCAATGTGATCCCCGAACTGGTAAATGCGTTTAACGTATATCTCAAGGGGAATAAACTGGTAGGCGTCTCCGGGGAAGTAGAACTCCCGGAGCTGGAAGCTATGACTGAGACCATCGAGCTGGCAGGAAGCCTCGGCGAACTGGAAACTCCGGCAACCGGGCATTTCAGCTCTGCAAAGATGAAGATTCCTTTTGCGGTTCTGCATGAGGATTTGTTCAGTCTGATTGACACGACAAAGCCCGTGGAGATTACGCTCCGTGGGTCCATGCAGTGTCAGGACCCGAAGACGGGGGCCACGGACTACTATCCGATCAAGATTGTTGTCCGGGGGAAGGCAACCACCACCACGCTCGGAGTCCTCTCCAAAGGTAAAAAAGGAGAGCCGGAAATTGAACTGGAGATTTCCTACATCAAGGTGGTTATCAACAATATTACCGGGCTGGAACTGGACAAGCTGAATTTCAAGTATGTCCTGAACGGCGAGGATATGCTGGCGAAGATCCGCAAGCAGATTTAATCAGGAGGGAAAAGCGAAAATGGAAGAAAAGAAGAATGATGTAATCGAGATCAAGAAAAACGGCGTGGTAGAGGTAAACGATGAGTTTACGCTGAAGCTGTCCCGGACGTATGAATTCGAGGGAGAGAAGATTTCCACCATTGATTTTTCAGGGCTGGATGACGTGACGGCGGAGACCATGATCAAGGCGAATAAGACGCTGACCGTTTCTGGGGACGTTTCCGTCCTTCCGGAGAACAGCCTCCACTATGCGCTGGTCATGGCGGCGGACTGCACGGCTTACCCGATTGAGTTTTACAAGAAACTCAAGCCGAGGGATGCCATCAAGGTAAAGAACATGGTAACCAGTTTTTTCTATGGCGAGGAATAAGGCTTTCCGACACAGAGCAGATAAGAAAGCTCTGTGTCGCTCTTGCTGTAAACCTCGGCGGATATGATTCGTTTCTGCATATGTCAATTTTTGATTTGCTGGACGTATGCGAGGATTTGAGGGAGATACAGAGGGAAGCGAAAAGAAATGCACGGAAAGGGGGCAAACCGAAATGAGCGACTATTCAATAGCGATAAAAATTGCAGGGCAGCTTGAGGGCAGTTTTTCCAATGCCCTGAAAAGCGCACAGAGCGGTTTGTCCGGCCTCGGCATGATAGGGAAGGGTGCAGGGCTTGCCGTAAAAGCAACGGCGGCAACAATGGCGGCGGCAGGGACGGCGATTGCGGCGGTCGGTGCGTACAGTGTACAGACCGGGAAAGAGTTTGAAGCCGCAATGTCCTCCACAGCCGCAACCGCAGGGGCAACGGCGGAGGAGTACAAGAAACTGGAGGCGGCGGCTATGGAGATGGGGCGCACCACTTCCAAGACTGCAACGGAATCCGCACAGGCACTGGAGTATATGTCACTGGCTGGATGGGATGTGGATACGTCAATATCCGCACTCCCTTCCGTCCTGCGTCTTTCAGAAGCGTCCGGCATGGATCTGGCAAGGACATCCGACCTTGTAACGGACTCCATGTCGGCACTTGGGCTTACGGTAGACCAGCTGCCTAATTATTTAGATATAGCAACAAAAGCACAGAATAAATCAAACCAGTCCGCAGAGCAGTTAATGGATGCGTATCTCGGAGTGGGTGGGGTGATGAACAATCTCCATGTGCCGATTACGGAATCCGCAACGGCACTTGGAGTGCTTGCGAACCGTGGTCTCAAAGGTTCAGAGGCAGGAAATGCGCTGAACGCTATTATGGTAAACCTGACAACCGGGACTGGACAGGCAGGGAAAATGATGGAGAAGCTCGGAGTTTCCGCTTTCGATTCAAGCGGAAAATTTATCGGGCTGGAAGCAACACTGCAACAAGTAAATACAGCATTAAAAGGCTGTACTGAGGAAGAAAGAAATGCTGCCCTTGCGGCTATCGGTGGCAAAATGCACGTTGATGCATTAAATGACCTTATGGCTGGTCTGAATACGACTAATGAAGAGGGTATTACGGAATGGGCGGCTTTAACGGCTGAACTTGAAAACTGTAACGGTGCGCTGGAACAGATGGCGGCAACGAAGCTCGACAACCTTGAGGGCGATCTTGCCGTATTGCAATCAGCGGCGCAAGATTTCGGAATAAAAGTATATAAACATTTGCAAGCTCCTTTCCGGGGGCTTGCGCAGTATGGAACGGAGCAGATTTATAAACTTTCGGATGCGCTGGAGAACGGCGGCTTTGAAGGTCTGGCTGGCGCACTCGGAGAGGTGTTTGCTGATGCCATTTCAGGGATTGCTGAAAACGCACCAGAGTTTATTGATATGGCGGCAACGCTCGTGGATTCCCTTGTGGACGGCATCGACAACAATGCGGACAGGATTGGTCAGTCTGCCGGGAAATTGGGAGTGTCGCTCCTTTCCGCATTCATCCGGCTGATGCCGAGGGTAATTGCGGTCGGCGGCAAACTTGCGGTGCAGTTTGCGAAAGGATTAATTGATAATCTGCCAACGCTGAAAGCGGCGGCGGTGGAAGCGGTTGATTATCTTATGACCGAGGCGAAGTCTGCCCTGAAAGGCTATGTGAACTTCCTGGGCGATGATGAAGTGAAGCCGTTTGAAAAGATACTGGCACTCATCCCGGCGGTGGCGGCAGGATTTGTTGGATTTTCTGCCGTAAAGGGAATCGCAAAAAACGTGAAGAATTTTATATCTTCTCTGAAAGGCGTGGGCAAAGCGGCTCCTGTGGTAAAGAAAGGAATGGGCGGCATCAGCAGTTCCATGTCTGCGGCGGCGAAGAACATCTTGGGTGTGGGCGCAGGATTTGCGCTGGCAGCTGCTGGCATCTGGCTTTTGGTGGACGCTTGCAAACGGATCGGGGAAGCCGGTCCCGGAGCGGCGGTCGGCTTAATCGCCATGACTGGTGGCATCATTGCACTTATGGCAATAGCTGGAAAGATGGGACCGGAACTGCAGGCCAGCCAGAAAGGGCTGATTGCTTTTGGCGGTGCCGTCCTCATGGTGGCGGCAGGATTTGCGGTCATGGCATTCGCATCCACGCAACTTGCTAACGCAGGAGGGGCGGCGATTGCCGTGTTCGCACTCATGGAAGCCGGAATGATAGGGATGCTTGCAGTGGCAGGGGCATTCGGAACGAAGCTCGGTGCGGCAGCTCCCGGACTTCTTGCGTTCGGTGGGGCGGTGCTTCTGGCGGCGGCCGGCATGAGCCTGATGGCGTTTGCGGCAATACAACTGTCACAGTCAGGGACAACGGCAATTGCGGTTCTTGCCGGAATGGCAATCGGGGTGGCAGCTTTTATGGCGATCGCTGCCCTGCTCGGCCCCACGCTTACGACAGCAGGAGTCGGACTGATTGCATTTGGCGCAGGGCTTTTAATTACGGCGGCGGCCGTGGCTCTCTTGACAGCTTCGGCGATTGCGCTCGGAAATGCTGGCGCACCAGCCCAGATAGCAATGGCGGCACTGGCGGTCGGCATCCTGGCATTCGGGGCGGCGGCCGGCGCATTAGCACCACTGCTCCTTGCTGGGGCGGCAGCGGTGGCGGCATTTGGTGCGGCCTTGATCGTGGTAGCGGCGGCGGCTCTGCTTGGTGCTGCGGCTATTGCAATCATATCGGCCTGCCTTCCGCAGCTTGCGGAATACGGCGCATCCGGCGCACTCGCTCTTCTGGAGCTTGGCGGTGCTATGACCGTGTTTGCCGGAGGGGCGGCACTTGCCGGGGTAGGCGCAGGAGCGGCGGCACTGGCATTCGGTGCGCTTGCGCTTGCGGCCGCAGCGGCAGACCTTGCGTTTGCGCCTCTTGCAATTGAGATGGTAGCCGTGGCAGGGGCCGTGGCGGTAATAGCGGCATCGGCTGGAACGGCGGCTTCAGGGATAAATTCCCTTCGGGAATCTTCGTCCGGGATGATAACGAGCATGGCGAAACTGGCACTTGCATTCGCTCCCGTGGTGGTGGCGATTGCGCCGTTTGCGGTAGAAGTGGCGGCGGCATCGGTGGCGGCGGCAGCTCTGGCAGTGGCATTGACAGCGACCGGGGCGGCACTTGCCCTTGTCGGGGTTTCTGCTATGGCGGTCGGTCTGGGATTCCAGATGATAACCATGACGCTCATGGCACTTGTGGCATCCTCCGCAATGATGAATTCGGCGGCAGGGCTTATCACAATGGCACTCCTTCAGATAGCGGCAGGGGCAGTACCGGCCGCAGGGGCTTTCCTGATGCTTGCGCCGCCTATGGTAGCGGCGGCAGCGTCCTCCGCAGTTTTGGCGGCGGCACTGGCGGTCGTGTCTGCGGCATTGCTGATTATCGTGGCAAGCGGAGCGGCGGCAGGGGCATCCCTGGCACTCGTGGCGGCGGCATCGGCAATGGCTGGGACAATGTCAATGATGGCGGCGTCTGGCTTCATGATGCTTTCTGTTTCGTTGATGGCGGCATCTGCTCCGGCACTTATGGCAACAACAACGCTTCTGGCACTCACGGCGGCACTCGTGGCATTTGCGGCCGGTGCGGTGGCTGGAACTGCCGGAGCGTCAGCGGCGGCAGTAGGATTTGCCGCACTGGCAGTGGCGGCAGCGGCGGCCGATCTGGCATTCGCTCCATTGGCGATAGAAATGGCGGCGGTAGCGGCGGCAATCGCAGTCATAGCGGCGTCTGCATCCACGGCAGCGTCCGGCATTTCAAGTCTGAGGGAATCATCCAGCGGCATGGTCGTGGCAATGGCGAAGCTGGCGGCGGCATTCGTCCCGGTAACTGCATCAATCGCTCCGTTCGGAGTGGCGGCGGCCGGTGCGGCTGTAGGGGCGGCGGCTTTGGCGGCGGCTATTGCGGCAACGGATGTGGCTCTGGCGGCGATGGGGGCGGCGGTCATTGTGGTAACTGCCGGAATCACGGCGGCAAGCGTGGCAATGGCATTGTTCAGGACACAGGCATCAACGCTGACGGCATCCGCACAGACGGCATCCATCGGTTTCCAGATGCTTTCTGCAGCATCGCTCCCGATGGCGGCACGGCTTCAGGCTGTAGCCGTTCCAATGACAATGGCGGCATCCGGGGCAACAGTGCTGGCATCCGGGCTTCTTGTGGCAAGCGCAAGCATGGCGGCTATATCGGCATCGTCCGCATCTGCAGGAGCGTCCCTGATGGCACTGCTGGCATCTGTCATGGTGCTGTCCGCAGGGGTAAAGGCTGGGATGGCGCAGTCAGAGGCTTCCGTAAAAACTACTATGGCGAGCATAACAGCAACAACTACGGCCGGCACAGCCCAGGTCAGGACAACCGTGCAAAGCGGAATGATGGCAATGGTGGCGGTAGTCCGTTCTGGCGGCGCACAGATTGTGGCAATAGCAGTTTCAACGGCCAGCGGAGTACGGAGCGCATTCAATATAGATTTATCCTCATCCGGCAGGAATATGATGCAGGGGCTTATCAACGGGATCAACAGCATGAGGGGTGCGGTAATGGCGGCGGCGCAGAGCGTAGCCAGTGCGGCGGCAAATGCCGTGAACAGTGCGCTTAAGATACATTCCCCGTCCCGGCTGATGATGGAATCCGGGCAGTACACTGGCGAGGGGCTTGCCCTCGGTATGGAAAGCCAGAAAGCGAACGTGGCAGCGGCGGCACAGGCGGCAATGGCGCAGCCAGTGCAGGACAGCAGCGTACAGATGCAGAACATGGATCTGCCGGAAGTCCGAAGCGGCGTGATTGGCGATACGATCAGCGACCTTTCCGGGAAAGGCGGCGCAACCAACCAGACAACGCAGTCCAGCCCGACTTATGTATTCAGTCCGACTTACCAGTTCAACGGCGGGACCCCGGATAAAGAGGAAGTGGAAAGCGCAGCCAAGGACAGTTACGAAGATTTCAAGAAATTCATGAAGCAGTACGAACGTGAAAAAGGTCGGACTGCATTTGCGTAAAGGAGGGCGGCAATGGCTGAATACATAACCATCCAAGGAGATACATGGGATGCGATAGCATACCGTCTGTATGGGGATGAATCGTATATGAAAGACCTTATCGAAGCGAACCGGCCGCATATTGACACGATGGTATTCCCGTCCGGCACGGTGCTTCAAGTGCCGGAAATGGTGAAAGATGAAGAATATGATGCGCCGTTCTGGAGGGAGGATGATTCCGATGAGGACATGGAAACATTCTCCCCAACGGAAGGGGGCGATGATGATGAGTAACGCACGGAAGGCAGAAACCACGCTCCAGTTTAATGGGAAAAATGTGGACACTTCCCTGAAGGAGTATCTGGAAAGCGTTACATATACAGATGTGGCATCGGGGAGCAGTGACACGCTCTCCATATCCCTGCAGGATATCGACCAGAAATGGATGAAGGGCTGGTATCCCAAAAAAGGGGATGTGGTAAAAGGAAGCATCAAATTTCTGGATTGGGACAAGGACGGGCAGGATAAAAGCCTTTCCTGCGGCTCGTTTACGCTGGACGAGATAAAGTTTTCCGGCAATCCCATGACAGCATCTTTTAGCTGCGTATCTTCTCCGGCAAGCGAATCGTTCAAGACCAGGGAGCGGAACAAAACATGGAAAAATGTCACTATTCAGGGGATAGCAAAGGAAATCGCCAAGCGGTATTCCCTGAAGCTGTCCTATTCGGGGCCGAGCATTAAGATTAAATCCTTGGAGCAGTCACAAGCAGACAGCCAGTTTTTATACAGCCTCTGCGAAAGCTATGGGCTGTCCATGAAGGTTTATAAAAACAAGATTGTCATTTACGACCAGACCACAATGGAAAAAAAGAAAGCGGTCTGCACTCTGAAAATGACCGATTTCGTGGACAACAGCTGGGATGTGACAGACAGCCTTTATGGCGTTTACACCGGGGCAAGGATATCCTACAAATCATCAAAGGACAGCAAGGAGATCAGCGTATATACCGGGCTTAAGGCAGAAAAGGCAACAGGCAGCAGGGTATTGAAAATAAACGAGACGGCAGACAGCGTTTCCGATGCCTACTACAAGGCGGCGGCAAAGGTCAATAAATCAAACGAATCAGCCACCACCATTTCCGGGAGTATCTGGCCGAACCCGAAGATATGCGCCGGGGTAACGGTTACAATATCCGGCTTCGGGAGGCTGGACGGAAAATATTTCGTGGATAAGTCCACGCTGGATGTTGGAAGCGGTACAAAGCAGAAAATAGAAATCCATAAATGCCAGAAGCGGCTCGTTTACAAGCCGAAGGCAAAGAAAGCGGCAGCTCCTGCATCTTCAGGAAAGACATACAAAAAAGGCGATACCGTGAATTTCCACGGAGGAACACACTATGTCAGCTCTTACGCAGGGGCAAAGGGATATTCCGCAAAAGCGGGGCCGGCAAAAATCACTCTGGACAAGACGTGCAAGGGGAACGGTGGGGCGCATCCTTACCATCTGGTGCATACCAATTCGGCATCAAACGTCTATGGCTGGGTGGATGAAGGGACATTTGATTAAGCAAGGGAGGAATGCATATGGCAGAGAGGCTGGTGCGGATCGGGCGTGTATCGTCTGTCAACCACAGCGCAGGAATGGTGAGCGTCACATACCCGGATCTGGACGATTCCACAACGGATGAATTCCCGGTTTTCTCCATGAACGATGAATACAAGATGCCAGGGATAGGACAGGAAGTGCTTGTGCTTCATCTTTCAAACGGGCAGTCCGCAGGAATTGTAATGGGCCGGTATTGGAATGAGAACAATACTCCCCCATCGTCCGGGGATGGCATTTTCCATAAGGAGCTGGGGGAGGTTTTCGGGGAGGCATATATACATTACGAGGGAGGGAATATCACTTTCCATGACCAGAAGGGGGAATCCACTCTCGGCAGCATCCTGAAACGTCTGCATGATTTGGACGGGAAGGGGTAAGTGGTGTTCTATGGCAAAGTTAAAAGCAAAGATTAAGACAAAAAAACTGAAACTGGTACAAAAGAAATTAAAAAAAGTATCCATCAATGACAAGCTGGTGAGGACGGTTGATTTTAGCGAGCTGCTGCTCATGGGCGGCACCATTGGGCAGTGGGGGAGCAACATAGCGTTTTCTGTCAACAGTGAGAAACAACTGTCATTCAGGAATATGAAGCGCACATCCTCGTCACGGTGGGCAAGCCATAACATCATCGGAAAGCGGCCGAAGATGGAATATCTCGGCATTGATATGGATGAAGTCACTCTTGAAGTTGTCCTGAGTGCGGAGATGGGAGTGCGTCCCCGGAGCGAGATGAAGAAATTCCGTGCGGCCTGCAAAAGCCGGGAAGTGAATTATCTTTACATTAACGGAAAGAAAGTGTGCGCAAATAAAATGGCAATCACGGCGGTATCCGAATCGTGGGACGAGATATGGTCGCAAGGGGAACTTGTGAGGGCGGTCGTGGCTGTCACGTTTTCAGAATACAGATAGGGGGCGAAGGGATGTTCACGAATCAAATTCAGACGGTAAATCTGGACGGCATCAGCAATTTTAAGCGTATTGATTCAGAGCTTCGGACTCTGATTGTGACAATGGCAGGGACGCTCCCCGGAAGCCGTGGTTTCGGGCTGTCGGCATCATTCATTTCAGACCTTCCGATGGGTGCTGTTTCCGCATTTGCGGAGGAACTGGACGAAAAGTGCGAGGAATTTATCCCGGAGATTTCTATATCTGGAGTAGATTTTGATTCCGGGACGGACGGCAATGTAACGGTGCAGATATTTGTGGAAAGGAGGAATGGGGAATGATTGTGCAGATAGAAAACCTCCCGGAGGTCAGTTTTATAGACTATAAAACGCTGAATGACGTGCAGGAGGAACTTTTGGCAGATTATCAGGAAAAATACGAAGAGATCACTAAAAAGAAACTTGTGCTTCGCAGGGCTGACCCGGAAGCACTGAAGCTGTATGCGGTGTCCGTCCAGATATACCATATGATGCTACATATTGATACATCCGGGAAAATGGATCTCCTGAAATATGCATACAGTGAATTTCTGGACAACCTCGGCGCACTCCGGGGAGTGGAAAGGAAGGATGCCGCTCCGGCTACGGTAAAAATCCGCTTTACACTTTCGGCGGCGCAACAGTCTGTGGTGACAATCCCGGAAGGAACCCGTGTGTCAGATGGCGATGTCCTTTATTTTGAGACAGATGAAACAATGGAAATCCCAATCGGGGAAACTTTCATTGACGTGCCGTGTACTTGCCAGACGGACGGTACGGAAGGGAACGGATTAACTGCCGGAGCAATATCAACGCTCGTTGATCCGATCGCTTATGTGGCGAGTGCGGCGAATATGGAGGAATCCGCAGGGGGCGCAGACGTGGAAAGCGATGATGACTTTGCGGAGCGGATATACCTTGCGCCGAGCGGCTACAGCGTGGCCGGCCCCAGGGATGCTTATAAGTACCATACAAAATCTTTCAAGGATGCGGCAATCGGTGACGTGGAAGTAACCAGCCCGGAGCCGTGCGAGGTGGAGGTGCGTTTCCTGCTTCTGGACGGCTCCATGCCGTCAGAAACATTATGTGCCAAGGTTCTGGAATCATTAAGCGATGACAACGTCCGTCCGCTGACAGACCGTGTTTCGGTGCTTGCGCCGACCGGGCAGGGATTTGATATCAGGTTCACATATTACATCAATAAATCGGATATAGACAAGGCGATATCCATCCAGACGGCGGTGGCGGCAGCGGTTCAGGAGTACATAGACTGGCAGACGCACACGATCGGGAGGGATATAAACCCGTCCGTCCTGACAAAGATGGTCGTGGCTGCAGGGGCGAAACGTGTCGTGATAGAAAGCCCGGTCTTTGAAACAGTCCCTCCCGGACACGTTGCAAGGGTCCAGGGGCAGGGCGTGACGTATGGGGGTGTTGAGGATGATTAAATTTCCAGATGGGGAGCTTTTGGATCTGCTGCCGTCATCCCTGAAAAACGACACGGACATGATCTGTCTTTCATATGCCATGAAAAAGGCAGTGGGGCGGCTTCTCGTTTATGAGAGGGCGGCAATGACGCAGAACTTTGTGGACAGCCTCCCGGAAAAGATTCTGGATGTGCTGGCGGTGGAGCTGCGCTCCCCCTACTACCTTGACAACATGGAAATCGGCGTGAAGCGTGAAATCATCAAGAACACGCTCATCTGGCATACGAAGGCCGGGACGGCAAGCGCAGTGTCCGAGATGATCGGCATTGTATTCGGCGAAGGTTCGGTCGTGGAATGGCCGGAATTTGACGAGCCTCCCTATACTCCGGGGACTTTCGATATCGTGACCAATGCGCAGATGACAGAGGATATTACCGAGTTTTTCATGTCAGTAATCGAGCGTGTGAAAAATGAGCGGTCGCACGTCCGCAGGGTGCTTATCAAAAGGGAAATGGCAATGCATGAGTATGTGGCGGCTGGCGGCATATCCAGCCCGAAGAGGGCGGTCACAAACCATGAGCAGGGCAGGGAGAACGGCATCCGTATGAATACGGAAAGCGCATCCGGGGCCGTATCTTCCCCGGAAACTGCCATCACGAACAATGGTGGGGATAAATGCCGGGATGCGGTGATGGATGCAAGGCCGGCAAGCATCGTGGCATCTTCCCCAAGGGAGGGCATTACCAACAATGTGGGCGCACGGCACAGCCCCATTTCAGGGGAGCCGGAGTTTGCCGGAATATATGCGGCATCTGCTCCGGGAGAAACTATCGGGAACAGCATGGCTTCAGAATCCGTACTGCAGGAAAGCGTGAGGGCGGCACTGTCGGCTTTTTCCGTGCCAAGGGTAGAAATATCCAACGGCATCCAAAAAGCGGCGAATATGGGCGTCCTGCGCAAGAATGTGGCGGCTGTAGCCGTGTCCAGTCCAAATATAAAAATCTAAGAAGGAGGAAAAACAAAATGGCAGGAATATTTAACGAAGCTGTCCTGACAACCAAAGGGATCGCACTGCTTGCCAAGGCTCAGGCCGGCCGGTGCGCCATCAAGCTCACAAAAGCGGAAACGGGCAGCGGCTCTTATGCCAGGGGCGAAGACCTGAAAGCCAGGACGGCACTCAAAAGCCGGATGCAGACATTCCCACTGAATACCGTCAGGACGCAGAATGCCACGAATGTCTATGTGAAGTTCATCATCACAAACAAGCAGGAGGGCGGCAATTTGGCGCAGGGGTACTATGTCAAGGAAGTCGGGCTTTTTGCAACGGACCCGGACGAAGGGGAGATCCTTTATGCGATTGCAACGGCGGTGGAAAACCAGTGGGATTATATGCCGTCCTATAACAATCTGCTGCCATCCACGATCACGCTGGAATTTCTGACGGAAGTCTCCAATGCGGAAAACGTGACCATCGTTGCGCCGAATGAGACCTTTCTGTATGACAAGGCAACCGGGGACAAGTACGTGCTGGGAATTGAAAACGGATTAATATTTTATGAGGAGGTAGAAGAATAATGTCAAAGACTTTTATTGCAGACAAAGAGACTCTGGACAAGGTGTATAGCATCCTTGCTTCGGATGAGGTGTACGGCTTCATCGAGCATAATGCCATACTTGCGCCGGGGCAGAGGATTGAGTACATCGGTGCGAATAAGAACTTCAGGCCGATCACGGTTACCAAGGGCGGCGGCTATTCCCTGGGGGATTGGGCGGACTTCCCGGTGCTGGTGGCGAACAAGCCGTGGATGGTGCGGAGTGACGGCACTCCTGATTACCGTCTGAAAGAGGATAATTACAACTACAAGGAGGACGGAACGACTGCGTCCGATGTGGCGAATACCAGCTATGACGGCGGTGCATTTTCATGGCTCATGAAGATTTACAAGCAGGAGTACATGGTCGGTACTGACCGTGTCGTGAAGTTCTCCTTCAGGAAGCGTGACGGCTTTGAGGCGGTCGGATTCATTGATCCGTCCGGCAAGGAGCTGGAGGGCGCATGGATTCCGATGTTCTATGGTGCAATCATTGACGGGACAATGAAGTGTATTTCAGGAAACCAGCCCGATTACAACAAGACAACCGAGGCACAGAAAACAGCCATTGACAAATTCGGCAGCAGGGCGAGGTTTTTCGGCGGCCCCATCGTGGAAACGATCACCGACCTTTTGCTTATGTGGGGGAAGGACTGCAATCTTGAAAGCGTGTATGGCTACGGAAATCACAGCGGATATGATTCCAGCCTTGCGCCGACTTATGGAGTGAAGCAGAATGCCGTGATCGGGGGCGGCCAGTTCTACGGCACATCAGACGGAAAGAGCCTGAACAAGATCCTGCACTCCATCGTATTGGGAAGCTGGCAGCAGTGGCTGAGAGACCCTTATACGCTGTGCGTGAGCGGCAGGGTAAAGGTCAGCAAGGATTACAATTACGACCTGACCGGGGCAACCTACGAAGATACTGGAATCAGCTATCCGGCAACTGTCTCTGCTGTTTATCCGCATGAATATAGGACAGTTCCGGGATTCGGTGCAATCCCTACATTCCCATATAAAGGTTCGTCCGCTACTGGCGGATGTGACGGCTTTTGGGTAAATGTTGGCATTACGGCGGTGGCCCTTCGGTTCGGCACTTGCACCGCTGGGGGCCTTTGTGGCTCTCGTGCGTTGGCTTTGTACAACCCTGCTTCGTATGCGGACTGGTCCGTCACGGCGGCCATTCTTCTGCAGCCACCTGTCGGCGTAGCCGCATAGGGGGTCTGGGGGCTTTCCCCCAGGGAAGATTTGCACTTTGCAAAATGTAAATTGTAACGGATTTTTATAAAAGGGGATTGGATCGGCGTCATCTTGGGCGGTGGCCCTTCGGTTCGGCAATTGCAACAATGGGGGCATTTGTGGCTCTCGTGCGTTGAATTTGAACAACACTGCTTCGAATGCGAACTGGAACATCACGGCGGCCTACCTTCTATCAAAATATGGAAGATTAATCTAAAGCCGATCCTTTTCCTACACCACTGGACGTTGAAACACGTCTTACTCGCCATTACTGGAAAGATGAGTGGAAATGAATCCGATACAGGACAGGCAGTAAAGCGGTCGCACCTGCTGTCTGTAGGAGATAGAAGAAAAAATATCCCATAGGAGTAATGTTTATGCGCAGAAAAGAACTGTGGCAGAAAGTAAGGGCTGAGCAGATAACGGGCCATAAACAGTACAAGTATCTGTATCAGAAGATGCTTGATGAAAGCATCGTGCGAAAAGCATACAAGAAACTCCGCAAGGGCAAGACCAAGCGGAAAGAAATTCAATACATCGATGCACACCTTGATAACGAGGTGGCGGCAATGATAGAAATGATACGGAACACCAAGCCGCCTGACGTGGAGGTGGAGCATCCAGAGCTTGCCTTCCGGCCACGGAAACACAAGCCAAAGTACATATGCGAACACGGGAAAATCCGAAAGATTTTAATGCCGGAAATCCATGAGCAGTGGCTTCATCACATCATCGTCCTCATTTTAGAGCCGATTATAACGGCCACGGCCTATCCGTACTCCTGCGGTTCATTTCCGAAGCGTGGGGCGCATTACGGAAAAAGGCAGATGGAACGGTGGATCAGGAAGGGCAAGAACATCCGTAACTTTGCAAAAATTGACATCCGGCACTTTTACAACAACATCCGTATAGAAATCCTGATGCGAGAGCTTTCCATCCGAATCAAGGATGAATGGTTTCTGTACATCATCCGGCTGTGCTTCCAGAACATAAAGAAAGGGATTCCTCTGGGATTCTACATTTCACAGTGGCTTGCCAATTATTTATTAGAACCGCTGGACAAATTCGTGACGGAAACGATGGGGCTTAAGGAGTATGAACGGTATATGGATGACATGACATTTTTCAGTAACAGCAAGAAGAAACTGCATGAAGCGATAGCCGCCATCCGGCAGTTTATTGGCAGGAGATTCCGGCTGAAGCTGAAAAGGAACTATCAGGTGTGCAAATTCGATTTCGTGAAGAAATCCGGCCAGACGATAGGGCGACCGATTGATTACATGGGATTCGTATTCTTCAGGACGAGGACGGTGATCCGGGAGAGCATCATGCTTTCCGCATCCCGGCTGGCAGTCAAAATGTACAAAGGCAGGGAAGCGAACCGGGGATACTTCGTGAAGCACATTCAGGCGATGATTTCATATGGAGGATGGTTCAGTTGTACGGACACTTATGGATGTTATGAGGATCGCATCAAGCCGTTTGTTAATTTCGGGAAACTCAAAAAAATCATATCAAAACTGCAAAGGAGGCAGAACAAACATGAAAGATTGGACAAGGGAGCGATGCTCCGGGCGGCCTGAAGAGCTTCAGGTCATTGCGCCGGGACTTTTCATGCAGAGGCGCAACATTGAAAAAGTAGAGCATGAAGCTGACGAGGCGGCAGGGACGGAGGCTTTCACGGAGTATGTGTGTGAGAGCCGGGAAATCACGGAGAGCGAGTACGCTATGCTGGGAAGCATAGAGCAGATCAACACCGACAAGGCGATTGACGAGTACACGCTGCGCTTAATGGAAGAGGGGGTGCTGTAATATGGCAAGGATGTTAGTGGAGAGCCTGAAAAGGCTTTATGAGGCAGGGCGTGTGAACAGCCAGCAGATTGCGGACCGGGTAAAGAAAGGCACTCTGTCCGTGGAGGAATACGAGGTGATCACGGGTGAGCCATACGAGGATTGATCTGCTGGAGACCGTGGAACGGCAGAATGCCATCATCAGGATTCAGTCCAATGTGATTGATGATCTTTTCCGGCTTCTCCTGCAGCACATAACTGCAGAGGAAGCGGACAGCCTCCCGGTACTCCAAAAGATAAACACGGCCGCATCCCTGCGGCAGGAAATAGGAGGTGAGATTGATGGAGGATATGATGACCAAGGCACAGCATGAGGAATTTGCAAAACTCATGAAGTCCGAAAACGAGCGGCTTGCAGATGAAAACAAGCGGCAGAATAAGCGGCTTGATTCTTTAGAGAATACCGTGCGCCAGATCGGAAGTCTGACAGCATCTGTTCAGGAGCTGGCATCCAGTATGAAATCCATGCTGAAGGAGCAGGAGAAGCAGGGCAGGCGACTGGAAACGCTGGAAGGCAGGGACGGCGAGATGTGGAGGAAAATCATTTCACATATTGCCACCACGATAGTTGGAATTGTGGTGGGGTACATCTTCCTGAAGCTTGGAATGTAACACGCAGACTGCGCCGGACGGAAGGGAAGCCTCCGGCGCAAAAATAAAAGAAAGGAGAATTACCATGAAGAACATTAACTGGACAAAGAAACTTACAAGCAGAAAACTCTGGACGGCGGTGGCATCCTTCGTATCCATGATGATTGTTGCAAACGGCGGCGCAGAGAACACAGCTACCCAGGTGGCGGCGATCATCATGGCCGGGGCAACCGTGATCGGGTATATCATCGGCGAGGGGCTTGCAGATGCGGCAAATGCCGGGGAGTCAGGGGATGAATCCGAAGACGGCCAGTAAAGGAGGCAGCTATGGCACTCACAGAAAAACAAAAGAATTTCATTGAGGATATTGCCCGGTGCGTCCAGAAGTATGCAGGGCAGTACGGAATTAAGGTACACAGCCCGATTATCGCACAGGCAATCCTCGAAAGCGGATGAGGCAAAAGCAAGCTGGCGGCGCAGTACCATAACTATTTCGGTCTGAAATGTGGATCGAAGTGGAAAGGCAGGAGCGTCAACATGAAAACGCAGGAGGAGTATTCCCCCGGCACAAAGACCACCATCACCGATTATTTCCGTGCCTATGGAAGCATGGATGAAGGTGTGAAAGGGTACTTTGAATTCATTCAGCTTCCCCGGTACCAGAATCTGAAAGGGATCACAGATCCGAAAGAATATCTGCAGACCATTAAAAACGATGGTTATGCAACCAGCAGTACATACGTCACGGACGTTTATAGGTGTGTGACGGCATATGGGCTGGCGAAATACGATGCAAAATCGGAAGGGGGAATCACAATGACAGAGCAGGAACTGCGGCAGAAGCCAGTAAACTATCTGGCTAAGTTTGCCGGAATCAGGGAGGGGAGCGCAGAACACAAAGCGATCCTTGACGTACTTAACAATTCAGGGCTTTGCCCACGGTATAAAATGACTGTGAAAGATGCATGGTGCGCGACGGCGGCATCGGCGGCCTATATTGCCACCGGGCTTGCGGACATTTTCCCGTGTGTGGAATGCTCCTGCGGCAATATGGTCGAGCTGGCGAAGAAAGCCGGGATATGGGTAGAGAACGATGCGTACATCCCGAAGACTGCCGATGCGGTACTCTATGACTGGGGCGATTCCGGGTCCGGGGACTGTACCGGGTGGCCGGATCACATCGGGCTTGTGGTTTCGGTCAGTGGAAACACGATCCGGGTAATCGAGGGCAATATGTCAAACACGGTCGGATACAGAAACCTTGCTGTAAACGGAAGGTATATCCGGGGATTCATCACACCGAAGTTTTCCACCAAGGCAACCAGCTCCGGCAGTGGATCAGGAGGCACGTCTGCAAAGAAGTCCGTCAGCGAAATCGCCAAGGAGGTTATTGCCGGAAAATGGGGTGTGGGAGATGACCGTAAGGCAAGGCTGAAAGCGGCCGGCTACAATTACGATTCTGTTCAGGCGGAGGTAAATCGGCAGATGAAAGGAACGTCCAAACCGTCCAAGTCCGTGACGGAAGTGGCGAAGGAAGTCATCAACGGGAAATGGGGGAATAACCCGGAGCGCAAGAAAAAACTGGAAGCGGCCGGGTACAATTACTCAAAAGTCCAGGCAGAAGTGAACAGGCTTATGAAGTAAGCGGCCGGGGTATTCGCTGCCGGAACGGCGGTGGGCATTCTGGATAAAGAAATGGCAGGGGATTTATTCCTCTGCCGTTTCCGCTTGCTTATTCGATGATTTCTGCCGGATCGCCATAAAGGGCTTCGTTCATGGAACCGTGCCAGCGTTCTTCAGGATACCAGAATGCGCAGTTTACGGTGTTTTCATGTCTGTCCGGGAACTTTGCCCGGAACTTTGCAACGGCTTCATGCTCCGTATCCGCTATGACTATGACATAGGTGTTTTGGTAAGGGAAGCCCGGATCGCTCCCGAATGAGAAATACCACTTTTTCATACTACCACTCCCTCCTTGATATATCGTGCGCCGCATCAGGATAATATCCATTCTCGATGTACCTTTTGAAATTCTCCCGGTACTTATCTGCAACGGTATCCGTTTCCCTTCTGTAGCAGGGGTCTACCTTATAGCTGAAGAAATCCAGCATGGACATCAGCTCATCATATTCATTCTTTGATATTTTCATAGCGTTCTCCTTTCAGAATCCAATTCCCTCAAAGTTACGTTCTCCACGGAGCAGGGCGGCACGTTCCGCTTCCTGCGCTTCCCGGTAATCCCTGCGCTGCCGCTCTTTCCTGATGCACTCCATGCAGCAGCAGTCCATATTGAACATTGACATCTGCCGTCCGCCTTCCAGCGATCCGCCGCAGCGGTCGCAACGTGTCTGTGTAAAAAACTTATCCATGACTGACCTCCAATTCTGTTATACTGCGCTCCACCTTCAGGATTGCCACCTTCGGAGTGAAGCAGTTTACCGTGTACCCGGTGCTTTCCGCTATGCTCTGCTCTAATGCCTTGGCAAAGAGCTGGGCGAGGTGCAGGGCTGGAAACGTCCCTGCAATATATTCCTCAACCTTCCCGGTGCTTTCTGTAGCCGTGAAATCCCCGAAATCATCATCCCATTCCGCATAGGGGATTTCCTGAATGGTTTTGACCTGATAATATTCCTTCATCAATTTTCGCTCCCTTCCTACCAGTAACGCTCCGGCTCTGGCTCTGCGTGGTATGATACAAAATCCGGCGAAATCTTGTTCATGTGCCTTGCGTATGCTTTGGCAAATGCTTTTGTGCAGTTTCCCTCGACCATGACCGGTCCGGTATCATATCCGAAATCTGCGTCCGCTTCGTTATAGCAAGTTACCATCCATGCTTCGTTCATTCTATTGTCCTCCATTCTCTTTTTTCGCTCCGCTTTTGAAAGCGGAATTCCCGGAAAGGTTCTGGAGCAGTACCTTCCGCTCGGTCTTGTATTCGTCCCCGATGAAGCCCAGCCGGAGCAGGAAGCATCGGAAAGCGTATTTTTCGTTGTCCACTTCCTTTTCGGTGCAAGTGATGCGCTTGCGTTCCACGCTCATCCTGCAGAGGGCGGAGATTAGGGCGGTCGCTGCTTTTGCCATGTCGGCGTCCGGCATTTCCTTGAACCAAGGGAAGGAAACCTTGTCCCCTTTCGGTACTGCGGCGATCCTCTCAATGCCCAGGGATTTTGTAATCAGGTTAGCCTTTGCGGAAAGGAGCTTCGTGAGGTTTTCAAAGTTGACCTTGTCCTTCGGCATTTCAATGGTAAGCCCGGCCGACTCCGCTTCCTGCTCTGGTACCGTGATGCCTTTGGCGGCAAGCTGCTCCAGAAGCTCCGGCGCATCGTCCCCGGTCAGTTCCCCGGTCTTGCTTACGGTATAGCCGCCGATCTCATATGCCGCTGTCGGCATTCCGAGGTACTTCGGCTTTACTCCCAAAATCTCCCCGATGGCTGTTACTAAGTTTTTCCTATCCGGTCCCGTTACGTTGAATTCGATTTTCATAATCCTGTCCTTTCTACCCTCGTAACCTCCGGGGTGGGATTCTATATTGATGTGCTTTTCTTTGCCTAACACATTAATCACTCTGTTTGCACGTTAAAGCAACACAATTCTGCCTGAATAATAGACAATACTTCAGGGGCAATCGGGGCTTGAAATTGTTCATCTTTTTATCACTAATGGCAAAGCATTAGGATTATAGGAGGGCAGTATGGAAATAAGACCATTGACAGAGGC
>CAJUKA010000026.1 GCA_910586585.1 uncultured Lachnospiraceae bacterium
AACTTCATGTGTATGCCTTGGATAAGATGCTGGATTTGGAGCGGGGCTTTCTGCTAAATGAGCTTTACCGTGAAATGGATGGGCATATTTTGGCGCAGCATACTTTAAAAGGGATTTATGAAAATTAGCTGCCTGAAAGTCGGCGGGCGTACAATAAAAACAGTTGTGGCTGTATTCCTGTGTCTGCTGACAGGCATCATAAGAAAATCGGACACAGCTTTCTATGCCGCTATTGCCGCCGTGCTGTGCGTACAGCGCACATCTAAAGACAGTTTCCGGGAAGCATTCAACAGGGAGACGGCTACAGTTATCGGAGGTATATGGGGGATGCTCGTTTTACTTTTTGAGAGGAATGTCTGGTGTGTTCCATATGAAGCGTTGCGCTACCTGTTTCTATCGATGCTTCTTATTCCCATCATAAAGTTTTCTGTTTTGATAAAGATGGAAAGAGGAACGTTCCTCATGTGTGTTGTTTTCCTGTGTATTACCGTGACGCATGGAAATGATGAAAACACTTTGGCTTTTGGGGTTGCGCGGATTTTGGATACTACGATTGGCATTGTGATTGCTTTAATAATAAACCAGTTTCCAATCCGCAGGACAAAAGGAGAGCGGGTATTGCGCCGCTTCCGCAATCATGGGAAATTTTGATAAACCACAGATGGTTTATGAGGCATATCGGCAAAGTACGGAAAATCTGAAATCCTATATGCCGCGCCAGTGGAGCTTTGTGAGAGGAATGGCTGGCGTGTTCAGGGAGATGGAGTAGTGGCATTATAGGTTTTATGTAGAGCCGTCATTTACACGCTCTATTTCTTTCTTGTAAAATTCTATCTTCTCATCCAATTTTGCTTTATGTTCCTGCAACAATGCTATCTGTTCATTCAGTGTCTGACGGTGCTGCACCAGCATTTCCATCCTTTCGGACAGGGTGGGATCGCCGTCTGCCCGGAGCTGGGCATAGTGCTTTATTTCTTTAATGGGCATCCCCGTATCTTTCAGGCGTTTGATGAATTCGATCCATGTAAGGTCTTTGTCAGAATAGCAGCGGCGGTTGCTGGCATTTCTTTCTGGCATAATCAATCCTTCATGCTCATAGTAGCGCAGGGTATGTATCCCAAGATTTGTAAGTTTTGAAAATTCACCGATAGAATATTCCATAAAAAAATCGCTCCAATCCTCTTGACATAGAGTTTACTCTACATTGTATGGTATGGATTATACCAAATCGAAGGAGGATTTTCAAATGGTTCAGGAAACGGGGAAATATACAGTTATTACCGGGGCGAGTTCCGGCATAGGGTACGAGGCGGCAAAGGCATTTGCAGAGCGGGGCAGGAATCTGGTCATTATAGCGAGGCGTGAAAACAATCTGAAAATTCTGCAACAGGAAATTTTAGGGAAACATCCGGATTTGGATGTTGTCATCAGAAGCACCGATCTATCTGTGCCGGAAAACGTATATCAGCTTTACAGCAGTTTGAAGGAGTACGAAATTGAGGCATGGATTAACAATGCAGGTTTCGGAAATTATGACAGCGTGGCAAAACAGGACTTAAAGAAGATAGGGCAGATGCTGCATTTAAACGTAGAGGCTTTGACGCTCCTGTCCTCATTGTTTGTCCGTGATTACAAAGATGTGGAAGGGACACAGCTTATCAATATATCCTCCTGTGGGGGCTATACCATTGTTCCCACGGCAGTGACTTACTGTGCGGCAAAGTTTTATGTCAGCGCATTTACGGAAGGTCTGGCAAGGGAACTGGAGGAAGCAGGCGCAAAAATGAAGGTGAAGGTGCTGGCACCCGCTGCAACAAGGACGGAGTTTGGAATGGTGGCGAACAATGTCAGTGAATATGATTATGATAAGTCTTTTGGGACATACCATACAAGCCAGCAGATGGCCGGATTCCTGATTGAACTGTATGACAGTGGAAAAGTGGTTGGGCTGATAGACAGGGAGGATTTCTGTTTCCGCCTGACTGATCCATTGCTTCCATATGCGGGCAGTTCGGCACATAATCAGAAACGTATGTGAGCATAGGAATATAAGGAACCATACAAAAGAGATCGCCGCTATGGGGAGATTCACCTCATAAGCGGCGGCCTGCCGTTTCCGCCGGATTATATGATTGGAAGTGCTGTCGGATGAAAGGCGAAAAACTTTAGGGGTGATTTAGGATTTTTTCAAAACGATTCTGCCTTTCGTTCCCGAAAAGTGGTCGTTTCGTTCCCTCCGCCCGAAAAACGGAAATTTTCTGCCGATATAATAAGTGAAAGCCTATGCAGGATTTGAGGTGATGGATATTGGATATAGCAGTTGTGGATGATGAAAAAGCGATCAGGGAGCATATCTGCGCCCTGATTGAAAGACAGAAACCGGGGAGCAACATAGAAGCCTGTGCCACGGGAGAGGAGCTTCTTGCATCGGGGAAGTGGTTTGACATTGTTTTCCTTGACATACAGATGGACGGCATGAACGGCATTGAGGCGGCGAGGAAGCTGCGGGAGCGGCAGGAGGACGCTGTCCTCATATTTATTACGGGCATCAAGGAATATGTATTTGACGCCCTTGACCTCTATGCGTTCCACTACCTTTTGAAGCCGCTGGATGAAAAGAAATTTGCGGAAGTGCTGGAAAAGGCGGCATGGGAGGCGAAGAAAAAGAAGGAGAAGAAGTGCATCTTCTTAAAGACGAGGAACCTTACGCTTGACCAGTCTGACATCCTGTATGTTGAGAGCAGGGCGAAGAAACTGGAGATACACACCGCCGGGGCGGATAAGGCCATAGAGATATATGCTTCTATGGATGAGCTGGAGGGGCAGCTTGGGGAGGATTTCTACCGCTGCCACCGGGCGTACATCGTGAACATGGCGCATATCACGGAGTATGACAATGAGAGCATAACCCTTACAAACGGCGATAAGGTATATCTGACCAAAAAGAAGTACGGCGGGTTTGTAAAGGCTTATATGTGGTTTTTGCAGAATGGGGGTGTGTCCAGTGTTTGAAACAGCGAATGTCATTTTTTCCGTGTGCCTTTATTTCTTTCAGGGATACTGCCTGCAATATTTTTATGGGAGCTTTCTGGAAAGCAGGACAAAGGACGGGAGATGGGGCGGTCTGGCAGTGGCGGCTTCGTATGCAGTGTTCAGGCTGGCTTTGTTCTGGGCTGTTCCGTCAAAAAGTTGGGATTACAGGGTGGAAGTCTGGAAGATGCTGTTGGCATTGTGTGTGCTGGCTGTTCTTGCCGCTTGTTTTTATAAAGCGTTGCATTTGATTACAGTATTTCTTGTAGTTGCATTTCAGGCTGTTGCGGATATCAGCCGTTATGTGACAGCCATATTGTTAGGTGAGCTGGGAGAAGGACTGCTTGGACTGTGGAACTGGCTCGCCGGGAATGGGCGGCTTGCAACGGAAGATGCATTCTGTATTGCCGTAAATGTAGGGCTGGCCATCCAGTGGATCATTGAGTGCATGGTCATTGCGCTGGTTCTGTATCTGTCACTGAAAAAGATTGTACGGGATTTCCGTGAGAAAGAGCATGGCATCAGCAGGATGGAACTTCTATTTATCCTTACTCCGGCGGCCGTGGGACTGATGCTCTGTGTGCTGTTGCGTATCATCATGGTCACAGTGGAGGACGGTGCGGCGAGGATTCTGTATGACAGGTATCCAATATTGCTCTTTGTACTTCCAACAATCCTGTTCCTGTCGCTTCTTTCCATCCTGTATGGGGTGAAGCTGTTCCAGGACATGGTCTGCTGGAACAGGGAAAGGAGCAGCCGGATCGTACTTGAAAAGCAGGTGCAGAGCCTGCAGGAACACATGGAGGAGATGGAGCGCATCAATTCCGGCATAAGGGGAATGAAGCATGACATGAAGAATACCCTTTCCGTCATCCAGCGGCTTTCCGCCGGGAGCGGCGCAGATGAAAACCCGGAACTGCAGGCGTATCTGGAAGAACTGAACCAGACTATGGACAGACTGGAGTTCCGTTTCAGGACGGGGAACACAGTGGTGGATACCCTGCTGAACATGAAATACCATGAGATCACCCGCATGGTGCCGGACTTGCAGATGGATGTCGGAGGGCTGCAGTTCCCCAAAAAACTGTTTATACAAAGTTATGATATCGGTATCATCTTGGGAAATGCGCTGGATAACGCAATGGAGGCGTGCCGGAAACTGAAGGAGAAGGAGCTGGATGCCGCAGCTTTTATCCGCATCAGTTCTTTCCAAAAGAGGGAGCTGTTTTTCCTGAAAGTGGAGAACAGCTTTGACGGGCGGCTGGTGCGGAAACCGCAGAAGGAATTCCCCATGACGGATAAGGCGGACAGGGAGAACCACGGGATAGGGCTTGCAAATATCAAAAGCACAGCGGAGAAGTATCAGGGGACAATGGATTTCAAAGTAAAAGGCAGGGTATTCATCCTGTCCGTGATGATGAAAAATGAAAGGAGAGAGGAAGATGGACTTTGGAGTGACAGGTAATTTTGGAGGACGCTATTTGGCAGAACAGTATCGGAAGAATGCGGCGGCAGAAAAAGGCGAGGGTGTGAGCTTTGCGGAACTTGCAGAGGCAAAGGCGGCGGAGAAAGGAACAGCGGCGGGGATGAGTTTCAAGGATATGTGGCAGACGAGGTTCCCGGGGGCATATTACCATGTGATGGATGCGTCAAACATTCCGCAGGGGGTATGGGAAAGAAATGATTTCCCTTTTGAAAAGTTTTTCCAGAATGATGTTGATGAATCTGCCGTGAACTGGAAGCCTAATGGGGCAAATCCCGCTATGGATTCAGCCGGGGTGCAGTCAAGGCTCCACTCGATTGCGGGGCAGAAATCAATCGTTGTGCCGCCGGAACTGGAGGAAAAGATGAAAAATGATCCGGCGCTGACACAACAGGTAATGGCGAAAGTAGAGGGCTTCATTGCTGCCAACCAAGTACCCGGCAGGATATGCTCCCACCTGATTGTTTTAGATGAGAATGGGGAAATTGCACGTTTCCGGGCTTCGAGCCACGGCGGTAACATTACTGGCCCGACAGAGGAAGAGATGCGGCAGTTTGAGGCAGAGCAGGCGGCAAAGAAGAAAAGGCGTGAGGAATATGCCCGTCTGAATGAGGAAGCCGCCCTAAAACGCAGGCTGATGGAGCAGGAGGCGGGCGAGAGATATTACAAGAGCAGCATAACCAAAAAGGCGGTTTCTGCTGCGGCTTATGAGGCATCGGGCATTTTGAAGTAAAGGGGATATGCCCGGACTTACCATAAGGGGGCATGGGCGGCTCCGAATGACAGAGGGCCGCCGTTAGATAAGCAAATAAAATATTCAGGAGGAGGATGATTATGGCAATTTCAGGAGTGACAGATTACACAAATGCTTATGCGGCAGACAGGACGAGTGGGAGTAGCGGGCTTAACGGGGATTCGCAGAATTACTTAAACAGCCTGAAAGAGAAATACCCGGATGTGAACATAACCGTGGCGGACTTTAAGAATGGGAAACAGGAAGATGCCTATATGCTTGGAAGCCGGGGCTACAATAACATAGCGGTTTCTCCCGGCATTGTGGAGAAGATGGCGTCAGACCCGGCAGCGGCGGCAAAATACGAGAAAGTCTTTGCGGAAATGTCCGGCAATTCGGAACGGATAGAAAAGTTCGCAAGGGAGAACAATGACGAGATACTCAGTGCGGGCGCACTTATTGACAAGAATGGGAAAGTGTCCTACTGGATGGTCGGCAGGAGTAGGGACACGATGGAGAACCCCGGAACGGTCTATAAGGAGAAAGTGCAGAAGCAGATAGCGGAAAAACGTGCAAAGAAGAAAGAGGAAGAAGCCATGAAAGAGAAGAAACTGGCAAAGGCGGAATCTGTGGAAAAACTGATGGAACAGATAAAGGCAGGATCAAGCCAGCCTGTGAAGGCTCAGGAAGAAGGTAAGGGCGCACAGTTGGATTTAACCATATAGCGGGGGAGGGATTTATGATGCGTATAGGAAACAACAATCAGGGAATCTGGCAGCTTTTTAGAAAAGGGACAAATGGGAATCTTCCGTTTACGGGGACACCCGGCAATGTAAGCAAGGGGAATGAGAAGGCTATTGCTGATTTGCTCTCCGGGCGCAGGAAAAATTCTTATGGCGTTGAGGGCATGAGGATAACGGGCAGGACGGACTGGAAAAGGATTATTAACGTATCGGATGAAATGAAACAGCACGTCCTTGAGGATGTGAAAAAGGAATTTTACAAATACGGCGGGATGTCCGGAGATAATGCCGCTGAAACAGATGCGTATTATGACAAGATACATTCTTATGTGAAAACGCTGAAACCAAGTGACCGTTCCCCGGCAACATGGACGCTTAGCCAGCTTCATTTAGACCTTGCTCATGCAGTGACCAGTGCGGTTAAGGAAAAAGTACCCGGATGGACACATGGGCAACCAATCCCGTCAGATGTACTGGATGAGATTTTTGCTGACGAGAGCATCACATCAATGGTGTCCGGGAAATCCGGCACAGCGGAAGGGCTGGATGTGAAAATCTGATACAGTGGTCAGGCACCAATAAATATAAAGATTACACCCGATTCCGCAGGGGCGCATAAAACTCTGCCCCTGCGGAATGCCCGGACTTATTGCGAGGGGGCATGAAACTTTTTTGAGGGTTGAATCGTATATTCAGCGGAGGGAGGTGTTGGTTATGGGAATTAGGGACAAAGGAAGTTAGGGAAATGCGTTTTGCAATAGATTGCTCGGACTTATTATAAGGGAGCAGGTGCGGCTCTGACCGACAGAAGAGCCACAATAATAAAAAATTGATGACAATGGAGGACTTGAAAAATGGGTATTAACGGAATTGGAGCGACAGGCTATCAGGCGGCAGGATATACAACAAAAAGGACGCAGCAGAGTGCGGCAGGAAAGAGTTTTGCAGAGCAGGTGAGCAATGCGGCGAGCGCAAAACCACATACATCCATTGTTTACATGAAAACAGACGATATGCTGTATTCCGGCGGGAATGGAACGGGGCTGTCTTTTTACATCAAGTATGCAGAAGGCTCAACGGAAGATGACCCGACTGTGATTGCAAAAGGTGTTGATGAGAATGGGAACGAATTCGAGCAGACCATACATATCAACAAGATAAATCCCCGGAATGCGTCACTGGTGGAAATGACGGCGCTGGAATCTTATATGGGTGTGGATAAGAACGGAGGGCTTACATCGCTTCCGCCGGAAACAGGAATGATGGGACTGCACGACAGAACAAATTTCATGGATATGTTCCAAAAGCAGATAAGCGATATGAAACTCCTGAGCCAGAAAAAGGCTGCGGCATATTACCAGTACAGTATGCAGGCATATTGGGATTTCATGAATAAGAAATAATTCAATATTCCTATTCCAAATAAACCGCAGATCATGGCAGGTATCCCCGGTTTTCCGGCAGATAGGTAAATTCGGGGAGCAGGGGCGGCTTTCCGCAGAAAGGACAATTTTGATATGGAGATAACGGGAATTAAGAGCATACATCCGGCAGCATCAAAGGCATCATCCAAAAAAGGCTGGAAGCTGACGAATTCCCTCCGGGAGAAGATAACGGAACTTGCCAAAGAGGATGCGGCGCAGAATGTCTATATGGGGAATCAGTTCCTCGCCCTGCGGAAAAGCGAGGTTGCCAAAGTCGCGCCGGACAGGGCGACCCTGATGGGGAAGGTCAGCCAGAGGATGGCGGACATGAAGGAGATCAGGGAGGCTGACGAGCGGTGGCTGTGCCTCCTGTTCGGAGAGCCGTATGAGGCGAGGTTCCAGTCTGGCGGCGGAGTCCATGTGTATGACGGGAATGGTGACGAGATACTGACCTATACCGCAGGCGTGGGCTGGCATGAGAAAGAGTCAAGGGCGGAGACGGAGGTGCATGGTGCATTGAAAGCCGCCTACTATGATGCGTACCATGCGGCGAGGCAGGAGATAAACGGGACGGAGGACAGGGCGGTTTTGATGCGAGGGCGTAGGTGATAGTGCTGTTCCATACAATTCAGTGGCAGGGGCTTTCTATTTTTGACGGGTAGGAGTAATGAAAAACATGGATAGCCAGATTGAAAAATTGGAGAGGTGTTATAAATGCAAAAGGCTGTGAGCTGGGGATTAGTTATATCATATATTATTTTATTTATTGCTATGGGCATCATGGGAATAAAAATATTTGATAAAAACTATGACATTGTGGTAGAAAGCTACATAGCGTTTATTTTTCTTTTGATTAATTGTGGCTGCAATATTTATAGGGTATTCAGCAACAGGTGTCCGCACTGTGGAAAATTACGATTGTCAAATGGCAAATACTGTTCTCATTGTGGGAAAGAGGTTTGAAACCGTCAAGGCAGGAGATAAAGACCGGTGTTTCCGGGATAGAGAATCAGAGTGGTTTTGACGCAAGGGCGTAGAAACATAAATTTTGAAAGAAGGTGATGGCATCGGACGCATATTGATGATTGAATTTGGCGAGCAGGATTCCCCCGCGTTTGATGAGGTGATGGATGTCCTGAAACGCCACCCCGACTTTGACTACCAGCAGCTAAATGAGGATTCGGTTCTGTCAGTACCGGGGCTGGAGATTTACCCGAACCGCAGGAAGATATACCGCGGCCGGAAGGAGATCAGCCTCACAGTGAAGGAGTATGACCTTTTCTACCTGCTGGTGGTGAACCAGGGACACGTCCTCACTTACAGCCAGATATACCAGAAAATATGGGGCGGGGATGCGCTCGGCAATGAAAGCAACACCATAAAGTGCCATATCCGGAACCTGCGGGATAAGCTGAATGCGGCCCTCCCGGATGCCGCATTCACGATCCGGTGCGAGAGGGAGGTCGGGTACTGTTTCGAGCTGGACAGGGAACATAAAAATACATAGCAGTGGCTTGAGGACTCAGGCTGCTGTTATTTTTTTGCCCATTTTTCGGGCGGTTTTGATAAATTCATGTAAAATCAGATTCTATATGCCATTCCCCATTCCGGCATTGTCGTAACTTGCGTTTTCCTACACCGTTTCTACCTTTTCCCTACACTTGGTCTACCTTTGCATATTCTATAATTTCCCCCATTGACAAGCTGTCAGGGGGAATGCCGGAGCCGTATGCTGCTGTGTTCCTGGAAAGGGGATGCCATGGACGCAGCAGGGGCATGGACGGGCTGTCCGTCTGCAAATATCAGAATACAGTTTTTTCCAGCGGATGCCGCAGTCCTCCAGGGGACTGCGGTATTTTTCTGTTCGACACGTTTCCCTTTAATGCCTGTCCATATCCTAAAATCTGTTTTTATTTTCAGAAAAAGCGCATCTGCCCTGTGGCGGGTGCGCTTTTCTGCTGCCGGGAAAAAACGGTATCCGGCGTACTGCCAAATCCGTGCGCCGCCCCTCCAGTCTTGGATTTTCAAAAAAATTTCAAGACTGGAGGGAAAACAAATTGAAAATAAAATATGAATTTGCGGATGGGGCGGTGTCGGAAGTCGAGGTAGAGGAATCTGTCGGTGCCGTCATTGTAGAGTCCCGGCGCATAGAGGACAACCTTTCCCGTAAGGAACGCTATCACTGTTATTCGCTGGATGCAGTGGAATATGAGGGCGCAGAGTATTCTGACAGGAAAACGCCGGAAACTGCGCTGGAGCAGGAAGAGGATGCACGGCGTATTGCGGAGGTCATGGCTGAAATACCGGATGTCCAGAGGAGGCGCCTCCTGCTGTATGCGGAGGGGAAGACGCTGCGGGAGATCGCCCGGATGGAAGGGGTGGACCATAAGGCTGTGAAAAAGTCCATTGAAGCGGCGAGAAAATTTTTCAGAAAAAATTTCTGACATGGGTCCCCAAAACAGCCCCGAAATCTCCGTATAGTGAGGGACGCAAAAACTCAGTCCTTCGGAAAGGGGCAGATGCATGAAACACACATTACGGATCAGTGTTTCCAAAAAACCGGTGAATGGCGGAATCGTGGCCTGCCGCAGTGTTTCCGTGAGGGAGCGCCTCGTGCGCTTCCTCCTTGGGGAGAAGCAGCGGCTGACCATCATCGTGCCGGGCGATTCCGTCCGGGAGCTGGCAATCAGTGAAGTCATGGAAGGAGGAACTGTACATGGGCAAAGTGAAATTACTGCTTGATGTCATAGGGGATCTGCGCACCCTTGCGGACAGCCTGCAGGCTGTTGCGGATGCCGTGGCGGACAGTGGGGCAGCGGAGGCAGAGCTGACGACCACGAAGGAGCCGGAAAAAGCAGGAAAATCCGGGAAAACGGCTGTAAAGAATACGGCGAAAAAAGAGGAGAAGCCTGTGGCAAAGAAAGAAGAAAAACAGTTGACGCTGGAGGAAGTCCGCGCAGTGCTGGCGGAGAAATCCCGTGCCGGACACACGGAGGAAGTCCGGGAGCTTCTGAAAAAGCATGGCGCAGATAAGCTGTCGGGGATCGATCCGGCGGAGTACCCTGCCCTGCTTGCGGATGCGGAGGTGCTGTGATGGGGAAACACGCTTTATTGTCCGCATCCTCCAGCCACCGGTGGATTGCCTGCCCGCCGTCGGCAAGACTCTGTGAAAATTATGAGGACACGGGCAGCGAATACGCGCAACAAGGTACGGACGCCCACAGCCTGTGCGAACACAAATTAAAGCTGGCGTTAGGGATGGAAACGGAAGACCCGACTGCAGGGCTTTCTTTCTACGACGAGGAGATGGAGGAATGCGCCTGCGGCTATGCAGAGTATGTCCTCGGATTGGTGGAGGAGGCAAAGAAATCCTGCAAAGACCCGGTGGTGCTGATTGAGCAGCGGCTGGATTTCTCCCGGTTCGTGGAGGAGGGTTTCGGCACCGGTGACTGCGTGATCATCGCGGACGGGACACTGTATATCATCGACTACAAGCACGGCAAGGGCGTGGAGGTTTCCGCAGACGGGAATCCGCAGATGATGCTGTATGCCTTGGGCGCGCTGGAGCTGTTTGACGGCATCTATGACATTGACGCAGTCCGCATGGCGATCTACCAGCCGCGCCGGGAGAATGTCAGTGAGTATGCCATGGAAAAGAATGACCTTCTCCAGTGGGCGGAGGGCGAGCTTTCGGAAAAGGCAAAGCTGGCCTATGCCGGGGAGGGCGAGTTCTGCGCAGGGGAACACTGTAAATTCTGTAAGGCGAAGGCGGTCTGCAGGAAACGGGCAGAGTATAACCTGGAACTTGCCAAATATGACTTCGAGATGCCCGCCACGCTGGAGGATGACGAGATCGCGGCAATCCTCGTGAAAGCGGATGAGCTTGCGGCATGGGCAGCGGATGTGAAGGAGTTCGCATTGCAGCAGGCGCTCTCCGGCGTGAAGTACGATGGGTTCAAGGTGGTGGCCGGAAGGTCAAACAGGAAGTATACAGATGAGGCAGCCGTGGCGGATACCGTGAAGAAGGCGGGCTTCGACCCGTATGAGCCGAAGCTCTTAGGCATCACTGCCATGGAGAAGCTGTTAGGCAAAAAGAAGTTCGCAGAGGTCTTGAAGGGACTTGTGGAGAAGCCGCAGGGAAAACCCGTGCTTGTGCTTGAGAGCGACAAGCGGTCACCGATGAACACGGCGCAGGAAGATTTCAAGGAAAATTAAAGGAGGCAATCATATGGCAAACAATGTAAATAACCCGACTAAGGTGATTACCGGGCCGAATACCCGGTGGAGTTATGCAAATGTATGGACTCCAAAATCAATTAATGGCGGAGATGCGAAATATTCTGTTTCATTGATCATCCCCAAGTCTGATAAGAAAACTATCGCCAAGATCGAGGCGGCGATTGAGGCAGCCTACCGCGAGGGCGAAGCGAAGCTGAAGGGGAACGGCAGGAGCGTCCCTGCGCTTTCCGTGCTGAAGACGCCGCTGCGTGACGGGGACACGGAGCGTCCGGATGATGAGGCGTATGCGGATTCCTATTTCGTCAACGCCAACAGCACCACGGCACCGGGAATCGTGGATGCGGACAGACAGCCGATTATTGACACATCGGAGGTCTACAGCGGCGTGTATGGCAGGGCGAGCATCAATTTCTATGCTTTTAATTCCAATGGGAATAAGGGTATCGCCTGCGGGCTGAACAACTTACAGAAAATCCGTGACGGGGAGCCGCTTGGCGGGAAGTCTCGTGCGGAGGATGATTTTGCGGATGAGGACGGGGACGAGGAGGATTTCCTGTCTTAAGCAAAAGCGGGAATACACTGCCGGGTGGCGGGGATTGGGCATCAGCCTTTTCCCTGCCGCCCTTAAGGCAGTGAAAGGAGATGGTGTGATTGAGGACTTTGTCAATCGACATAGAGACATATTCCGATGTAGATTTAAATAAGTGCGGCGTTTATAAATATGCTTCCTCATCGGATTTTGAAATCCTGCTGTTCGGATATTCGGTGGATGGCGGAGATGTGGAGGTGGTTGATGCTGCCTGTGGGGAGAAAATCCCTGCGGAGATTGTAGCGGCTCTTTCAGATGATTCCGTCTCCAAGTGGGCATTTAACGCCATGTTCGAGAGGGTGTGTTTATCAAATTATCTTGGGGAATGGCTGGAGCCGGAATCGTGGAAATGCTCCATGGTCTGGTCTGCCACCCTCGGTCTTCCGCTGTCTTTGGAAAACGTGGGCGCGGTGCTTGGGCTGGAAAAGCAGAAGCTGACCGAGGGGAAAGACCTGATCCGGTATTTCTGCGTCCCCTGCAGACCCACCAAAGCAAATGGCGGCCGGACACGGAACCTGCCGGAACATGACCGTGAAAAATGGGAGCGGTTCAAGGCATACAACCTCCGCGATGTGGAGGCGGAGATGCAGATACAGCAGAGGCTTTCCAAATTCCCTGTGCCGGGTTCTGTGTGGGAGGAATACTGGCAGGACCAGGAGATCAACGACCGGGGAATCGGCGTGGACATGGAGATGGTCGCACAGGCGATTGCCATGGACGGACGTTCCAGGGCGGAGCTGTCGGCGGCAATGAAGGAACTGACGGAACTGGAGAATCCAAACTCCGTGCAGCAGATGAAGCAGTGGCTTGCGGAGAACGGGATGGAGACAGACTCCCTTGATAAAAAGGCGGTGGCGGAACTGCTGAAGACTGCGCCGGAGCCGTTGGGTGAGGCGCTTTCCCTGCGGCAGCAGCTTGCCAAATCCTCTGTGAAGAAATACCAGGCAATGGAGAATGCGGTGTGTGCAGACGGACGGGCGCATGGGATGTTCCAATTCTACGGGGCCAACAGGACCGGCAGATATAGCGGGCGTATTATCCAGCTTCAAAATCTGCCCCAGAACCATATCCCCGATCTGGCGCAGGCACGGGAGCTTGTAAAGGCAGGGGATTTTGATGCCCTTGCCATGCTCTATGAGGATATCCCGGATACGCTCTCGCAGCTCATCCGCACGGCTTTCGTCCCGCAGGGCGGCAGGAAATTTATCGTGGCGGACTTTTCCGCAATCGAGGCGAGGGTGATTGCATGGATCGCCGGGGAACGGTGGCGGATGAAGGTGTTTGAGGGCGGCGGTGACATTTACTGTGCTTCGGCAAGCCAGATGTTCCATGTGCCGGTGGAGAAGCACGGGGTGAACGGGCATCTGCGGCAGAAAGGGAAGATAGCGGAGCTGGCTCTTGGCTACGGCGGATCAGTGGGCGCACTGAAATCCATGGGCGCGCTGGAGATGGGACTTTCCGAGGAAGAGCTGCAGCCGCTTGTTTCGGCATGGCGGGATTCCAATCCGAGCATTACGGAATTCTGGTGGGCGGTTGACCGTGCCGTGAAGGAATGCGTCAAAAAGAAGATGCCGACAGAGACACACGGCATCCGCTTCACCTGCCAGAGCGGGATGCTGTTCATCACGCTTTTCTCCGGCAGGAGGCTTGCCTATGTGAAGCCGAGGATCGGGGAGAACCAGTTTGGCGGGGAGTCCGTCACCTACATGGGAGTGGGCGGCACAAAGAAATGGGAGCGGCTGGAAAGCTACGGCCCGAAGTTTGTGGAGAACATTGTGCAGGCGACCGCCCGTGATATCCTCTGCTATGCCATGCAGACATTGAAGAATTGCTCCATTGTCGCTCATGTACACGATGAAATTATTATCGAGGCAGACAGGAGGATGTCGCTTTCCGCTGTCTGTGAACAGATGGGCAGGACGCCGCCCTGGGCAGAGGGGCTGCTGCTCCGTGCCGATGGCTATGAGTGTGAATTTTACCAGAAAGACTGAGGTGGCATGATGGAACGGCTGCGGATTGAATACAACACGGGGTATATGGAATTGAACATTGAGGCGTTCTTCCCCTACAAGGTGCCGGCGATGCGGAAAGCGGCAA
Source organism: uncultured Lachnospiraceae bacterium (assembly GCA_910586585.1). GTDB lineage: Bacteria > Bacillota > Clostridia > Lachnospirales > Lachnospiraceae > COE1. The sequence goes on from CAJUKA010000026.1 coordinate 14,339, forward strand.
AGCTCATCAACCGGTACTGTACGGATGAAACAAGGGCAGGGCTGCTCTCGGAACTGCGGCGGATGGCGGACGGATATAAGGCTCTGTGTGATATGTACAGAGAGATGGCAGAGGGGTTTCCTGCGGATTCCCCGGAGTGGAGACACTGGAGGGCGCAGTTCAACAAGACGGAGATTCTCCGCAGGAGGATGGAGAATAATATCAGACTAATTTCAGGAGGCGGTAAGGGATGAGCAGGGCGGCAATGCAGGGGTGCAGGGCGCACGGCGACTGTTTCGCAAACAGGGGCGGCGTCTGCACCTGCTTAAAGGACAATGACTTTGGCGGGAGGGACTGCCCGTTTTACAAGCCTGCGGACACAGTCCGGGAAGAATGCGGGCGGAATGGAGGTATGGTTCATGGGAATCAGCAGATACAACAGTGAGGGATACAGCGACCCGACAAGCCATGCGGCGTTATCGGGCATCAGGAAGGAAGAAAAAGCGGCGAAGCGGGCGTACCGGCCGCTGGTCTATATATGCTCCCCGTTTGCCGGGGACACGGAGGGAAACACGCAGAGGGCGAGGCGGTACAGCCGGTTTGCGGTGAAGAACGGCGCGATCCCGTTTGCGCCGCACCTTTTGTTCCCGCAGTTTCTGGATGATGGGAAACCCTCGGAGCGGGCAATCGGGATGTTCATGGGGATGGTGCTTCTGGGGAAGTGTGAGCAGTTGTGGGTATTCGGGAAAACGGTATCCACGGGGATGGCGGCGGAGATTGAAAAGGCGGAAAAGCGAGGAATGCCAGTCCGCTATTTCACAGAAAACTGCGAGGAGGTTGATCTATCTTGAAAATGACATTTTATACGGCGAACTGCAGAGGGAACGCAAAGAACAGCCTGTACCCCAATAAGCGGGTGGTGGATAACGAGGACGACTGCATGGAAATCATGGCTTTCGACCATGTGTGTGCGGAATTTAAGAACTGCCGCAGGAGCAATGACAATTTCCTTTCCTGCGATGTGGATGTGATGGACTGCGACAACAGCCATTCTGACAATCCGGCGGACTGGATTCATCCAGAGGATTTGGAGGAGAAACTTGGGAGGGATGTGGCGTTTGCCGTGGTGACGAGCCGCAACCACATGAAGCCGAAGGACGGAAAGTCCGCAAGGCCGAGGTTCCATGTGTACTTTCCCCACGATCCCATTTCAGACGGGGAGGTATGCGCCGCCCTAAAAAAAGCCATACAGCAGAAGTTTTCGTTTTTCGATGCCAAGGCGCTGGATTCCGCCCGGTTCATCTTTGGTCATCCGGCAGAGACAATCCTGTGGCACGAGGGCGAGATCACCATTGACTGCATCGTGAAGCCCCAGGGCGGCAGGGAGATACCGCAGGGGCAGCGGAATGCCACCATGTCCCATTTTGCGGGGCGCGTGGTGAAGCGGTACGGCGCGACGGAGCGGGCGCATGAGATTTTCATAGAGGAGGCGGCAAAGTGCAATCCGCCTTTGGAGGATGCAGAGCTTGCCATGATCTGGCAGAGCGCCTGCCGGTTTGCGGAAAAGGTGCAGGGGCAGGAAGGGTATGTGGCTCCGGATGCCTACAATGACGAGTTCGGACGGGAATCTTTAAAGCCGGGGGATTATTCGGACATCGGGCAGGCGAAGGTGTTGACCAGGGAGTACGGGGTGGAGCTGCGCTACACGGCGGCCACGGATTACCTACGGTTCTGCGGGCAGTATTGGGTGGAGTCCAAGCAGCAGGCAGTGGGCGCGGCGGAGGAGTTCCTCGACCTGCAGCTTGCGGATGCCAAGGATGAAATCACCCGGACGAAGCAGGCGCTTATGGATACCGGCATTTCGGAAGATGCCATCACCTCCGGCGGCAGGTCGCTAGAAAAGAAGATCAGCGGCGGGCAGATGGACGCCTACCTTGCGTATATGTCCGCCCAGGCGTATAAGGCGTTCGTGATGAAGCGGCGGGACATGAAATATGTGGTGTCGGCCCTGCAGGCGGCGAAGCCGATGCTGGAGATCAGCGTGTCCGACCTTGACAAAGACGGGTTCCTTCTGAACACGCCGGACGGCACCTATTATCTTCCGGATGGTCTGGAGGGGAAACGAGACCACAGTCCGGAGGACTATATCACCAAAATCACGGCGGCAGCTCCCGGAGAGAAAGGGGAGAAACTGTGGCTGGATTCTTTGGACACTATTTTCTGTGGTGACACGGAGCTGATTGATTATGTGCAGCAGATCGTGGGTATGGCGGCGGTGGGGCGTGTCTATCTGGAATCGCTCATCATTGCCTACGGGGAGGGGCGGAACGGGAAGTCCACCTTTTGGAACACCATAGCCCGTGTGCTTGGCACCTACAGCGGGAATATGTCCGCTGACACCCTCACTGTTGGGTGCAAGCGGAACGTGAAGCCGGAGCTTGCCGAGGCCAAGGGCAAGCGGCTGATTATCGCTGCGGAACTGGAAGAAGGGATGCGGCTGAACACCTCTGTGGTAAAACAGATGTGTTCCACGGATGAGATTTTTGCGGAAAAGAAGTACAAAGACCCGTTTTCTTTCACGCCGAGCCATACCCTTGTGCTGTACACGAACCACCTGCCGAGGGTGGGTGCGAATGACCCTGGGACATGGCGGCGTTTAATCGTTATCCCTTTCCATGCCAAGATCGAGGGCGCAGGGGATGTGAAGAACTATGCGGATTATCTGGTTTCGGAGGCAGCCCCGGCAGTCATGGCGTGGATCATTGAGGGTGCGAAAAAGGCAATCAGCCGGAACTTCCATATCCCTTCCCCTGCCTGTGTGGAGGAGGCAATTCAATCCTACCGTGAGGACAACGACTGGCTTGGGCATTTCATGCATGAGTGCTGCGAAGTTGAGAAAGGCGGCATGGCAAAGTCCGGGGAGATGTACAAGGAATACCGCACCTACTGTATGCAGACAGGCGAGTATACCAGAAGCACGGCCGATTTTTATAATGCGCTGGAAACGGCAGGGTTCAAAAAGCAGAAAAAGAAGGACGGCGCGTATATTATCGGGATACGGCTGAAAGCCGCTGATTTTACGGACGGAGAGGCCCAAGGGTGACAGTCGTTGACGGTCGCAGTATAAACCCCCTTTAGGGCAGTTTTTTCAGTAAAAAATCACTTATAGAGGACTTTAAGGCACGAGTGTCAACGACCGTCACCCGAAAGCCTGGAACGCTTGAAAAATAAGGGATTGGAGGCATTTGCATGAGAGAGAAGACCATAGAGCAGAAATTCAGGGCGGCGGTCAAGGCCGCCGGGGGCTTGGCAGTTAAGTTCACATCGCCCGGTTTTGATGGGGTGCCTGACAGGATAGCACTTCTCCCGGATGGGAAAATGGCATTCGTGGAGGTCAAGGCTCCCGGAAAGAAGCCCCGCCCGCTACAGCAGGCAAGGCACCGGCAGCTTCGGCAGTTGGGATTCAAGGTGTATGTGTTGGATGATAAGTCGCAGATCGGAGGGATGATTGATGAAATTAAAAATTCAGTGTGACTGGTGTGGGAAGGAGTTTTTGAGGGAATCAGCTTCACTAAAGGGTAAGAAACATCATTTCTGTTGCAGGCAGTGTTTAGCGGATTTCAGCAGTAAATCCAAAAATCCAGACGGCTATGCGGCACTGAAGGATTTTACCAATATTGCAGCCACATTTACAAGAATAAACAAAGTGGTAAATAAAACGAGAATGACCGCAGAGGTCAGAGAAAAATTAAGAAAATCCCGTTTGAACACGGGTGAAGGGAAAACTTATACCAAACTTTACGGCAGGCATGAACACCGTATTGTTGCAGAGCAGATTCTTGGCAGGGCGTTACTGCCAGGAGAGGTTGTTCATCATATTGACGGCAATAGGCGTAACAATAAGCCGGAAAATTTAAGAGTATTTGAATCTCAAAGTGATCATGCAAAGTTTCATACAGAATTTAGCTGGTTCATAAGAGAACTTGAAAAATTGGATGCAGAAGGAGGTGATGCCTGATGAAGTTCGTGCCACACAGTTATCAGAGTTTTGCAATCGAATATATCAAAGACCATCCGATGGCGGCTGTCCTGTTGGACATGGGCTTGGGTTAAGGGCAAGACAGGAATAACGCTGACGGCAGTCAACGACCTGATGTTTGACAGCTTTGAAATCCACCGGGTGCTTGTGATAGCCCCGATCAGGGTAGCGTCTTTCAGTTGGCCGGCAGAAATTGAAAAATGGGATCATCTCGCAGGGATGAAATACAGCGTGGCGGTCGGAACGGCGGCGGAGCGGCTTGCGGCACTCCGGAGGCAGGCTGACATTTATCTGATCAACCGTGAGAATGTGCAGTGGCTGATTACGGAGAGCGGAATCCCCTTTGACTTTGACATGGTGGTGGTCGATGAGCTGTCCTCCTTCAAGAACCACCAGACAAAGCGGTTCAAGGCGCTGATGAAGGTCCGGCCGAAAGTGAAACGTATCGTGGGGCTGACCGGCACGCCGAGCAGCAACGGCCTGATGGACTTGTGGGCGGAGTTCCGGCTGCTAGACATGGGTGAGCGGCTTGGGAGGTTCATCGGGCAGTACCGCACCTCCTACTTCCGGCCGGATAAGCAGAACGGGCAGGTGGTGTTCTCCTACAAGCCACTGCCTGGGGCGGAGCAGCAGATTTATAACAGGATATCGGACATCACCATTTCCATGAAGTCCACTGACCACCTGCAGATGCCGGAGCTGATTAATTCCAGATACACGGTGTATCTCTCCGAGAAGGAGGATTCGCACTATGCGGATTTGAAAAAGGACCTCGTCCTGCAGTTGCCGGATGGGGACATCACAGCCGCCAATGCTGCCTCCCTCTCTGGAAAACTGTCGCAGATGGCGAACGGTGCAATTTATACAGACACCGGGGAAGCAATAGCAATTCATGAGAGGAAGCTGGACGCGCTGGAGGACATCATCGAGGCGGCGAACGGCAAGCCGGTATTAGTGGCATACTGGTTCCGGCATGACCTGGAACGCATCACGGAGCGGCTCCAGAAACTGAAAATCCCCTGTTCCCGGCTGGACACCGACGGCAGCATCCGAAAATGGAACGCCGGGGAAATCCCGGTGGCATTAATCCATCCGGCATCCGCCGGACACGGGCTGAACCTGCAGGCGGGTGGGAACACGCTGGTGTGGTTTGGGCTTACCTGGTCGCTGGAATTATACCAGCAGACGGTAGCGAGGCTGTGGCGGCAGGGGCAGGAATCGGAAACCGTGGTGGTGCAGCATATCATCACCCAAGGCACCATAGACGAGCGGATCATGAAGGCGTTATCTGAGAAAGACACCACGCAGGCCGCACTGATCGATGCGGTGAAGGCAGACTTAAAGCTGTAAGCAAAATGCCGCCAGTCAAAAAAGCAAATCTGAGACAATCCATGGAAACCAGTGACAATCTTTGAAAATCCGGGGGAAGCAAATCTATTTTGATTGGAGGCATGGCTTATGAGCATTATCTGGAAGTACCTTGACAAGAGGTCGGCGGCGGTGGACGCACTGAAGGATTACGGCAGCATGAAGTTCATCATCGAACACACGGATGATGAGATTAAGGCGGCATATGAGAAAATGGGAGGCGTCAGTAGCCCGCAGCCGGACGGGATGCCGCATACCCGCAATCCCCATGCTGTGGAGGACAGGATGATAAAGGGCATTGAGGAGATCGATGTTTTAAAGGAGCGTTACCGGCAGGCGGTGGAATATATGGCATGGTTCCTCCCGGCATGGGAGGAGCTTTCAGAGGATGAGCGGTATGTGCTGGAAACCTTTTATTCCGATGAGGAGAGGCAGACGGATTCGATTTACGACATCTGCGACCGTTTCCACATCGAGAGGACATCCGCATACAAGAAAAAGAACCGCGCCCTGCAGAAACTGGTCACGCTGCTGTACGGGAAAAGCTGATGTCCAAAATCGCGGACGATTTTCCATTTTGGACGTGGTACACTGTTATCATCGAAAACTGCATAAAGGCAGACGGCCTTCGTGGGAAATTTTCCTGCGGGGGCTTTCTTTATGCCACGAGGAGGTGAGAGCAATGCCAAGGAAACCGAAGAGGCCGTGTTCTTTCCCCGGCTGTCCGAAGCTGACAGAGGGACGGTTCTGTGAGGAACATGAGAAACAGGAAAACCGCCGCTACGAGAAGTACGACCGTGACCCGGCTGTACGCCGTAGGTACGGCAGAGCGTGGAAACGCATCCGTGACCGTTATGCTTCAAAGCATCCGTTCTGTGAGGAGTGCTATAAGAAGGGTGTGCTGCGTCCCGTTGAGGAAGTACACCACAAGCTGCCGTTGGCAGAGGGCGGGACGCACGATGAGGGAAACCTTGTGTCACTGTGCCAGTCCTGCCATGCCAGGATTCATGCGGAGCGCGGCGACAGATGGCATAAGCATTAAATTATCATGTGTGGGTTCCTTGTAGGGATTTCTGCCAGCCCCCAGGGGCGGGTGAAATCTCTACAAGGAACCCGCCGGGGAACGGGCGCGGGGTCACACGCACAAAAACCGGAAATCAAACGGGGGATTACCCCGGTTTTCAAATATGGGATTTTACCTTGTTTTGCGGTGCTTTTTACGGCGCCGCGGCGTTTGATTTCCGCAGCGTTTTTCAAACAAAATCAAACGGACGGGGGTGATGGCAGTGGCGAAGGACGGCAGCCGCCGCGGCGGCGCAAGGCCGGGGGCGGGGCGCAAGCCGAAGGCGCTCACGGAGAAGATCAGCGAGGGGAAAGCGGCGGCGGTCATGATGGAGCCTGCCGAACTGGAGGGCATGGATGTGCCGCCCGTGAAGGACTTCCTCAAATCCCCGCAGAAAAGCGGGCGGGAGCTGGTGGCGGAGGAAGTGTACAACGAAACCTATGCGTGGCTGAAAGCGAGGGGCTGTGAAAAGCTGGTCACGGTGCAGATGGTGGAGCAGTACGCCATGAGCGTGTCCCGGTGGATTCAGTGCGAGGAGATTGTTTCCTCCACGGGGTTCCTGGCGAAGCACCCGACTACGGGAGCCGCTATCGCCTCCCCTTATGTCACCATGAGCCAGTCCTACATGAAGCAGACCAATTACTGCTGGATGCAGATATACCAGATCGTGAAGGAGAACTGCTCGGTGGAGTTCCAGGGGAACACGCCGCAGGACGATGTGATGGAGCGGCTGCTCCGGGCAAGGAAAGGAGTGTAGAGGAAAAATGGGTAAGACGACAACCGAGATGCAGCTCATCCCTTTAGGGGAGCTGGTGCCGTATGTGAATAACGCAAGGACGCACTCGCCGGAGCAGCTCATGAAGCTCCGCTCGTCCCTGCGGGAGTTCGGCTTCATCAACCCAGTCATCATCGACCGGGAATTCAATGTTATTGCGGGGCATGGCAGGATTGCCGCCGCGAAGGAGGAAGGGATTGAGGAAGTCCCGTGTGTGTTTGTGGATTATCTGACGGAGGCGCAGAAGAAAGCCTACATTCTGGCGGATAACCGCATGGCACTGGACGCGGGATGGGATGAGGAGCTGCTCCGCATCGAGATAGAAAGTTTGCAGGGTGCGGATTTTGATGTATCCCTGACGGGCTTCGGCGAGGATGAGATTGCGGACCTTTTTGCCGGAGACGGGAAAAAAGATGTGAAGGATGATGGCTTCGACCTTTCCGCCGCCCTGGAGAAAGCGGCGTTCGTGGAGCGGGGCGATATCTGGACGGTGGGCAGGCACAGGCTGATGTGCGGCGATGCCACCAGTGCGGAGGATGTGGCGGCGCTCATGGACGGGAAGAAGGTAAACCTCATCGTGACGGACCCGCCGTATAATGTCGCATTCAAGAGCGGCAGCGGGCTTTCCATCCAGAACGACAGTATGGAAAACGGGGAGTTCTACACTTTTCTGTACAATTCCTTCCAGAACATGGCGGGGCATCTGGAGAAAGGCGGAGCGGCTTATGTGTTCCATGCGGACACGGAGGGGCTGAATTTCAGGAAAGCCTTTGTGGATGCAGGGTTCCATCTTGCCGGGGTGTGCATATGGGTGAAGAATTCCCTTGTGCTTGGGCGCTCGGATTACCAGTGGCAGCATGAGCCGGTTTTGTACGGCTTTCTGAAGAACGGGAAACACCCGTGGTATTCCGACCGGAAGCAGACCACCATCTGGAACTACGACAAGCCGAAGCGGAATAAGAACCACCCGACCTCCAAGCCGCTGGATTTACTCGGCTACCCTATCTGTAATTCCTCCCAGGAGAATGCCATCGTGCTGGACACCTTCGGCGGGAGCGGCTCCACGATGATGGCGTGTGAGCAGACCAACCGCATCTGTTTTATGTGCGAGCTGGATGAAAAGTACGCATCCGTGATTTTGCGGCGGTATGTGGAGGACACCGGGGATTCGGAAAATGTGTATGTGGTGCGGAATGGGGAGAAACTCCCTTACTCCGCGCTGGTAAAGGAGGTGGAGGCGGAATGAATGCGGACGCTATATATATCCATAGTACGGAGCCATGCACTGGCGGCGGAGACACACCGAATCCGCAGACTGCGGATTCCCGCCTGACCCTCGGCAGCCTCTTTGACGGCTCCGGGGGTTTTCCGCTTGGCGGGCTGCTTGCGGGCATCACGCCATTATGGGCTTCGGAGATCGAGCCGTTCCCCATCCGTGTGACCACAAGGCGGCTGCCCTTTGTGAAGCACCTGGGCGATATCTCCACGGTGAACGGCGCAGAGGTGGAGCCGGTGGACATCATCACGTTTGGCTCGCCGTGTACCGATATGTCGGTGGCCGGCAAGCGGGCGGGGCTTGGCGGGCAGCAGTCGTGCCTGTTCTACCAGGCAGTCAGAATCGTAAAGGAAATGAGGTGTGCAACAGATGGAAAATACCCAAGGTTTATCGTATGGGAGAACGTCCCCGGAGCCTTCTCCTCCAACAAAGGGGAGGATTTCAAGGCAGTCCTCGAAGCGGTCTGCTCCGTCAAAGACGAAAGTATTTCTGTTCCTGGACCTCCAAAGGGGAAATGGGCAAACGCAGGAACTATTGTGGGAGACGGATTTTCCCTCGCATGGCGCGTCCTTGACGCCCAGTTTTGGGGAATCCCCCAGAGAAGGAAACGCATCTACCTTGTCGCAGATTTTGCAGGCGGGAGTGCCGGAAAGATATTATTTGAGTCCGAAGGCGTGTCTGGGTATTCTGCGGAGGGCTTCCGTGCGTGGCAAGGAGCTGCCGGAGGTGCTGCGGATTGCGCTGGAGCGGCAGGCGGCATCTGCTTAAACGACCAGGGCGGGCAGCGGATGGATGTGACGGACGAGGTGACCTGCACTTTGCGGGCAGAGGCACACCATCCGCCCTGCGTCCTGGAGTCGGCGGGATTCTGCACGGAGCATTCCGCAAAGGCGCGGGGGATCGGTTATGAGGAGGAAACCTCGCCTACGCTCCGTGCCGGGACGGTGCCTGCGGCGGTGATGTTTGAGAACCATTCGCAGGATACGAGATACACGGGGCCGCTGGATGCCGCGCCTACGGTCAGCTCCACTTACGGAACGGGAGGGAACAACCAGCCGTTCGTGGTGGAGCAGGAAACGCCCAAGACGCTGAAAATCCGCTCCGGCTGTGCGGGCGGCGGGAAAGGCGCGATTGTACAGGATGACAAATCCGCAACGCTCTCCTGCAGCAATGACCAGACGGTGTTCGTGCCGTTTAGCAAGGGATACCGCGCCCACTACAAAGGGGATGCGCCGACATGGAAGGACGGGAAGGTGGCGAATACGCTGAACACTTTCGATGTCGGGGAAAGCCGCTGCAATGAGCTGGTGGTGCAGGCATACGGCATCTGCTCCAAGGACAGCAACGCCATGAAGTCCAATAACCCGCACAGCGGTTTTTATGAGGCGGACACTTCCCGGACGCTGGATGCCAATGGTGGGAATCCCGGATGCAACCAGGGAGGGATTGCCGTGGTGGAGCCGGGCGGGATGTCGGCTTTCCATATCAACCAGAGGGATGAGGTCATTGACCTGCAGGGGAAGTCCGGGGCGCTGATGGCGACACGGAATATGCAGATGCAGACGTTTGTCCTGCAGGGCTCCATGATAGGGCGGGATGACAGGAACGGCCCGCAGGGCAGCGGGATCAATGAGGATGTGTCTTTTACCCTTGATGCCGCGGACCGCCACGCAGTCGTACAGCCGACCTACTGCACGAGCAAGAATTCCCATTTCACGCGGGCGGAGAAGGAGCTGGCAAACACGCTGGTGGCTACGGATTATAAAGACCCGCCTGTCATTAATGATGTAAAAACGGAGCCGGAGTATATCGTCCGCAGGCTGACGCCGACCGAGTGTGCGAGGCTGCAGGGCTTTCCGGACTGGTGGTGCAGCAGCCTTGGGACAGAAGAACCCACGGAGGATGACATTGCCTTCTGGCGGGAGGTCTTTGAGACCCACAGGAAGATTGCGGGGACTTCCACCAAGCCGAAGACAGATAAGCAGATTGCTAAGTGGCTGAAAGACCCGCATTCTGATTCCGCTGAATATAAAATGTGGGGCAACGGAGTCGCATTGCCGAATGTTTATTTTGTGCTTTCGGGCATTGTGTACTACGCACAGTTCCCGGACTTTTTATTGTGACATTTTTTCTCACATTCCGCTTGCTATTTCTGCCGCTTAGAGTGATTAATGTAGTACCGAAAAACGAAGGAGGTACAAAAAAATGAGGATTGAATTCAACAGGACAGGGGCGGAGCGGAAAGCGCTGGTGCAGGCAATGGGTGAGATTTTAGGGTTAAAGCCGAAATACCTCGGAATGCCGACGGCGGCCTACCAGATAGACTACTTCCACATCGACAAGACTGGCACGGTAGAATTTGACGACCGGGCGAACAGTGAGGAAATCGAGAACCTTCTGGAGCGCCTTGCGGAAAAAGGGATCACAGCGGTTCCGGCAGAAACGGCGCAGGAGGGCGGCACGGCGGCAGAAACCGCAGAGCCGGAAAACCATGCGGAAGGGCCGGAAACGGCGGCACAGGGCGCAGATCTGGGGCTTACGGTGGCAATGCCGAGGGAAACCTTCACGGATGCCGCACTGGAGAACCTGCGGAAGCTGGTGGATGCCAAGGGCAGCCTCATCAAGAAGGCACTGGCGGTGGATTCCCTTCCGATTGAGACCACGGAGGAGAAGGTTTCCTTCCCCTGGTTTGCAGAGGGGCAGGATGGCGAAGCGGTGAAAGCCTACACCCATTTCATTGCCGCCATCTGCGACATGGCAAGGAACCAGAAGCGGATCACGGCAAAGGAAAAGCCTGCGGACAACGAGAAATACGCATTCCGGTGCTTCCTCCTGAGGCTTGGCTTCATCGGGGCGGAATACAAGGGCGAGCGGAAAGTCCTGCTGAAGAACCTCTCCGGCAGCTCGGCTTTCAAGAACGGCGGACGGAAGGAGGCGGCAGATGATGGGGAATGAAGCCTACATGGAAGAATGGCGGCGGATATGTGCCGCCTACTGCCGGAAGGCAGACGCGGAGCTGCTTTTTGTAAATACTGATAATTTCGGGGTTCAGTATGGGGACGGAAGTTTCCGGCACATTTATGCAGATGAGCTTGCACAGATTTTGGATGGGGGTGGTAAGAATGAACTTTCCGAATAGGGAGACGGTGGAGCGTGTCCGCAGGGAGTACCCGGCAGGCACACGGGTGGAGCTTCTGCGGATGGATGACCTGCAGGCCCCGCCCATCGGGACCCACGGCACCGTGACAGGCGTGGATGACACGGCGAGCGTCATGGTCGCATGGGACAATGGCAGCCACCTCCATGTAATCTATGGTGAGGATGCCTGCCGGAAACTGTATGGAAAGGATGAGATAGACAGCCTGTTTGAGAAAATTGTAGGGTTCCGCTTCGATTCCTATGGTGAGATGGAGGCATGGTTCCGCAGGGAATTGGATGACACGCTCCCACAGCTAAATATTTCAGAATGCGACGGCATCAATGCGGAAATAGAAAACGGGCTGATAGAGGTGGACTTTTCCACAGACTGCACTTTTGGGGAGGAAATTTTCGGGATGCAGTATGCCGACTTTTCCATCGATTACATCATGGACAATGAGAAAAAGATGTACGTCACCTATGCAAGATGGAACTGATGGAAAAACGCCATAAAATACACAAGAAACGGCTCAAATCATTGTGTAATATATGACTCGAATTAACTTGCTATTATCCCCTTTTAGAGCGAATATGTGTACTACCGAAAGGGAAAACACACAAAGAAAACGGAGGAAAACAGCATGAACGCAAAGTTGGCAAGGCAGGTTGAGGAAATGAAAAAGCAGACCATCGGGGTTGAGGTGGAGATGAACAGCATCGCAAGGGACAAGGCGGCGAGGATTGCAGCAAAGTTCTTTGGAACGGGCAGGTACGAAAACACGGCGGCAAGGAACGGGTACAGCACCTGGAGCGCATGGGACGCAGACGGCAGGGAGTGGAAATTCCAGAAGGACGTCAGCATCGCGGGACCGGACAGCGAAAAGTGCGAGATGGTGACGCCGATCCTTACCTACGCGGACATGGAAACCCTGCAGGAGCTTATCCGGCAGCTCCGGCACGCCGGCGCAAAGAGCGATGCGGGAAGGGGATGCGGAGTCCACATCCACATCGGGGCAAAGGGCCACACGCCGCAGAGCCTGAGAAACCTCGCCAACATCATGGCAAGCCATGAGAGCCTCATTGCGGACGCCTTAAACCTCGACCGCTGGAGGATGAACCGCTACTGCCGCACGGTTGACCCGCGGTTTTTGGAGCAGGTCAACAAAAAGAAACCGGCTACGATGGCAGCCCTCGCGGACATCTGGTACACAAGCCATGGCGCAAACTACGGCAGGAGCCAGCACTACAACGACAGCCGCTACCATATGCTCAACTACCATGCGACCTTCACAAAAGGAACGGTCGAATTCAGGCTTTTCCAGTTTGACGAACCGGGTGACGGGCGCAGGGGCGGCCTCCACGCAGGGCAGTTGAAAAGTTACATTCAGCTCTGCCTCGCACTCAGCCAGATGGCGAAGGAAGTGAAGACGGCAAGCCCGAAGCCGCAGCAGAACGAAAACCCGAAATACGCCATGAGGACATGGCTCCTCCGGCTCGGCTTCATCGGGGACGAATTCAAGACTGCAAGGGAAATCCTCACGAAGAGGCTTGCAGGGGACGCATCCTTCCGGAACGGAAGGGCTGCTTGAAGGGACCGCAGGAGGTAGCCTCCTGCCACCTTGACCGCTACGGCGGTCTTAAGGTGGTAGAAGGGTACCCCCTTCGGAAAGGATGGATTCCAAGATGGAAAAAAGATACTACATTGCTTACGGCTCAAATCTGAATGTGGGGCAGATGCGGATGCGCTGCCCTGGGGCGAGGATCATCGGCACTTCGGTTATTGAAGGCTACCGGCTGCTGTTCAAGGGGAGCAGGACCGGCTCCTACCTCACCATTGAGCCGCAGGAGGGCGGCAGCGTCCCCGTGGCGGCATGGGAAGTGAGTGCGGAAAATGAGGCGGCGCTTGACCGCTACGAGGGCTTCCCTTCCTTTTACTACAAAAAGGAGATGGAGCTGCCCTTAAAGGGAATTAAGACCGGCAAAGTGCGGATGCGGAAGGTTTTCGTCTACATCATGCATGAGGACCGCCCGCTTGGGCTGCCGAGTGGATTTTACATGGAAACCTGCAGGCAGGGATACCGCAGCTTCGGATTCGATGAGGCATTCCTGGAGCGGGCCTATGCCGACAGCGCGGAGGAATTTCCGGGCGGGTGGAAGGTTGGGGATGCCTGTTTCATGGTCACCAACCGGAAGAACGGATATACCGGCACGTACACCGTGATAGGATTCGATGGGAGATACTTCTGGCTGCAGAACAGCAGGGGGAGCCGTTACCGCGCATCCGCAGGGAGGATGTTCCGCAGCAGGGAGGAGGCGCTCGGCTTTCAAAAGCCTACGGCAGAGGAGGGATTGGAATGAAGGACAATATCATAGCGAGGATTGCGGTCTGCCCAAGATGCGGGCAGACCTACCACGGGAGGCCGGCAGTTTCACGGGCAGACAATAAAACGCAGCTCTGCCCGGACTGCGGCACCAGGGAGGCGCTGGAGAGCATCGGCGTAGATGTGAAGGAGCAGGAGCAGATTCTGGAAGCCATACACAGGTGCTACGGAACAGAGGGGCATGATGATTAAAAAAGCAAAGGAGTGGACAGCGATGGAAAAGCGGGAAGAAATCATCCAGGAGTGGATTGACGCAAGGAAGGAACGGGGCGAGATTACAAAATGTATGTTTTACATCACGGTTCCGAAAGACACGGATATTTACAAAGATGAGGCCATCAAAAAAATTGAGGGGATGCTTGACAGAAACCATGTCAGCCACGGTCATGTTGATACGGTCTGTGGTGCATGGAACCTGAACCGGGACTGGATTGAAACCGGGGAGGTGGACTGCATTGTGGAATTCTGCGGCGTGTATCCCGTCGATTGGGACATCAGCGATGTGGCGGAGTTTGAACGGATGGAAACGGAAGGGGAGATCATTGCCCTGGTGGACTGGATCGAGGATGGGAAGCATATCCCCAACCATTGAAAAATTACACAATTCCCGATGCAGATATTTGTGCAGTTTATGCCCGTTATTGACTTGCTATTATGTGGTTTTAGAGCGAATATGTGTACTACCGAAAGGGAAAACAAAACAAAAAACGGAGGTACACACCATGAAAAATATTTATGCAATGAGGAATGAACTGAGCCTGAGAGAATACAACACCGCCATCACAAGGGCTGATTTTGAAAGGCTTTTTAACAAGACCAGGGAACGCGTCCGCTTCACCTTTAACGGATGGGACGGCAAAAGCTATGACGGGGAGAGCAGATGCGCCAGCGTTTACCGCACCAGCATGAAGGGCTACGAGGATGCCCGGTTTGTGAAAGTCGGCAAGGGCCTGCACTACATTGACGAGGACAGCAGCGTTTTGGAAAAGGCCACCGGCGAGAGCCACAAGGAAGCGGAGTGGCTGGTGGATGTCTTAAGGGCAGAATAGGAGGATGGCTTTATGGCAGGGAATAAGAATATTTTAGAAGAAGAACTGGAACTGAACGATGAGCAGGCAGCAAGGAACGATGAAGTTTACAACGGGGTATTTGACCTCTGCAGGATGCTGTCGGAGAACCCGGAACTGGAATGGGACATGGGATTTATCGGGGAGATTGCGGACTGCGCCGCATCCATCCTTGGGAGGCACGGCATCCGTGTGCGTTTTCCTGCGGTAGTGACCAATGAGGACGGCTCGCAGCATATTGAAGAGTATTTTGGTGGAGATGAATCCGTGGAATAATATGCACAAATTCCACCGCAGATATTTGTGCAGCATATGCTCCGAAATAACTTGATAAAATGTGCATTCAGAGCGAATATGTGTACTACCGAAAGGGAAAAAAGAAAACGGAGGACACAGACCATGAAAATCAACGATGCAATGAAAACCTACAGACTGCCAAACCCCACCACGCCGGAGGATTTGGAATGCAGATGGAGCAAACTGCTGACCTTTGGAGACAGGGTGGTCATCGCCGGGTACTTCTACAACGGGCAGAACAAGCCCTGCTACTTCGGGGCGGCTTATGAATTCTTAAGTGACGACCACACCTGCGAAGGCGCCATCGGGCTGAGGGCGGCAAGCGGAGTCGAGTTTGAGGATGACGGCCACGCAATCGCCTGGGCGATGCAGCAGTAAACGAAAACAGAATATTCCAGAGAACGGAGCCCTGCGGCTCTGTATCTCGTACCGATAGATTTTAGGGCTTGCCGTTGGCAGGTCATTTTTATGCCATCTTTTGGAGGTGATGTAGGTGGCAATGCGGAAACTGAAGAAATATAAGCCGACAAAATTTAAGGCAAAGGATAGCCGCTATGATTCCGATGCCGCTGATTTTGCTGTGATGTTCATCGAGAGCCTCTGCCACACCAAAGGCACCTGGGCGGGAAAGCCCTTTGAACTGATCGACTGGCAGGAGCAGATCATCCGGGATATTTTCGGCACGTTAAAGCCAAACGGGTACCGCCAGTTCAACACGGCCTATGTTGAGATTCCGAAGAAACAGGGCAAGTCAGAGCTTGCCGCTGCCGTGGCGCTTCTCCTGACCTGCGGGGACGGGGAGGAACGTGCCGAGGTGTACGGCTGTGCCGCCGACCGGCAGCAGGCCACCATCGTCTTTGACGTGGCGGCGGATATGGTGCGGATGTGTCCGGCTTTAAATAAGCGGGTGAAGATACTCGCCTCGCAGAAGCGGATTATTTACACACCCACTAATTCCTTCTACCAGGTGCTTTCGGCAGAGGCGTACTCCAAGCACGGCTTCAACATCCACGGCGTGGTGTTTGACGAGTTGCACACGCAGCCGAACAGGAAATTATTTGATGTCATGACCAAGGGCTCCGGCGATGCCCGGATGCAGCCGCTGTATTTCCTCATCACCACGGCGGGGACGGACACCCATTCCATCTGCTACGAGACGCATCAGAAGGCGAAGGATATTTTAGAGGGGCGGAAGATTGACCCGACCTTCTATCCCGTCATTTACGGCGCAGATGAGGCGGATGACTGGACGGACCCGAAGGTGTGGAAGAAGGCGAACCCCTCTTTGAATATCACGGTCGGGATTGACAAGGTGGAGGCAGCCTGCGAGTCGGCGAAACAGAACCCCGGCGAGGAGAACAGCTTCCGGCAGCTCCGCTTAAACCAGTGGGTAAAACAGGCAGTGCGGTGGATGCCCATGGATAAGTGGGATGCCTGTGCTTTCCCGGTTTTGGAGGATGCCCTGGAAGGGCGTGTCTGTTACGGCGGGCTGGACTTATCCTCCACCACGGACATCACGGCGTTTGTGCTTGTGTTCCCGCCGCTGGACGAGGAGGACAAATACTGCGTCCTCCCTTATTTCTGGGTGCCGGAGGAAACGCTGGAGCTGCGTGTACGCCGCGACCATGTCCCTTACGATGTGTGGGAGCGGCAGGGGAAGCTGATGACCACGGAGGGGAACGTGGTGCATTACGGCTTTATCGAGAAATACATCGAGCGGCTTGGGGAGCGGTTTAACGTCCGGGAGATTGCATTCGACCGGTGGGGAGCGGTGCAGATGGTGCAGAACCTTGAGGGCATGGGATTCACGGTGGTCCCGTTCGGACAGGGATTTAAAGATATGTCCCCGCCGACAAAAGAGCTGATGAAGCTGGTGCTGGAGCAGAACCTTGCCCACGGCGGGCATCCGGTCCTTAGGTGGATGATGGATAACATCTTCATCCGCACCGATCCGGCGGGGAATATCAAGGCCGACAAGGAAAAGTCCACGGAGAAAATTGACGGGGCGGTGGCTGCCATCATGGGGCTTGACCGCGCCATCCGCTGCGGAAACGATGCGGGGGCTTCCGTCTATGATTCCCGCGGTCTCCTCGTCTTTTAGGGAGCAGATGTACCAGATTGCGCCGCCCGTATTTGTGTATTAGTTGTATTGCTAATATCTGTACCTGACGGTAATATACAGCTACAAAAACGAACGGAGGGCATGGCGGTGACAAAAAATTATGCAGAGGCAAGGGAAAAGGCTGTAAACGGGAAGATGGCAGAGATTAAGGCAGAGATGAAAAAACTCAGGAAATTTTCAAAAGAAGAACTGCTGGAACAGGCGTCCAGCTACCAGCTGATGACCGAAGGAATGAGCAAGAGTTTCCTGGTATCGGACATTGCAGTGGCAAAGGTCACGGGGTATTCAAATTATTAAAAACACACAACACGGACAGCAGGGGGCATCGCTTCGGCGGTGCTTTTTGTCTGTCCGTTTTTTGGAAAGGAGCGTGGTTCCTATGGGATTATTCAGCGGATTGTTCAGGGCGAGGGATGCTCCCCAAAACCGCACGTCGGGCAGCGCCTACAGCTTTTTCATGGGCGGCAGCACAAGCGGCAAGCGGGTAAACGAGCGCTCGTCCATGCAGATGACGGCGGTGTACTCCTGCGTCCGGATTCTGTCCGAGGCGGTGGCGGGGCTGCCGCTGCATATGTACCGCTATACGGATAACGGCGGGAAAGAAAAGGCTGCAGAACATCCGCTGTATTTTCTGCTCCATGATGAGCCGAACCCGGAGATGACTTCTTTCGTGTTCCGGGAAACGCTGATGACGCACCTGCTTTTGTGGGGAAACGCCTACGCACAGATTATCCGCAACGGCAAAGGGGAGGTTATCGCATTATACCCGCTGATGCCGGACCGGATGGGCGTGGAGCGGGACAGCAGGGGGCAGCTTTATTACGAATACACGGTGAGCATGGATGACGCGCCGACCGTGAAGGGCAGCACGGTCATCCTGCCGCCATCGGAGGTGCTGCACATCCCCGGCCTCGGCTTTGACGGGCTTGTGGGCTATTCCCCCATCGCCATGGCAAAGAACGCCATCGGCATGGCGATTGCCTGCGAGGAGTACGGGGCGAAGTTCTTCGCCAACGGCGCACAGCCGAGCGGCGTGCTGGAGCATCCGGGGACGCTGAAAGACCCGTCAAGGGTGCGGGAGAGCTGGCAGTCCACTTTCGGCGGTAGCCACAACGCAAACAAGGTGGCAGTGCTGGAGGAGGGCATGAAGTACACGCCCATCTCCATTTCGCCGGAACAGGCGCAGTTTTTGGAAACACGGAAGTTCCAGATTAATGAGATTGCGAGGATTTTCCGTGTGCCTCCGCATATGGTGGGCGACCTGGAAAAGAGCAGCTTCTCCAACATCGAGCAGCAGAGCCTTGAGTTTGTGAAATACACCCTCGATCCATGGGTGTCCCGGTGGGAACAGTCCATGGCAAGAGCCCTTCTGACAGCGGAGGAAAAGAAGCAGTATTTCATGAAGTTTAACGTGGACGGCCTGCTTCGTGGCGATTACCAGAGCCGCATGAGCGGGTATGCCGTGGGGCGGCAGAACGGGTGGATGTCGGCAAACGATATCCGGGAATTAGAGAATTTAGACCGCATCCCGGAGGAGCTTGGCGGCGATTTATATCTGATTAATGGGAACATGACAAAATTAGCCGACGCGGGGCTTTTCGGGAAACCGGGGGCTGCGCCGGGAAAGGAGGAATCGGATGAGGACGAAGAAGTTCTGGAACTGGAGGAAGGCGAAGAACCAGGAGCCGGAAGTGACCGGGCGGATACTGGAGCTGAACGGCACCATCGCGGAGGAAAGCTGGTTTGACGATGATGTGACTCCGCAGCTTTTCAAGGATGAGCTGAATGCAGGGAGCGGCGACATTACCGTGTGGATTAACTCGCCGGGCGGCGACTGCGTGGCGGCGGCACAGATTTACAATATGCTCTCCAACTATAAGGGGAAGGTGACTGTGAAAATAGACGGCATCGCGGCAAGCGCCGCCAGTGTGATCGCCATGGCAGGCGATACCGTCCTGGTATCCCCCGTTTCGATGCTTATGATCCACAATCCCGCCACCATCGCCTGGGGCGACCATGCGGAGATGCAGAAGGCCATCGATATGCTTGCCGAAGTGAAGGAGTCCATCATCAACGCCTATGTGTTAAAGACGGGGCTTTCCCGTCCGAAGCTGTCGCACCTTATGGATGCGGAAACGTGGATGGATGCAAATAAGGCGGTGGAGCTTGGCTTTGCGGATGAGATCATGACGCGGGCAAAGGCGGAGCCAGAGGAGGAAGGGGCTGACACGGACGGGGAGGATGAGGACGAAGAGAAGAAATCCCCTCCCGCTCCAAGCTCTATGCTGTTCTCCCGCAGGGCGGTGAGCAATGCCCTTTTAAATAAAATGGCTGCCAAATATGGGCAGGCAGAAAAGAAAACCAATATGCAGGAGCAGGCACAAATCCCTGCACCGGAAACAGAAAACGGCCGTTCCGTGGACGCACTCATGGAACGGCTTACTTTATTGAGACATTGAGAAGGAGGATTTCATTATGACGATTCTGGAACTGCGCGAGAAGCGCGCAAAGGCATGGGAGGCGGCAAAGGCATTCTTAGATTCCCACAGGAAAGAGAACGGCGTCCTTTCCGCAGAGGATGACGCCGCGTACACGAAGATGGAGCAGGAGATCACCGACCTTGGGAAAGAGATCGAGAGGCTGGAACGGCAGGAGGCGCTGGATGCGGAGCTGAACCGCCCGGTCAACAAGCCGCTCACGGGGAAGCCGGGCGGAAAGGCGGATACGGACGGGGAGGATAAGACAGGGCGTGCTTCCGATGATTACAGGAAGAATTTCTGGAACGCCATGCGCTCCAAGGTGCCGATGCCGAACGTGACCAACGCCCTGCAGATCGGCACGGACTCCGAGGGCGGCTACCTGGTGCCGGATGAATACGAGCGCACACTGGTGGAGGCTCTGGAGGAGGAGAACATCTTCCGCCAGATGGCGAAGGTCATCAAGACCTCCAGCGGTGACCGCAAGATTCCCGTGGTGGCGAGCAAGGGTACGGCATCGTGGATTGATGAGGAGGGCGCATTCCCGGAGAGCGATGACTCCTTCGGGCAGGTTTCCATCGGTGCCTACAAGCTCGGCACCATGATCAAGGTTTCCGAGGAGCTGTTAAACGACAGCGTCTTTGACCTGCAGTCCTATATTTCCCGTGAGTTTGCCCGCCGCATCGGGGCGAAGGAAGAGGAGGCGTTCTTCACGGGAGATGGCAAGGGCAAGCCTTTAGGGGTGCTTGCGGCCGCTGGCGGGGCGGAAACGGGCGTGACTGCTGCGTCTGCCACGGCTGTGACGGCGGATGAGCTGATGGATTTGTATTATTCGCTGAAATCCCCGTACCGCAAGAAATCCGTGTGGGTGCTGAATGATTCCACCATCAAGGCCATCCGCAAGCTGAAGGACAGCAACGGGCAGTATCTGTGGCAGCCGTCCCTTACGGCGGGAACCCCGGATACCATCCTCGGCAGGCCGGTAAAGACCTCCGCCTATATGCCGGCCATTGCCGCAGGTGCAAGGTCCATCGCCTTCGGTGATTTTTCCTATTACTGGATTGCTGACAGGCAGGGACGCTCCTTCAAGCGTCTGAACGAGCTGTTCGCAGCCACCGGGCAGGTGGGCTTCCTCGCTTCGCAGCGTGTGGACGGCAAGCTGATCCTTGCGGAAGCGGTGAAGGTGCTGGTGCAGAAGGCGGCATCCGCAGGCTAAAGAAAGGGGGGGCGGCAGGCATGGCGGTGGCGCTGGAAGAAATGAAGAACTATCTCCGTGTGGATTATGACGAGGATGATGTCCTGATTGAAGGCATGGTCAGGGCATCGGAAAAAATCTGCATGGATGTGGCAAGGATGGATTCCGAGGAGGAATTCTATGCCGTGGAAAATGCAAAGGTGGCTGTGCTGTATGCAGCCGCCTACCTCTACGAACACCGGGAGGAAGCCGACCACCATGCCATGATGCTGACCCTCCGTGCGCTGCTTTCCGGCAGCCGGAAGGAGGCGTTCTGATGGAGGTGGCGGCAATGAACGTGCGGATCATGTTCCAGAAAAATGGTGTGGTGTCCGATGCTATCGGCAACCGCAAAAATACATGGACGGATTACTATTCCTGCCATGCCACAATCAGTGATTCCCAGGGGAAATCGTCTGCGGAATCAGAGGCGGCGGGGCAGACGGTGGAACATCCGGACATCAGTTTCACTGTGCGTTTCTGCAGGAGGGTGAAGGCGGTGGACACCACGGGTTTCCGCATCTTATGGGACGGCGGCATTTATGACATTTTGAAGATAGACCATCTGAATTATAAAAAACGGGCATTAAAATTCAAATGTGAGAAAGCGGGGCGGTGACGGTGGCAAATGGCGTGTCAATTGACCAGATGGCAGAGGAAATCATGAAGGGGCTGACAGAATATGCAGACCTTGCCACGGAGGATGTGAAAAAGGCGGTGAAGAAAGCCGGGACCACGGTGCGAAAGGATATCGAAGCGAACGCACCGAAGGATACCGGGAAATATGCAAAGTCGTGGACAGTGAAGACTACGAAGGAAACAGCGAATTCGCTGGAGGTGACGGTGCATTCCAGAAACCGCTACCAACTGGCGCACCTCCTGGAACACGGCCACGCCAAGCGGGGCGGCGGCCGTGTTCCTGCAAAGCCCCATATCGCGGCGGCGGAGCAGGCCGGCATCGAGCAGCTTGAAAAAGAGATACAGAAAGCATTGGAGGGATAGGATGAAAACATTACTTGCGCTTCTGAATGAAACCGGCATCCCCTTCGCCTATGACCATTTTGCGGAGGGCGAGTCGCCGGAGCCGCCGTTTGTCTGTTACCTCCTGCCGCAGAGCGACAACTTCGCCGCGGACGGCATGGTGTATTTTAAGGCGAGCGGCGTGAAGATAGAGCTGTACACCGACACGAAGGATTTATCGGTGGAAAAGAAACTGGAGGACGCGCTGGATAAGCGGCGCATCTTCTATAACAAGTCGGAGGTCTGGATTGCCAGCGAGAAGCTGTACGAGGTCCTCTACCAATTTGATATGGAGGTGGTTTACGATGCCGAAGAAGAATAAAGTGAAATTCAACATCTGCAACGTGCATTATGCGCTGCTGACGCTTGGGGCGGATGGGGCGGTGTCCTTTGGCACGCCCGTTGCGATGCCCGGCGCCGTCTCGCTCTCCCTGGACCCCAACGGCGAGCCGAGCAACTTTTACGCCGACGGGTATGCCTATTACACGGTCAGCAACAACATGGGATACGAGGGCGACCTGGAGCTTGCCATGGTGCCGGAGAGCTTCCGCACGGATGTGCTGAAGGAGGCGCTGGATGAAAATAAAGTCCTTCTGGAGAACGCCAATGCGGAGACGGAGAACTTTGCCCTGCTCTTTGAGTTTGACGGCGATGTGCGGAAGATCCGCCATGTGCTTTATAACTGCTCGGCGGCGCGCCCGACCATTGAGTCCCAGACCAACGAGGACGAGATCGAGGTACAGACGGAAACGCTGTCCCTTACGGCGGCGCCCCTGGCGAGCGGCTATGTGAAGGCAAAGACCGGGGACGGCACCACGGAGGAGGTCTACCAGAACTGGTATAAGAGCGTGTACCTGCCGGATGCGGCTGCGGGAGACAGCGGCACAGGCACGGAGACCGGCGGCACTGCTGGCACGGAAGGGGAGGTTTAATTTATGAGCATGAAGCAGAATATCGAGATTGACGGGAAGCAGGTGCCTTTCAAGGCATCCGCCGCCATCCCGCGCATTTACCGCATGAAGTTCCACCGGGATATTTATAAGGACCTGCGCTCTTTGGAAAAGTCCATCGGCGACGGGGATGAGGAAAGCTCCAACCTGGATTTGTTCTCTTTGGAGATGTTCGAGAACATTGCCTATGTGATGGCAAAACACGCAGACCCCAATATCCCGGACAGCCCGGAGGAATGGCTGGATGAATTCAACACCTTTTCCATCTATCAGGTGCTTCCGAAGCTGATACAGCTTTGGGGCTTAAATGTGCAGACGGATGTCCAGTCTAAAAAAAACTTCGCCCGACTGACCGGGAAATGACTACGCCGCTGTTTCTGCTGCGCTGCGTACAGCTTGGACTTTCCATCCGTGACCTTGACCTTCTCACGATAGGGATGGTCAACGATATGTTTGCGGAGAGCAGGAACGACGAATACAAGGGCTATAAGGAAATCGCCACCCAGGAGGATTACGACCGCTTTTAGGCGGCGTCCCCCTGGGTTTTGCTTTGCATTTTAACAGGAAGGGGTGTCCGCCGTGGCGAACAGAATCAAGGGTATCACTGTTGAGATCGGCGGGGATACCACGAAGTTACAGACTGCCTTAAAGGGAGTCAATTCTTCCATCCGGGATACGCAGTCGCAGCTTCGGGATGTGGAGAAATTATTGAAATTAGACCCCGGCAATACGGAACTGCTGGCGCAGAAGCACAGGCTCTTAGGAGAGGCGGTCAGTGAAACCAAAGAGAAGCTCGCCACGCTGAAAACGGCGGCGGAGCAGGCAAACACGGCCCTTGCCAATGGCGAAATCACGCAGGACCAGTACGATGCCCTGCAGCGTGAGATCATCGAGACGGAGCAGCGTTTACATGACTTGGAAACACAGGCAAACCAGTCCGCCACGGCTTTGCAAAAAATCTCTGCCGTGGGTGAAAAGTTACAGTCTGCGGGCGACAAGATTTCCTCTGCCGGGGAGAAGCTGCTCCCGGTCACGGCGGGGGTTACGGGTTTGGGTGCGGCGGCTGTCACCACGGCGGCAAACTTTGAATCCTCCATGAGCCAGGTGCAGGCAACCATGGGCATCACAAAGGACTCCATGTCTACGGTGAACGGGGAATCTGTCAATACGATGGATACGCTTTCCGACCTTGCAAAGAAGATGGGCAGCGAGACGGCTTTTTCCGCTTCGGAGTGTGCGGAGGCTTTAAACTACCTCGCCCTTGCCGGGTATGACACGCAGCAGATGTGCGACACGCTCCCCACGGTCTTAAACCTTGCGGCGGCCGGCGGCATCGACCTTGCGGCCGCATCGGATATGGTGACGGATGCCATGTCCGCTTTGGGCATGGGCGTGGATGAGGCGGGGACGATGGTTGACCAGATGGCAAAGACCGCCTCCACCACCAATACCTCCGTGGCGCAGCTCGGCGAGGGCATCCTTACCATCGGCGCAACCGCAAAAACCGTGAAAGGCGGGACGGCGGAGCTGAACACGGCTCTTGGCATCCTCGCCAACAACGGCATCAAGGGTGCGGAGGGCGGCACACACCTCCGAAATGTCATTCTTTCTTTACAGAACCCCACCGATAAGGCGGCTGCCTGCATGGAGCAGCTTGGGCTGGATGTCTACGATTCCGAGGGGAATATGCGCTCCCTCAACGACATCCTTGGGGATTTGAACACTTCCATGGACGGCATGACGGCGGCGGAGAAATCGAACATCATCGGGCAGATTTTCAACAAGACCGACCTGTCCTCCGTGAACGCCCTGCTTGCCAACACAGGGACTACCTGGGATGACCTGCAGCAGTCCATCATCGACAGCGGCGGCGCGGCGCAGCAGATGGCGGACACACAGCTTGACAACCTGCAGGGGCAGATCACCATTTTGAAGTCAGCTTTGGAAGGGCTGGCTATTTCTTTCGGGGAACTGCTGATGCCTGCCATCAAGATGATTGTCGGGTGGGTGCAGCAGTTCGTGGACTGGCTCAACGGCATGGATGAGGGGACGAAGAAAGTCATCACGACCGTGGCTCTGCTGGCGGCGGCTTTGGGACCGGTGCTGATTGTGATAGGCAAGGTGGTGTCTGCGGTCGGCACAATCATGACGATTATCCCGAAAGTGGCAGGAGTGATAAATACTGTCAAGACCGCATTTGCCGCCTTAAACACCACCATGCTTGCCAATCCAATCTTCCTGATTATTGCGGCAATCACGGCGCTGGTGGCGGCATTTATTTATCTGTGGAATACCAACGAGGATTTCCGGCAGTTCTGGATCAACCTTTGGGAGAATGTGAAAGAGGTTGCCATTGCCGTATGGGAGGCAATCAAGAACTTCTTCACGGCGGCATGGGAGGCTATTTCCTCCACGGCGCAGGCGGTTTGGAACGGGATCAAGGACTTCTTTTCCGGGCTGTGGGAAGGGATAAAAACCATATTTACCACGGTGGTGGAGGCGATTAAAACTGTCGTAACCACCTATTTCAATATTTACAAAACGGTTATTACCACGGTTTTAAATGCTATCAAGACTGTGTTCACGACCGTTTGGAACGGGATTAAAACCGTGGTCACGACTGTGGTGACGGCAATCCAGACCTTCATCACCACGGCATGGAACGCCATCAAAAATACAGTCACCACAGTCCTAAATGCCATTAAGACGGTCATCACAACCGTGTGGAATGCGATAAAGGCTGCGGTCACGGCAGTGGTGAACGGGATTAAGAATACCATCTCTTCGGTGTGGAACGGCATCAAATCCACGGTTTCCAATGTTGTGAACAGTATTAAAAATACAGTCACCACGGTGTTCAACAACATCTGGAGCGGCATCAAAGGAACCATGGGCAGGATCGTGTCCTCCATCAAGGAGGGATTCAATAACGCCATCAGCTTTATCACGAGCCTGCCGTCCAAAGCCCTGCAGTGGGGCAAGGACATGATCATGGGCATCGTGAACGGCATCAAAAGCTGCATCGGAGCGGTCGGTGACGCTGTATCTTCTGTGGCAAACAAGATCAAATCCTTCCTGCACTTCTCCGTGCCGGATGAGGGACCACTGACCGATTATGAGAGCTGGATGCCGGACTTCATGAAAGGGCTGGCGAAGGGCATTGAGGACAGCAAGAGCATGGTGGCAAAAGCGGTGAAGGGCGTGGCGGCAGATATGGTCTTAAATCCGTCCGCAGCCGTGCAGGAGATTTCCGTATCAGGAAGCGGCGGAGGTTCTTCGCAGGACAGCACTATTACCGGCCCGTTAATCGAGGTGAAGGAAATGAACGTGCGGAGCGAGGAGGACATCCGCAAGATTTCACAGCAGCTTTACCGGCAGCTCCAGCAGGGGCGCCGGGCAAACGGCTATTCGTAAAGGAGGTGTGCATGGATGGGATTTTCCTTTGACGGGATATCATCAAAGAGCATGGGGATCGCAAGCAGGATGACGGAAGAGAACCGGGTGCCGGAATTAAGGAACCGCACCATTTCCATGGCGGGCAGGGACGGTCTGATTGATCTGGGCGCATCCCTTTCCGAGCGGGTGATTGAGATTTCCTGCTTCATCCCTCCGAAGCGGACGGCGGCGGAGCTTCTGGAATGCAAGGATGAGATCGTGAGCTGGTTAAGCCCCGACAAGGGGCTGTGCGCCCTCGTACTTGACACGGAGCCGGGGCGGGTGTATCACGCAAGGCTTCAGGAGGGCGTGACCTTCGAGAAGGTGGTGCGGTTTTCGGCAACCTTCGGCCTTTCCTTTTTCTGCCCGGACCCCTTCGGCTACGCTGCGGAGGATGAAGTTTTTACCATCACTGTGGCGGGAAGCCATACCGTGAGGCGCAGGCTTGGGAATTTATACTCGAACCCCGTCTACCGGCTGAAAGGTATCCTGTCATCCGGGGCGGGAAGGTATGTCAGCATTGTCACAAACGGGGCGGAACTGAAAATCGCCAACGCCACGCTTGCGGGAAATGAAACACTGGTGGTTGACACGGCAAAAATGACGGCATGGGTGGAGGATTCGGAGGGGAACACGCTCCGCAATGCCCTCCCCTATATTGACGAACTGAATTTCCCCACGCTGGAAGCGGGGTTGAACACCGTGGAGGTGGCGGTTTCAAATGCCACATTCACAGAACTTGAAATACTGGCAAAGAGCCGCTGGAGGTGACTATTATGGGATTGCAGGCAGTCCTTGAGACACAGACGGATTTCACGGGGGAGTTCCCTGCGGAATATGCAAAGGACGGGTTATGGCGTTTCAATGAGTCGGGGCCGGACGGGGACACGATGCTTGCCGATTCCTCCGGCAAAGACAGGAAGATGTATGTAAATGGGTGGAGCGGCACGACCGCATCCCTCCGTGCAGGCTTCCGTGGGAATTACTTCCGCTTCAACATCACGAACCCGGCAACGGAGAAAACCTATCTGAAAGCAACAAATGACGGCAGTATTTTCTCTGCGATTGGGGAGCGGATCATCGTGGGCGGCTGGATGAACCCGACCACCTATTCGGTGGGAAACACCTACACGCCAATCTTTAATACGAGGCAGGGGCCGGGGCAGCCGATTTTCTATCTGTCATTAATCCGGGGAAAGCCGAGGATCATGCTCTACAATTCCGCAGGCTCCCTTATTTTGGATGAGTCGGTGACGCTGCCTTTTTCCTTCGTGAACAACGGATGGTACTTTATCGCCTGTGTGATAGAGCCTGGGAACAAAAAAGCGCAGTATGTCATCGGCGACCGGGGCAGCGGCGAGGTGTGGGTGTCGGCGGCGCTTTCCTTTACCGGGGAGCTGAACCGCTCCTGCACAGCAGACCTTATTATGGGAATGCACGCCAATTCCTACTGGTTTGCGGGCGGTTTTGACGACTGGTTTTTAGACTGCGACTCGGAGCTAACAGCGGAAGATTTGGCGGATTATTTTCTTGCCACAGTCTTTGCCAATGGCGGCGACACCACGGGAAATGTGGATGCCGTTTCTGCACCGGGTGGCGTGACGCTCCGGAAGAGTAACGGTGCATACCCGGAGAGCGGCGTGCTTTATACCCGCGCCGTGGAGTACGGCATATCCGGGGCGGGCAAGATATCCGTCTCAGGCGAGTATGTTTCCGGCGTGACTTCCGTTTCCCTTGTGGAAACTTCCACAAGCAATGATTTGGAAAACTGGAGCGATTGGGCGGCTGTGGGAACGGATGGGAAGATGCCGTCCCCAGGCCGTGCCTATATCCGTTTCCGGGTGACGCTCACCACGACGGATACATCGAAAACGCCGAAGCTCGTGGACATCCGCATTAATGACACACCGAAATCCCCTTATGAGAAGATTGGCTATGCCCGCCCGGTCATCCTAGACAGCAGCGGTGCATGGGAGGCGGTGCTGGAAAACGCCTACGGCATCATCGTGACGGGGGAAGTCAACGGCGAGGATACGCTCACATTTTCCATCCCCTTTGCGGACGCCAAGCGGAAATATATCGACAATGAGAAGAAAATCCAGATCGTGGATGATGTGTACACCATACGCACGGTCACGGACAGCAAGGATGCTTCCGGCAACGCCGTCACAGAGGTGTATGCAGAGGCGGAGTTCTATAACCTTGCCTATTCCGTCCGGAAGGAGGAAAAAGCGTTTGACGCGGAGATGGCGGATGTGCCGATGGCCTATGCCCTTTCCGGGACGGAGTGGAATGTGGGGAGAGTCACGGTCACCACCAAGCGGACATGGACCTCAACGGAGAAGAACGCCCTTTCCATCCTGCGGAACGTGGCAGACCTGCACGGCGGCGACCTGGTCTTTGACTGCCCGAACCGGCTGGTGCATCTGCTGATATTGAACGGGAAGGACAGCGGCGCTCTGTTCATGTACGGGAAGAACATGAAAGACATCGAGCGGACGGTGGACACCACGGGGCTTGTGACGAGGCTCTATGCCGTGGGTGCGGACGGCATGACCTTTGCCAGTATCAACGGCGGGAAGCCATATGTGGAGGATTTCACCTATTCCAAAGAGGTGCGCGTTTCCTCCCTGGACTGCTCCGCATTCACGAACCCTTACCAGATGCTGGAGTTTACGAGGATGCGGCTTGCGGATTACTGCAGGCCGACCATCTCCTATGTGCTGAACGCCATGGATTTATCCGTTCTGACTGGCTATGAGCATGAAGCGTGGGAGCTTGGGGACTATGTGCGGGTGGAGGATAAAGATTTGGGCTTATCCGTCACTACGAGGATTGTGCGCCGGGAATACAACCTGCAGGAGCCGTGGAACACGGTGCTGGAGCTTTCCACGGTATTAAAGAACCTGGGCAGCTCCACGAGCAAGTGGGACAATGCCGCCGACTCGCTGGAGGGCGTCAGCGTGGTGTCCAGCGAGGACATCGCAGAGCTTGTGCCGTTCAACCTCCTGCGGAATTCCCGCGCCGATGACGGGCTTGCCTATTGGGTGAGTTCCGGCTTTGAAGCGGATGGAACAACCGGGGCAAGCGGGACGGCTTCGTTTAAGGCGGAGGGTGTGGCGGGCATGACCAAGAGCCTGTCGCAGACGGTGTACCCCGCCAACCGGGACAGCTACGCCATCTCGGCGCAGATCGCATCAGAGAATTTAAAGAAACTGAGCGGCAGCTCGCAGGTGGGCATTGAGATCGTGCTGGAATATGAGGACGGCAGCACGGAAACGAGGTTCATAGATTTGTACTGACGGGAGGGATTTTTCGTGGCATATTTTTCAAGGACAACGGCAAAGATTGTGCCGGAGAACTACTCGTCCGAAAGGGTAAAATCCATCACCGTGCGTGTCTGCATCACCAACTGCACGGGGGAGTTTTACATCACCGACCTGCTCCTGCAGGGCGGGCCGGTGGCAATGGGATGGGTGGGGCATCCCTCGGAACTGAGGTGGACGCTGGATGGCTGAATTTGTAAGGCTTGCGGAAGTGGTCAATAAGAAAAAGGATATGCGTATCGTGAGCGTGACGGTAACCCCGACCATTGCCGACTGCTCCGGGCGGATCTGGTTCACCGACCTCCAACTGCAGGAAGGTCCGGCACTCACCGGCTATTCTCCCCATACGGAAACTTCTCTGCAAAAATGTCGTGAGAATGGTGCGGTAAAATCTCCCGTATGGTTCAACGGTGTGGTGCGCTCGGAGGAAACGGTCATTCTTTTTAATTTGGGAAAGACGTCTGCACCTCTTGACATCCACATCTACCCAAAGTCGGATATGGCGGCGGGGACGGTGCGGCTTGCCCAGGGCGTGGGCGGCCAGAGGGCGGTGTTCCCGGCTGCCATGAAAGCAGAGGATGACGTGGCTCTGCTTGCCTCCACACGGGAATGCACGAAGAACGGTGTGCCGGAAAAGAAGGAAGGGTTCTACCAGTACAGTGCCGCCTGGGATTCCAAACATAAAGTGGTGCTGGAGGATGGGAAGACGGCGAGGCTGTTGTTTTCCATGCAGGAGATGCAGGACGGGGGTGAGTTAATCTGATGGACACACTCAAAGGCAGACAGATCATGGTTTGGACATTCATGGGCAATACAAGGATGTACCAGGCGCTCCGGGATTACGGCGACCGCATCAGCCAGATCGGGCTGTTTTCGTTCAAGGTCAGGGCGACCGGGGAAATCTACGAGAGCGGCGTTTCCATTGCGGCAGGCTCCACCATGCGGACGTATATCAGCAAGTGGCCGCACATCAAGTGGCTGCTGACCGTGGCGAATGACGGCACGAACAGCATCTTCAAGGCACTGCGTGAAAACACGGATGGGGCGCAGGATAAGTTCCTTTCAGAGCTTGTGCGGATCATGGAGAAATACCCGTGGTGTGACGGCGTGGACATCGACTTGGAAAAAGGGGACGATTACTCCACGGCGGCGAAGTCCACAGCCATGTTCCGCAATATTTACAATACCGTGAAATCCTATGATCCCACAAAACTGATGAACATCTGCCTGCCGGGGATGGACAGCATCAACGGCTCGGTGGGCGGGGAGAACTGGTGCGTCTACGGCGACTTAAACCATTACTGTGACACGGCCTCCATTATGAGCTACGGCATGGCATGGGCAGGCAGCGCGCCGGGGCCGGTGTCCCCACGCTCATGGCTGGAGGGCATCTACGATTATGCCGTTAAGGTCATGGACCCGGATAAGGTGTTTTTAGGGATGCCCGCCTATGGGTGGAACTGGCGGATACATGATACGCCGAAGAACATGGGTGTGACCTACCGTGGGACTTCCAACACCTACTATGCGGCGCAGCTATGGATGACGGGCGGCTACAATTTCACGGACGACAAGCCTCCGCAGCCTTTCATCCCCATCGTGGCCTATTGGGATGACTACGACAAGGTGCCGTGGGCGCTTCCCCATGTGTACGATTACATGGAGGGGCGGGATGCGGTTTCTTATGAGTACCCGCTGCTTTCCGGGACTTACAACCGCAGGCATTACCTTACCGCCTACGGCAAGGAGCAGAAGACGCAGTTTGATGGCATTGTGCTTGAACGCAGCGGCGGAAGCCCGGACAGCTATTCCGGCATCGTGTCCGTTTCGGATTACATGGTGACGCTTGGCGACAACGGTTCCGCCACTTACCGTTTTTCCATATCTTCGGCGGGGATATATGATATTGCCGTGCGCCTGTGCTTTCCCTTCTGGGATAAGAACGGTGTGTATATTTCCATTGACGGGAGCAGGAAGCATTTCACGGAAAGCCGCCTGTGGTGGCCGTACTGGAGGACTTCCTTTTGGGATACGCTGGCAAAGGGCGTTTCACTTTCGGCAGGGACGCACACCGTCACGGTATCGGTGGATGTGAAGGGCGTGCAGTTTTACGGGTTCCGCGTCTGTCATTCTTTTGCTGAAGAACCGGGTGCCGGCTCCGCCACTTATGTTCTTGCGCCAAGGAAATTCAAGGACGTGGACGGGAACATGGCGCAGCCGGACAAAGGCTTCAAGCTGACGCTGGAGATGCTCCGCAGGAAGCCAGACTCGGCGCTCATCTGGTATGAGGATTTCCGGGATGAGAACCCATTGCCGGAAAGCTACTGGACGACACTATCCGGCAAGTGGGAGGTGTGGCGGGAGGGATACGAGAACCGCCCGTACTCACAGCTTGACGGGAGCGGGCAGCTTGCGTGGCAGTACAGCGGATTTAAGGAGCTGCACCTGCGGGCAAGGCTGGCATTCCCGGCAAACGGCAGGGGCAAGGCCGGCGTGTTCTGCGGGGATGTGTTCTGCTGCTTAAATTACGACACGCAGAGGGTGGAGCTTTACAAGGGCTCTGCACTCCTTGGAAGCTACAGCCAGACGATCAGCCGGACAGCGGATGCAAACCTCCGGGGGAATCCGACCATGTATACTATTGAGATGCGTATCCGGGGAAATAAGGTGCGTGTCTATTCCGGGGCGGCATATACGCTGCGGTTCACGGCCACGCTCAGCGGATTTTCCGGCGGCTATGCAGGGTACCGCTCCGATAACCGTACCGTCTGCGAACTGCTGCGGCTTGGGGACGCATGGACCTATGAGCCTTATGAACGGTTCGATGTGCGGATGCCGGACGGCAGTTTTAAGTCCTTCGGCAGACTTTCCCGGAGTAACTGCACCTGGGATGAGGAATTCCAGGTGTTCACGCTGACCGCCGATGTGGAGGAAAGCTCCACCCGAAGCGAGGACATTTCGATGGATTATGATTTTTTCCATTCGGATCTGATGGAGATTTCCTGCGGCGGCAATTATACAGCGGAGGTCATTCCGAGGGATATCAACATCTGGATTTCCCGGCTGTTTTTAGGGGATGCGGACGGCTTCTCCATCCTCTATTATCAGGACGTGGATTCGCTGGTCTATTGGGCGAACCAGGCAGCGTACCGCTGGAAGCTGCGGGGGATGTGTATGTGGTCGCTTGGGCAGGAGGACATGAGGCTGTGGGAGTGGCTGCCGAAACAAATTTAATATTTTTATGGATACAGGGCTGTCTGCCATTTGGCGGGCGGCCTTTTATCATACCCAAAAACCAATTTTTAAGAAATGGAGGGATTCAACATGAAGGAATTCTGGAACACGATCCAACTCATCTTTACGGCCATCGGAGGATGGCTCGGCTATTTTCTCGGCGGCTGTGACGGCCTGCTGTATGCGCTTATCGCATTCGTAGTGGTGGATTACATCACGGGCGTGATGTGTGCCACCGCAGATAAGAAGCTGTCCAGCGAGGTGGGATTCAAGGGCATCGCAAAGAAGGTGCTGATCTTCCTGCTGGTGGGGATCGCCAACATCCTCGATGTGCAGGTCATCGGTACGGGCAGCGTCTTACGGACGGCGATCATCTTTTTCTATATCTCCAACGAGGGCGTGAGCCTTCTGGAGAATGCCGGACACCTTGGGCTGCCCATCCCGGAAAAGCTGCGTGAGGTTCTGGCACAGCTCCACAACAGGGCAGAAAATGGGAAGGAGGACGAGTGAGCATGAAACTGGTGGAATCAATTCTGACGAGGAATCCCTGCTATACGGCAGGGAGGAAGATCACGGTAAAGGGGCTGATGCTCCATTCCGTGGGATGCCCGCAGCCGAAGGCGTCTGCCTTCATCAATTCATGGAACAGCCCGGCCCATGACAGCTCCTGCGTCCACGGCTTCATTGACGGGAACGATGGGACGGCATACCAGACGCTTCCTTGGAACCACCGGGGATGGCACTGCGGCAGTGGAAGCAAAGGGAGCGGGAACAATACTCATATTGGGGTAGAGATGTGTGAGCCTGCGTGTATCAAGTACACGGCAGGCTCTAACTTTACCTGTTCCAATCCGGCAGAGGCAAGGGCAGTGGCGGAGAGGACCTATAAAACGGCGGTGGAGCTGTTCGCCATGCTCTGTAAGAAATACAGCCTGAATCCGCTGGCGGACGGCGTCATCATCAGCCATAAGGAGGGACACAGCCGTGGCATTGCCTCTAACCACGGCGACCCGGAGCATCTCTGGACGCAGCTTGGCATGGGGTACACCATGGATACTTTCCGCAAAGCGGTCAAAGCGACGATGGGCGGCGAGTCTTCCGGCGGCAGCACGGACGGGTACACGAAAATCATGGGGAACGCCGTGGCGACAGCAGAGCAGATGAAGGCTTATATCAAAGCGAAGAATCCGGATGTGGCGCAGTCTGTCCTTGATATGGTTCCGATGTATCTTTCCGAGGGCAAGGCAGAGGGAGTGCGTGGGGATATCGCCTTCGCGCAGTCCTGCCTTGAGACGGGCAATTTTACGTTCTCCGGCTCGGCGGTCACGCTTTCACAGAATAATTTCTGCGGCATGGGCGTGACCTCTAACGGGGTAAAGGGGAATTCCTTTGACACGCCGCAGCTCGGCATCCAGGCGCAGGTGCAGCATTTGAAAGCCTACGCTTCCACGAATGCACTGAAGAACGCCTGCATCGATCCCCGCTTCAAATATGTCACGAGGGGCTGTGCGGAATATGTGGAGTGGCTTGGGCAGAAAGAGAACCCTGCCGGGAAAGGATGGGCGGCGGGAGCCGGCTATGGGGAGAAAATCCTCGCCATCCTGAAAGGCATCCTCGGAACGGCTGGAGGGGCTGTTTCCGCTCCTGCAGAAACCGTGAGCTGGTACCGTGTCCGCAAGGCTTGGGAGGATGCCAAGTCGCAGAAGGGGGCGTTCAAGTCGCTTTCCAATGCGAAGAAATGTGCGGATGAGAATCCCGGCTATTCCGTGTTCGATGAGTCTGGGAAAGCCGTGTACACCAGGGCGGCAGCGTTCAAGCCGTATCTGGTGAGGGTATCCATCCCCGACCTGAATATCAGGAAAGGACCGGGAACAGACCATGCCAAGACCGGGAAATATACCAATGTCGGCACATTCACAATCGTGGAGGAAGCAGACGGCGAAGGCGCATCCAAATGGGGGCTTCTGAAATCCTACCAGAAGAACCGCAATGGATGGATAAGCCTTGATTTTGCAGAACGAGTGTAACTGAATATTTTATGACAGCAAACAAGCCCGCAGCAGTTTTTCACAGACTGCCGCGGGCTTGTTTTGCGTTATTCAGACTGCTTTCTTTGGTATGTCCAAAAGGCATGGCGGCTTTGCCGTCAGCTCCACGCAGTCGGAAAAGCCGAGCAGATAGGCGAGAGCGCCGTAGCGAGCGCCAAGGGCGTTCTGTTCGCAGGAGTGCAGGTCGATCAGCGACCGCGCCTCCTTCGGCAGATCCATGGCCTCCAGCCTCTCTAAGTATTCCCCAGACTTTCTGGCGATTTCCTGGTATTCCTCATCTTTCTCCAGAATGCGGTCCAGTATGCCGTTCACCCGCATATCCATGAGCTGGTACAGCACGGAATCCTTATCCATGATAAAATCCCTCCTTTCTCAGTGGTGCATATTAACTCTGAACCTGATGATTATCAACTTAATTTTTTTTTGAGAATGGGTCCCCAAAAAGCCTTTTATATCTCCGTATAGTGAGGAGGTATTAATGGCAGTGGATGATAGGCAGGAAAAGCAGATAAGGAAAATGAAAGCGGATGGCTTTGGATATGTAAAGATTGCACAGGAACTTGGGATTTCGGAGAATACAGTAAAGTCATTCTGTAGGAGGAAGGGGCTGAACGGGGCAGTGTCAGCAGAAACGGCAGCCCTGCCGGGGGATGCGGAAAGCAGCGCCTGCCCGTGCTGCGGGAAAGAGGTGCGGCAGGTTCCGGGGCGGAAGGCCAAGAAATTCTGCTCCGATAGATGCAGGAATCAATGGTGGAACAGCCATTTGGACCAGGTGGAGCGTAAGGCGCACTATGAATTCGTGTGCGCCTGCTGCAAAAAGCCGTTCACGGCCTACGGCAACGCAGGGAGGAAATACTGCTCCCATGAGTGCTATATCAAAGACAGATTCGGAGGTGGCGCGGATGAGTGAAGAACAGTTCCGGAATGAAAAGATGTACCACGCCACCATGAACATAGCGAAAACCCTCATGGGGCAGGGGGCGATGACGGCGGAGGAGTACGGTCAGATTGATACAATTTTCAGGGAAAAATACCGCCCGATTTTGTTCAGTTTACGGACCGAAATAAGTGGATATAAGGCTGAATCTATGGCATCATGTGACACTGACAAGGAGGGATGATATGCCGAAGATCAGCGTAATCGGGGCGGCCCTGCCCCGGCTTGAGGAAAAGAAGAGGGTGGCCGCTTATGCCAGGGTGTCTATGGAGACGGAAATGCTCCTGCATTCCCTTTCCGCACAGGTCAGCCACTACAATGAATTGATACAAAAAAATCCTGAATGGGAGTTTGCGGGCATATATGCAGACGAGGGCATCAGCGGAAGGGACACAGGCCACCGCAGCGACTTCAACAGGCTGGTTGCTGACTGTGACGCCGGGAAGATCGACATGGTGCTGGTAAAGTCCATCAGCCGTTTTGCGAGGGACACGGTGGACACCCTGACGATGACGAGGCACCTGAAGGAACTTGGAATCGATGTCTATTTTGAAAGGGAGCGCATCCATTCCCTTTCCGATGAGGGGGAGCTGCTGCTCACCCTGCTTGCGTCCTTTGCACAGGAGGAGTCCCGCAGTATTTCCGAGAATGTGAAGTGGGGAATCCGGAAGCGTTTCGAGCAGGGAATCCCAAATGGGCATAAGGCGCCATATGGGTATGAATGGGACGGGGAAATGTACCGGATCATACCGGAGCAGGGCGGGGTCATAAAGGAGATTTTTGCAAAGTACCTTGCCGGCGCATCTGCCTATGGGATTGCAAAGGAACTTTCAGAGCGGGGGATTATGGGGCAGAAGGGCGTCCCAATGGATGACTCCACCATCAAGTTCATCCTCACGAACCCGTCCTATACGGGCACCATGCTCCTTCAGAAGAATTTCATTTCCGAGGGGCATACGAGGAAAAGGAATAAGGGCGAGCTGCCCATGTACATGG
>CAJUKA010000027.1 GCA_910586585.1 uncultured Lachnospiraceae bacterium
GGTTAAGCCTAAAATCATTAGCCTCGTTATAATTTTTTGCGGAATTTAGGTTATGATTTACCTGTCTTTTACTAGATACGGAAGAGAAATTTTTAAGAAAATGAACAATAAGTTGTATGAAGACGCAGAACTCGACTATGAACTTGGCGTAATAAGCGAAGAAGAATACAGATTAGAGATTGACACTTATTCAATTATTGAAAACAGTATTGCAGAAGCATGCGTATATTAACCACACCACCCACCCGGCGGGGTTGCGCCGGGAGAAAGAAGGGAAGATATGAAGATTAAAGTCACTACGCCTAACAAAATTAGAATCGGAACAGTGATAAGGAATAACAAGCTTTCCTATACAATTCGTTTGGAAGGTGATTACAAAGGAACAATGAAAATTTTTAAAAAATGGCTTGATGGAATAGATGTTCCAAGCGGGTATAAAGTCGAAGAAATTAAAGAAAAGACCGAAAAGGAAGAACGTTATATCACCTGTGCAACATATGAAAGAGCATTGAAAAGAACTGAAAAAGCAGTGCTTAGAAACATGGGTTATTGATTCAATCCCGTCCCTGCCGGGTAATGCAGGGAGAAAGTGAGAAGGATATGGAGGGATTTTACAAGGTATCAGAATCGGGAGGAACATTTGTAACTGGAATTTTTTATAATCCGGAAACCAAAGAGGAACGACACGAGGTCTTGCGGGACTATGATTATTCTGATGGCAGTAGAGATAATGATGAATTGTACTATATGCAAATTAACAAAAAAGTAAGATGGCAATGGTTACATGCCAAAGGCGTAATTCAAACAGGGGATACGGTAAAAGTTGTAAAGGGAAGAAAAGTTCCAATTGGAACAGTAGCTAAAGTTACTGATAAAAAGCCATTTTATGACAGATATCGAAGATGGCAAGCTGACTATCTATATTTAGATAATGGGATGAAAACCAATTGCAACAACTGCATACTGATAGAAGAACAGGCGGCAGGATAACACCTACCGCCCTTTTTCTTACATCTCTGCAATTTCTCTCGCGTACTTTTTCACGATTTCCCTTTCCTCTCGGCAGTCAGCGTCGCGACAAACCTGCTTTACCATAGACGATACGCCGCACATGAAGTCCTCTAATGCGTCAAGCATACGCCCTTTGCTCCCTTCGTCCCGACTGTTGGAATACTCCCTTTTACGATTCCTATACTCGTCCATGTCGGTATCGTCCCCGGACAGACGGGAATAGTTCGGGCGGTGCATATACTGTCCGTTCCTTTGGTTCCGGCCCCGGCGGTAAGAATTGCCATTATCATAATCGTTGGAGTAGTTCCCCTCCCGGCTGTAATCGCCGTTACGGGAATACCCGCCACGCTCCCGGCTGTAATCCTCCATGTCCCGGCTATATCCGTCCCTGGAATACTCGCCGTTGTCCTGCATCATGTTGATTTTGTCAATGCCTTTTACCATTTCGACAAGCATTCCGGCCATTTGAACATTTCCTTTTTCAAGTCCCTTTTCCTCAATGATTTGCAATTCTTTTTCAGCATTTTCTTTTAATCTGTCAAATTTCCGCATAGCTTAACCCTCCCTTACTGCAATCAGGTTAGCGTTCTGTACCTGAATCGCCTGTGTGGACGTGTTCTCGACTGCCACGGTTGCACAGCACCCTCTCGGCACGTCTATGTATGCCTGTGCGGACACGTTGAAGAAGTTTTCCACTGCCGCCGGGGTTACAATCATTCGGGTAGACTGCAAAGGCTCTCCGTCAACTGCAATCGCCACGGAAATAGCTTCTACCGTGCCGCCTGTCGGAATCTGAATATTTCCCGAAAATCTGACAAGGAATCTCGCCTTGCAGTTATTGGTAAGTCCTCTTAATTTTACAATGCCGCTCCCCTCCCTGTGCTGAATACAGTTTGAACCGCATACGGGGGTTTCGGTTAATACAACATTCTGCCCTGCTTCTACGGTCTGCAAGGCAATTCCAGTATATTCTGCCATGTTATTTTTCTCCTCTCGATAACATGAAAGGACAGAATCAATGTTCTGCCCTCCCACGTTGTAATAACGGCTTATGCCGAACATTTCCGATGTTTCACGGAAAAGATACTCATTTTTCAGTTTTTAGCAGTTGCCGCACTGATTGCAGCCGTTCCCCCAGCCGC
Source organism: uncultured Lachnospiraceae bacterium (assembly GCA_910586585.1). Lineage (GTDB taxonomy): Bacteria > Bacillota > Clostridia > Lachnospirales > Lachnospiraceae > COE1. The sequence goes on from CAJUKA010000027.1 coordinate 2,154, forward strand.
CGCCGTTGAACTGTCCGCAGCAGTTTGTCGGGAAAGTCACCTGCGCCGGGGGCTGTACGACATATGCCGGAATAGGGCAGTCGTTGCCGGTTCTGCGGATAATCTGTGCTGTATTAGCGTCCATAGCCGCCATAAGGGTAGCGTTCTGCGCCGCCTGACTTCCCCTACCCGTAAGCTCCATTAACTTCTTGCGCGTAACACCACAGTCCACCATTTTCACATTTACAAGATGCGCAAACTTCTCGTTCTGCTGCGTCGCCTGCGGCTTAAATCCTCTAGTCCTGCCCAATACTTTCCACCTCCTCCACGACCGCGCCCTTCCTGCCGTCCGGCAAAGGCATGACGCCACCCAAAACAATGTTGTCGGACTTTAGCAGCCTGTATCCAAGCCTGTCCGCTGCTTCTTTCAATGCTTCCTGTACCATGTAACCCCTCCTATCCAAATACAAACAGCGCAATTGCAAATCCGAACATCAGCGTCATGCAAAACATTGCAAATATCGTCTCCTCTGACAACACAGGCTTCTCATGCCGCTGCAACTTTGCCGCCTTTAATACCTTGTCAACGTGCTTATGGGACTTCTTAATCCCTTTTAAGACTGTCTTAAATTCCATATTTTTCCTCCTTGTCCTTGCGGTTACGGAGGAAATGTGATAAACTATCCTCGTAATCGCTAAGTGTGGTTTAGTGGTTACTGCCCTGTTCGGTATGTCGGTACTGAATGGGGCGTTTTTGTTGCTTTTGTTTTGCTTATCTCCTATAATCTAAGTACAGGCTCTGCCAAGCCGAGTACGAAAGAAAGGAGATAACACATGTCTGAAATTGAAATCTTATCACCCAAAGGGTGCAAGCCCGAAGATATCAAACATGACATAACCCAGTCAGTAGGTCAAATCATTGATATTGCTACATTTCCAAATGGTTTTGTTATGACGACAACCATCACTGGTGGAAATATCGATATCAAAACCAGTAGCCCACTAATCAAAGTCAATGATTCGACCTATCAGGTTCCGGATTAGGCTCAATGTTGATATTTGGCGCAGAAACGGAAATTGCCTTATCGTTTATGGTGATTTCCGTTTCACCATTTCTGATGATGATTTCTTTATCCATCCTTCCTCACCTCCTCCCGAAATCAACAGCATTCATACAGAATTTTGCGCTGTGCAACAACTTTTGTAAAAAAAATAAACAGCAAACTCCTCTGGCTTTATACATAATAAATTCGAAAGCTTTTCAGCTTCATTTAGATCCATAGGACGAACATTGTTTATCTTTTAATTAACTGTAGGCTGTGCAAGTCCCAAAGAAACAGCAACGTCTTTTTGAGTTATCTGCAACTCTGCCATTCTGCCCTTTATTTTGTTTGTGTTAATCAATGCAATCCCTCCTTTCGTGTGTCTTAATAGTAGCACTATGCAACAAATATGTCAATAGCTCTATGCAACTTTTTTTAATTATTTTTGTTTTTACTATTGCATTGTGCAATAGCTTGTATTATAATGTTGTCCATAAAGAGGTGATTAAGTTATGACAAATGCTGAAATAGGCGACAGAATCAAATATGCCAGAGATTTAAGAAATGCCACTTTAGATGATATAGCCAAAAAAGTAGGCGTTACAAAATCAACAATACAGAGATACGAAGCCGGAAAAATTACTACTATAAAACTTCCCGTTGTTGAAGCAATAGCAGTAGCATTAAACGTAAATCCAGCATGGGTAGTTGGGAAATCTGATATAATAGAACTCCCAGCACAAAAAACGCTTAAAATAATTGAATATTATGAATTACTTAACAATACTGGAAAGTGCGAAGCAACTAAGCGAGTTAAAGAGCTAACAGAGCTTTCACAATACACTAATTCCTTAAATGATTTTAATGAAGAATTAGCAGGTGAATTTACACCAGATGACGAATCTAATATAAAATACGTTATTAAAAACAAATTTAATAACATTGAAGATGCAAAAGGATATCTTTATTCACAACAACTTCTTGCAGGATTAGATTCTGGTAATGTTACAGAATCAGATCTTATTAAAATTGCAAATAAAATATATGCAAATAATACGCAAGAACGGAGGCTATAATTTGAATATACCATACAGCAGATTTAAAGAAATAGAAGCAAACGCACGTTTCTGTTTTAAAAAATATTCTACAAGAAATGCGATATTAATTTTTAACTATTGTTCCAATATAGAATGTTCTTCTCTTTTTCTTGACGGAAATATTGGCGGATTTACACATAAATCAGAGTTTGATGATAATTATTTTTATGTATGCCTTAACAATAAATATGATACATACTCACAAAAAATAATTGCCGCCCATGAATTAGGACATATTGTACTACATGGAGACGAACCTTTAAATACCTTTTTGGAAGATGAATGCTCTGAACTACAAGAATATGAAGCTAATATATTTGCAATAGAATTTATGCCTCAAATCCAGCCATACAACATGACTTGGAATAATTTTACTCCTAATGAACTGCAAAATTATATTCGCTCAAAATTACGTTCTCGATAGATACCCAAAGAGGTACTTCATGTTCACAACAGTATTGTATCATCTTTGGGGCAGCCATGCAAGCGATTTTTCGCTGGCTGTTATTTTTATACACTTTTTTAAGGAGGATTGATATAATGGCTACAGCTAAAAAATTACCATCGGGTGCATATCGGTGCTTGATATTTGACCACATGGAGGACGGAAAAAGGAAATATAAGTCCTTTACCGCCACAACCAAAAAAGAAGCTGAATACAAAGCTACACAGTACATAATTCAAAAGGAAGAGCAGAAAAAGGCGTTGCCAGAATATACATTGTATGATGCGATCGGGAACTACTGCGACCTAAAGAATAATGTCTTATCTCCAACCACAATAAGGGAGTACCGCAGGTCGCAGAAAAACAATTATGCTGATATTAAGGACATTAAATTGAGCGCTCTGACAAATGACGATATCCAGCGTTGGGTAAATGGATTTGCCAAGGACCACAGCCCCAAGACCGTTAAGAATGCCTATGGACTTATCCGCGCGGTGCTTGATACCTTTGCGCCGGATATCCGACTGCGCATCACTCTCCCCCAGGCTGTACCGCATAAATTATATGTGCCTTCTGACGGCGATATAAAGGCTGTAATCGAATATTTTATCGCGAATGAAAGATATGGAGTTAGCTGTTTACCTTGCCGCATTTGGCACGCTACGGCGTTCAGAGGTATGTGGTCTTGATGCAGGGGATATTGATGGTAACACCATTACGATACAGCGCGCCATGGTTGACAAAGGCAAAGACGAATGGGTTATCAAAACCACTAAAACAGTATCCAGCACGCGCACTGTCGAGATGCCCCAGTTTGTTATAGACAAATGCCCTAAGGAAGGACGGATTGTAAACCTCAATCCCGACCAAGTAACCCACCGATTTATGAGGGCGCTCCGGCGGCTAGACGTTCCAAAGTTTCGATTTCATGATTTGCGTCATTACGCAGCATCTATCATGCACGCAATCGGTGTTCCGGACCAGTACATCATGCAGCGCGGCGGCTGGTCATCCGACAAGACATTAAAGGCAATTTATAGGGGAACAATTAGGGATTATGAAGAAAAATATACCAGCATGACTATATCCCATTTTGAGGATATGCAACACGAAATGCAACACAAAAAAGAAAAAGCCTAGAAAATCTAGGCTTTTCGAGAGCGATAGACGGGGCTCGAACCCGCGGTCTCGACCTTGGCAAGGTCGCGCGTTACCAACTACGCCACTATCGCATTTATATTTTGTTTGTACTATGTCTTACAAACAAAATATATTATAATATAGCATTCTCAATCTGTCAAGTATTTTTGTTAATTTTGATTCAAAACATGTAACAATTCAATTTTATAGGGCTGACACCCAGCATGAAATAAGTTGTCAGAAATAGCCTAAATCAATTGTCATAATACAACCTGACAACTTATGAATGGGCATGGCTGAACTATTACAAAGCATTTTTATATTTCACACGATAAATCCGATACATGGAATCATGAATGCGCTCCTTTGTAATTCTGCCGTCTGCAATAGCCTGTAAAACTCCTTCGTAAGCTTCCTGATAATTTTCAGGTTCTAAAAGGACATCTGCACCAGCCAGAATCGCCGCTACAGAAACATCTGCAGAGCTATAATTTTCTGTAATGGCTGTATCATTAAGATAATCTGTGATAATGACACCTTTAAATCCAAGCATATTTCGCAGTACGTCATTAAGCATCACCGAAGAAAGCGAAGCAGGTGTTTCATCCCCTGTGACGCCGCTTACTTTTATATGGGATACCATTATACAATCCACACCATTCTTGATTGCCAAATCATAAATGACAAATTCGCTGTTTTTTAATTCCTCTAATGTTTTGGAGCCTGCCGCTGTCCCTGGAAATTTCTGTAATACTGCACTCACTTCTTTTTCCTGCATAGCCTGCACTGCTGCACTTACAAGTGGTGCCGCTGTTGCTGCATCAGATCCAAACGTTCTCCCCTGCAAAGAAGCATCGCCACCCTCTGATACAATCTCTGACACAGGTGCCAGATTCATGTTAATACCATACAGCGCCAGCTTTTCTGCAATACTGCCATAAGCATTTTTCACACTTTCTGCATCTGTAAGCTCAGAAGCTTTTGCAGTTGCTTCCATTCCAAAATCTGTACTCGTACCACATTCAGCCTTTAAAGCCGTAAATATCGGGAATCTGGAAAATCCCCTCGTATTGGCAATCATCTGTGTAAACTGGTCCTGAGATTTAAAATTTTTGGGCAGATACACAATTCCACCAACAGGATTTTCTGTAATTGCTTTCTTAGTGCCCTCTTTAGCCTGCACGACTGTCTGAACATCTGTGATAGACTCTGGCGACACCATAAACATCCCTGCCACCATTTCCTCTATCGTCATATCCTTTAACAAAGACTCTATCAAATCATCAAGTGGATCTTCACCAATTCCCGGCGATACATACCCCTCTGTATCCTCTCCTATCGCATTCTGATCCGCAGTACTTTGATTGGTATCATCTACTTCAGCTATCGTCTCAACCGCTGAACTTGTTTCCGCGTCTTCTATCACCTTATTAACTTTATCATTATAATTTTTCACATACTTCATGATGCCTTTCACGGCAAAATATCCTGCCGCTACCAAAAGAAATAAAACCACAATCAAGGTCAAATATGCAAAAATCTGATTTCTGATGCGTCTGCGTCTTCTTTTCTCTCTGCTTTTTTGTTCTTCTCTCATATATTCTAATTTAGCGGATATTTATCTGTAAGTGACTGTACAATTGCACGCGCACCTGCCACTCCATTCTCCTGCTCTTTGATAACCATAGCAATTGCCTCAGCAACCTGATCCATGTCATCTTCTTTCATGCCGCGGCTTGTAACAGCCGGCGTACCAAGCCTGATACCACTTGTGACAAATGGTGATTTCGGATCATTTGGAATTGTGTTTTTGTTGCATGTAATATGTGCTTCATCCATCAGTTTTTCGGTTGCTTTGCCAGTCAAATCATACGTTGTAAGGTCTACAAGCATTAAATGATTGTCTGTGCCGCCAGAAACAATTTTAATATCTCTGTTCATAAGTCCGCTGCAAAGCGCTTGCGCATTTTTTATAATCTGCTGCTGATATTCCTTGAATTCCTCTGTCAGCGCTTCCTGGAAACAAACAGCCTTGGCTGCAATAACATGCACCAGCGGTCCGCCCTGAATACCTGGGAAAATCGCCTTGTTAAAATTATATTTTTCTGCCGCTTCTTTGTTCGCAAGAATCAATCCTCCACGCGGTCCTCTCAAGGTCTTATGTGTTGTAGTCGTCACCACATCTGCATAAGGAATTGGGCTTGGATGCAATCCAGCAGCTATCAATCCTGCAATATGCGCCATATCTACCATAAGCACTGCACCAACTTCATCACATACTTCTCTAAACCGCTTAAAATCTATGGTTCTTGCATAGGCACTAGCACCCGCAATAATCATCTTGGGTTTGCATTCCAAAGCCAGCTCTCTCATTTTGTCGTAATCCAAAAAGCCGTTGTCATCTACCCCATAAGGTACTACTTTAAAATATTTGCCTGACATATTGACTGGTGAACCATGCGTCAGATGCCCGCCATGATCAAGATTCATCCCCATAATTGTATCGCCTGGCTGCAAAATAGCAAACTGAACTGCCATATTTGCCTGTGCACCAGAATGCGGCTGTACATTCGCATAGTCACATCCAAACAATTTTTTTGCACGTTCAATCGCCAATTTTTCTACAACGTCTACGCACTCACAACCACCATAATATCTCTTTCCAGGGTATCCCTCTGCATATTTATTGGTCAATGGGCTACCCATAGCCGCCATCACTGCTTTGCTAACCCAGTTTTCTGATGCGATAAGCTCAATATGGCTGTTTTGCCTTTCCTGCTCTTCTACAATAGCATCTGCTATCTGGGGATCTATTTTTCTTACTTCATCAAGTGAATACATGAATCTTTCCTCCGTATATTGTATTTATATGTGTTTTAGTATACCTGTTCTTTGTCAACTTTACAAGTATTACAACCACATTAATTAAAATGAAAAATTCTTTGACATATTTTGTAGCCATCTACTGAAATTTTTCTGCCTAGTTTTCCCGGCAGATTCATAGCATTTCCAAGAATACCTGCTCTGAGCCGCATCCACAAAAGCTTGTCCTTTGAGCGGATATACTGCCACAGCTCTTTTTTCTTCTCAAGATTCTCGTCAAGCCCTGAACGTATCAACAATACCGATGATACCGTCGTAATGATATCAAGATAACTAATCATATACTTTCTGACCTTGCCATTAGAAAAAATCCGCTGCTTTTCTGTCACATAGTAGTCTACCAACAGCTTATTTACCTGAATCTGCTGGTCAATCCTTCCTATCATAATCTGTTCATTTACTGATTGGTCTGCTCTTCCAATGTAATAACGATAAAAATTCACATCAAGATAATACATTGTCTTGACAAAAGGAAGCGGATTGAACACAAAAATATTGTCCACATAAAAGGTATTTTCTGGAAGCTTCAGCCCGCACTCACGCAACAGATTTGTTCTGTATATCACCGAATGCATCAGCATATACTTCCCAACGCCAAAATGGTGCACGTCTTTCCATGTAAATATCGCATCCTGCGGCAGTGCACGGTTATATTTCATGACCTTTTTGCGCTTTTCGCCTTCCTTTTCGTAGACAAAGTTACTAACCATCATATCTATGGACTGCCCGCATTTGAGCAGTTCTTTTAATTTATCCAAAATCTTTGTATATGCGCTCTGACTGACCCAATCATCACTGTCAACGACCTTAAAATACAAGCCTCCTGCCTGTTCTATTCCTGCATTTACAGCGGAACCGTGCCCGCCGTTTTCTTTGTTAATCACCCTGACAATTCCTGGAAAACGCTGTCTGTACTCCTCTGCAATATCAGGTGTATTGTCACTTGAGCCGTCATTTACAATAATGATTTCAACATCTTCTCCTCCTGGAAGCAGAGAGTCAATACATCTGCGCATATATGCCCCTGAATTATAGCATGGTACTGCTATTGACAGTAATTTCATAAATAATCCCCCCATTCTTGTCAAACATGATTATCTCAGCCGATTGCATTCAAAACGTTCCATTGTTATCAAACAGTTTTTAATCTCGACATACCGCGCCTCAATATCACCTTCTTTTACCTCTGTGTCAAGGCTCACCGCCATTGTATCTATCATATCATCTGTGATTCTTGAATGAAGTGCGCCAAGTATCTGAAGTTTTTTCTCATAACTGTCCGCATCCAAAAACTCCATCAGCCCAGGATCAAGCTCAAACTCATTTTCCTGCTTTATTGGCTCTGATTTTACTAGTACAGGTTCTGAAACAGGAGGTTCTGTTTTTATCACCTCCGTCTGTTCCTCTCCATTGATATCAAGCTTCTCAAAACGGTACTTCTGTTTTTCATTTGGGTATTTTCTGGTATCTATTCTGCTCATAAACATTTCCAGCGGTCGCACATATACTTCATATGGCGCATAAAGCTGCTGGTACACCACCATTTTCATACCATTCTCTGAATGACGGGCAATGGTTATGATCTGATATATATTTCCCTTGAAATGTCTGTATATTTCCTGTGGTTTGGGATTCTGCCTCATATTAACATCATACCTTTCTTTGTTTTATGGTTCATTATAACCTATTTTGCTCAATTTGTCATTCAAAAAAATATAACAGCCTCCTGATTCGTAACCGAAATATATACTTGCTGCAAAATATGGACATCAAAAAATTGTCATTATATTTGTAAAATTATAATCATTATTGTGTTCCATTTTTGATTTATATACAAATAATATTGACAATTTCTATAGTTGTTTTTTTATCACATATAAATAAAATTATTTGAACAAAATAGTATTTTCAGACAATAACGTGTTGTTCTAATTTTACTCTTTATTCCTACTTGTCAGCAGACGTTTCCTGTACTATTATTAACTTATCATTAAAAAACCATTACTTTTATAATAAAAAAATTCGTTTTTTGTTCTAATGGATTTCAGTATCCGCGATTTCCTTTTATAAAAAAGTACTGGTTTTTATGACTTACATATGCGCACGCTTTTGCAAATAGGAAATATGCTTTCCAAAAGCATCTCTAGCAGGAATCAGAATTGTTCTTGTTGCTTTCCGACAATGCACTTGCTTAACTTACAAATGATGGGAAAGACCTGTTATAATGATCGTTTTTCCATTACTGTACCTGCACGATTTCCTGACTGATATGAAAATGTCGCAGTGCGATACAAAAACGGCGCAGGAATACCGTTTTACGTATTCTAATAGCTGGCATATACTGCTTATTTTTATTACAGTAATTATGAAAAGGAAGAAGTTCTATGAAAGAGAGTTTTGAATTTGAGGGCACATCTACTGGCGAATATCGCGAAGGACTCTATGCAACGTACTGTGGCAGAGAATATCCTGCTGTCTATCTAGGCATTGGACGTTTCATACTCTACTCTGACACTCCAGATGAAAACTTTACATTTCCTACAGATGATGGAAGATATTTGCTTCAAGTTGACCTGCGTGATGAAAATCTTACGCTTGCAAGCGAAATTCGAATGATTGGTATTGTGCGTAAATGCCACGAAAGTGTAACAGTACGTGATATTCTCAAAGAAGGAGTTGTGATATCAACTTTTAATCCGCGCCTTGGCTTTGAACTTGGTCTTGAACCTGTCAAAAAACTTGGTTTTACTGGACTTGTTGATCGAAAAATCCTTATTGGTATCTACGAAGAACGCGATTATCTATGGAATCCCACACTCGGCATCTGTTCTGCATTTTGTCAGGCAGCAGGCACAAAAGATAAAGATGCATGGTTTGTTGGGCAGGATCGTATCACTCAGCTTTATATGGCAGATACTCCATGAACTTCCATCCCGCAAGCGCGTTACCATTTTAGGACATATCCCATCTACACTATAAAATTTAAAGGAGAGTCTTGATTTTGATGTATCAGAACTCTCCTAAATTTATTGCTTTATACCACACATTCCTATCTTTCATTTAAGTTCACAAGCTTCATTTGCTCCATATCAAGTTTTCTATAAAAACAGTTATTGGCAACCCCTTTATAGGAGGTATGACAGATATTTCCATTCATTGGTCTTACCTTATAAACCAGTGAATTCTGCTCGCAATTAACAAAAATATCTGTTAACTCAAACTCATTTCCCGATGTTTTCCCCTTATGCCATAGCTCATTTCTTGATGTGCTCCACAGCACCAGCCTGCGAAGTCTGATTGATTCTAACATTGCTTCTTCATTGGTATATGCCACTAAAATCACTTCATTGGTATCTACATTCTGAATGGCAACTGGAATCACTTCTTGGCCTGACATATTTGCTATTTTTTGAAAATCAAGCTTTAGTTCCTTTGTTTCTTCTATATATCCCATTGTTTCCTCCACTCTTTTCAATGATTTTTGCCAACATAAAAAATACTCCCTTTCAATAAGAATTATCAAATGTTGATTCTTACCAAAAAAGAGTTATTTTTTATAAAGATACTACATGACCTTTTTATTGCAGTATATTTTTGACTTTTTCTTCATATTCTTCTCTAGTGATGATCTCCATTTCATACTGCATCTGGATTTTTTTCAAGATATCAAAATTCTCCAGCTTCTTCATTGCTTTTGCCAGCTTTTCATCGTATTCTTCCTCAGAAATAACATCTAGTTCTCTGGCTTTATCCAGCTTTTTCTTTTCGCTATCAAAATGCTCTTGCGCCTTTTTCCGCTCTCTTTCCATTGAATTTTGTCTGACTTGCTGTTCTTTTTGTGTTGTCTGTTCCACGATTTCTGATAACTTTTCCAAATCAGGGTTCATCTCATCAAGAATGTCTGTCACGTCAAATGCTCCAACCTGAAATGTATCTGAAATATAAGTAACATATCTCTTGCCAATTTCAGCATACTTGCTCTCTAATTTCTTTTCGATTGCTGCCTTCTGAATCTTGAGATTTGCAAGCTCTGTTTGCTCTCGTGTAGCATTTCCTATTGTACTGCCTACTTCTTTTACCGCTCTTGTTGTCTTATCGAATAAATTCATCTCTATGCCTCCTTATTAAATATACATCTTACCCTTATTTTATCATGATTGAAAAAATATACCACCAAACTATCTATAAAATGTGTGAAAAAAGAATAAACTGTATTATTGTCGGAATGCCGTTCCTTCCTGAAGCATTTTGTCATACGCTTTCCAAGAAATATATCTGCCTCCCATGCTTTCTAAGTGTTCTGTATGAAACTGGCAGTCGATGAATAAAAAACCTTCTTGGGACAATAACTGTGCAAATGCAATCAGAGCTGTCTTGGAACCATTTTCTTTTTCAGAAAACATACTTTCACCAAAATAACACTTTCCAATAGAAACTCCATAAAAACCGCCAGCAAGTTCACCGTCCTCAAAAACTTCCACGCTGACGGCAAATCCTGCCTTATGCAGGCGATAATATGCCTCTTCCATCTCATCAGAGATCCACGTTCCCTCATTGCATTCCCTCTTGACACGGCATCTATGCATTGTATCCGCAAAATCCCTGTTCATTTTTATCTGCAGGGTATGTTTGCGCATATATTTTTTCATAGAATGCGAGACATGAATTTCATCCGGAAAAATCACAAAGCGTTCCTTTGGGCACCACCACAGAATTTCTTCCCCTGGATTGTACCATGGAAAAATTCCGTGCGTATATGCTAATAACAACCGTTCAACACTCAAATCTCCTCCAACAGCAAGAAGTCCATCTTCTCTTGCCAGAATCGGATTTGGAAAAGATATTTCCTCTGTACTCAAACTAAAAACCGGCATATTGAACCTATTATTTTACCTCTCTGCCCTCTGTTTCTGGCTTTTCTGTTTTGTTCTTTGCTGCTTCCTTTTTCCGGATACTCTTTTGAGACTTTTCTGGCGCATATTCCAACAAAAATCGGTTCTCATTTGCACCCAAACTGCATTTTCCGCCTTTTTTGAGTCTGCCAAACAATATTTCATCCACCAGAAGCGGTTTAACATCGCTCTGAATAACACGATCAATCTCTCTTGCGCCAAATTCCGTCGTTATCCCTTTCTTTTTCAAAAGTGTCTTTGCCGCTGTTCCAACGGACATTTCCACCTTTTTAAGCAAGAGCATTTGTTGCAGCTCACCTATTTTTTTGTCAATAATCTGTTCTGCCATGGCCTCATCCATTCCATGGAACACAACAATTTTATTCAAACGATTGCGAAATTCTGGCTGAAAGATGCGCTTTACTTCCTCCATAATAATATCAGATTTCACATCCTGCCCCATAAATCCTATCCCATGCTTGCCAATTCTGCTCGCTCCCGCATTCGATGTCATAATCAGAATCACATTTCTGAAATCTGCTTTCCTGCCCTGATTATCCGTAAGTGTCGCATAATCCATCACTTGCAGAAGAATGTTATAAATATCTGGATGTGCTTTTTCTATCTCGTCGAGCAGCAGCACAGCATGAGGATTTTTGCGAATCTGTTCTGTTAGAAGCCCGCCTTCCTCATAACCAACATACCCCGCTGGAGCGCCGATTAATTTTGCAACCGCATGTTTTTCTTCATACTCACTCATGTCAAACCGCACAAGCTTGACGCCAAGCTCCTGTGCCAGACTTTTTGCGATCTCTGTCTTTCCAACACCTGTCGGTCCGACAAAAAGCAGGCTTGCCAACGGTTTTCCTTCTTCCAATAGTCCTGCCCTAGAAAATTTAACTGCATTCACTACTTGCGATATCGCTTCATTTTGCCCATATACACGACATAACAGCCGCTTTTCAAGCGTTGCAAGCGATTCTATTTCATCATGCTCAACTACCTGTTTGGGAATCTGACATGTTTTTGACAATATTTCATCAATCAACTCTTTGCTTACAGACTGTGTTTTTTGTTCCAACGGGTGCAATCGGCGATAAGCTCCTGCCTCATCAATCAAATCAATCGCTTTATCTGGCAGATATCGTTCATTGATATATTTCGCACTCATTTTTACAGCATATTCCAGAACGCCTTTTCCATAAGTCACCCCATGAAATTTCTCATAATTCTTCCTCAGTCCTGTCAGAATCCGTGTGGCATCTTCAATATCTGGCTCTTTGATATCAATATTTTGAAAGCGCCTCACTAGGCTCTTGCTTTTTTCAAACTGTTTCTTGTATTCCTCATATGTGGTAGCTCCAATGAAACGAACATGCCCTGCCGTCAAATAAGGCTTCAGCATATTGGAAATATCAAATGTTCCACTACCTACTGCGCCTGCTCCTACAATGTTGTGAATCTCGTCAATATAAACAATTGGCTTTTCCTCATAACTGATACTATCCATAACTCGTTTAAAGCGCTTTTCAAAATCACCGCGAAACTGTGTTCCTGCAAGCAGACTTCCCAGATCCAATGAAAATATTTTTGCCCCTTTCAGTGGTTCCGGAACATGATCCTGCTGAATCATTCTGGCAAGTCCATAGGTGATTGCCGTCTTTCCAACGCCTGGCTCCCCGATATGAAGCGGATTGTTTTTCTCTTTTCGGCAGAGAATCTGCATAGTGCGTTCTAGCTCTTCTTCTCTGCCAATCAATGGATTGACACCCTCTAGCGTATCATTCAGACAAACGGCAAACTGCTGCCATACTTTCCCCTGTGTATCCTCTTCTGTTGCGCCTTCCTTATCTACTCCTTCATCAAAATGCGCTCTTTCCTCATATAGAAAATTGGTTCTTCTACCTTGGTTTACCTCATCATAAATGATTGTCATTTCCTGCAAAAGATCCGCTTGGTCTACCCCCTGCAGTTCCATATAATAAACAGCATAGCTTTCCTCCAGTTCATACATTGCATGAATGATATGCGGCAGTCCTACTATCGTTTTTCCACTGCTCTGAGCAGACTGCCATGCATAGGACAAAACCGTTCCCATTCCTTGAGAAAGTTCCGGGTTGCTGTCATTTTGTGATGTTTCCATATATTCACTGATATAGTTTTTGATATTATCTGATAGCTCTTTGATACTTCCACCGCAGTCCTCAAATGCTTCTGCAAAAAATTTGTTATTGCATACCACATACAGCAGCAGCTCTGGTGTGACATATTCATAATGCGCATCCTTTGCCATTGTAAAAACTGTATTGATAATTTCTGCTACCTCTTTTGATACATGCATAACATACTCCTCGTTCGATTAAATGGTACAACACATTATATTATGTTTCCTGAATACTCATCCGAAATGGATAACCTGCTTCTTTTGCTCTTGCTGTGGCTGCCTGCACTTTGGAAGCAGCAATATCATATGGATAATCCCCTACCACTGCTTTCCCTGATTCATGCACCAACATCATTAACCGCTCCGCCTCCATTTCATTTTTATGAAAAATATCAATCAGTATCTCAACAACAAAATCCATTGTTGTAAAATCATCATTGTGCATGATAACTTTGTAATGTTTTGGCTCGCGTATCCTTATTCTTGTATTTTCTCTGGTTTCTCCCTGTAAAGACATTCTCTTTTCCCTCTAATTATTTCAAATCTGTCATTGAATGCGGTAGTGTCCCTCTACCTTGCCCCATATTTCCAAAATGTCTTCCTCATAGTCTGCCTGAAATGGGTTTGCATGATGTATTACAAATGGAATTCCTTTTTTATTTCTTTTATCCGAAACAATTCCTATATGCTTTTTAAATATCACAATATCCCCGCCATGCCATGATTCAATGTCATAAATATCCGTTGTCAGGGATTGTGCTGTGTTCTTAAAATAAACCTTTAAATTTTTGACCCGACGGAAATCAATGTGTTTGTCTGGCTCTAAAATATCATACTCCTTTTGATGCTGCCGGATATCTTCATCGACCAATTCCATCAGATCATACCCTGCGCCAAGCATTGCCTGCGCCACAACATCTGTGCAGACTCCATATCCATCATCTGGATAACCGCCATCATAATATTTGCTCTTATACCACGGTTTTTGTGTTGTATATTGCCTTGCACTCTGCAGAATATCTGTCTGATCGTCTGTCAAATCTCCATCCTTATCATTTTGACTCACATATGGTTCAATACCAAAAAATTCTGTGTCATATTTTCTGTGTGGAATATAATTATAACGATACAGCAAGAATATTACAGCACAAAAAGCAATACTACCAACAACAATGAAAAATCCCACTCTTTTTGTTTTCCTTCCCATACGAACCTCCTTGACTGGGATTTACTGAATCACAAAATCAGCTCAAAAATGCCAAAACTTATTTGGTTTGCATTTGGTAATTCTTTTCATGTTATTTTTTCTCCAATTTTCCAAACCCTTCCAAACTCTGTCCCTTCAAAGCCTTTTCCAGCAATGTTGGAAGCATCTGCGGACTGCAGGCAAAACAAGGAATTCCCAATCCTGCAATCTTCTGCGCCATCTGGGAATCATAATATGGCCTGCCCCCATCTGCCAGCGCCAGCAGACTAACAACGGTAACTCCGGAAGATTTTAAATCTTCCATTTTTCTCAGAAAAGCAGCTCTATTTCCACCCTCCTCCAAATCAGAAATCAGGAAAAACAAAGTCTTAGATGGATTTTCAATAAACTGCTCACAATATGCAATTGATTTATTGATATCTGTTCCGCCTCCCAACTGAAAACCAAACAGTAAGTCAACTGGATCATCGCTTTTTTCTGTCAGGTCAACAATATTGGTATCAAAAGCTACAATTCTTGTTTTGATGCTTGACATACTGGCAAGGATGCAACTGATAATTGAAGAATAAATCACGGATTCTCCCATGGAACCGCTCTGGTCAATGTCCAGTATCACGGTCCACTTATTCGCTGCCGTTGTACTTGTCCGGTCAAAAAAATAAAAGTGTTCTGGAACAATTGTTTTGAGCTCGTGATTATAATGCTTTAAATTGCGGCTGATTGTCATTTTATAGTCAAGCGCTGCCGCTGACGGAATCGGTGAATGTTTTCTTTTATTGACCGCAGCGGTCACCGCCCGCCGAATATCCTGCTCAAGCAGTTTATTGATTTCCTCTACAATTTTCTTGATAAAAGCTCTGACGCTTTCCTTGGAACGCTTCGGAATTTGCTCCTTTAATGCCAGGATTGTCGATGCCAGGTTTATATCCGGCTCCAAATTCTCCAAAAGTTCCGGCTCGAATAACAATTGTTTCAAACCGCACCGATTCATGGCATCACTTTGAATCACGGTCACAAGTTCCTTGTCAAATAAGCTCCTCACATCACCAAGCCAGCGGCTGATCTGTGGATTGGAAGGCCCATGCCCTGCGCCTCGTCCCCCTGTTGACGAACTGCCAAATCCGCCTGACTCTGTACGATTGTAAATCGCCGCCAGCGCTTGATCCATCAAATCCTGCTCTTGCGAAAGCGGTGCATTTGCCATGCCCGAAAAGCGTTCTTCACTCTCCTGCCCCAGAATTAACCGCCAGCGGCGTACCTGTTCCTCTTTCTGCATATTCCTCCTCCATTCCTACAAATTTGGGCAAAGCACAAATTCTATATATCAAAATCAAAATCATCAAGACTGTCTATGATCTGCTGCGATGTATCATCAAGCGTAGCATTTAAAATTTCACTGACCTCCTGCTTATTCAGTCCCCATATTTCACCGAGGTTTTCTGCAATTTCATCTTTTTCCCGCGAAGAGAAATCAGCAAAAGCACGGCGCAAAAATACAAGCGCTCTCTTAAATTCCTCATCATCAAGTGTTTCTAAATATTCATCAAGACTCTCCCACAAAGACAGCCTTGCAATCAAAGCATACTGATTCTTCATGGCAAGCCCTTCAAACCAGGAAGCACCAAGATCCGCCGGAATTCCCTTTGATAACCTTCTCTCTACCTCTGTTTTTAGCTGCTGTGTCGTCATTTTTCCACGTTCCAGCAAAATTGCCGCCGCAAATCCTGACAATTTTGTGTTTAAATCATCTCTCTGCGCCACATCACTCAGCACCTGAACCCATTCTTCACTGTTGAGAAAATCATGCGCAAGCGCTACAGCGTTTAACCGTTCCATGGATTCGATCACGGTCTTGCTTGCCGCGTCATCACAGACACAGGCATCTGCAAGCGTCAGACAGGAACGATAATAAAGCTGCTGCAAAATAGGTACTAACGGCGCAGAATCTACCTTTCGGATATTTCCATACTGCACTATCACAGAAAGCCTGTGTGCCGTATCCGCTAAGTCCTTTAAGGAGGAGGCGCCAGAAGCGGCATTAATCGCCATTTTCTGCAATGCTATCGTCGCATAGTTCGCCGCCGCTTCCATGCCACAGGAAAATGCATCTTCGATGACTTCTGCTATCGTCCCCATGTCAGCAGCATTCTCTACTTTTTCTTTCATCGCAAAGGAGGCGGCTAATGCAACCGTATCTCCTTTTAATGCAGACTCTACCAGCTCAATCTCTGCTTCTGGTGTCCATTGCACAATCCAATGTTCCGACCACGTAGCATTCTCCTGACTAACCTGCTGTTTTTTTGCAAAGCTGATATGCAGTACACGCAGACAATGCAGAAAAAAAGAACGATGGAGGTCTAAAAACGCAGCTTTTTCTGAAGATACCCTTCTATTTTCACGCAAATCCAGTGTTAAATCCTGTGCTGTCAAATCACGATACTTTTCCAATTTCAGATCTTTTAACTGCCTGTAGAAATCCTCTTGGATACTGGTTCGGCTCACTCCGTCCGGAAGTGCGCCTATCGCTGTGCCAATCTCTGTATCAGCCGTAGCAAGGCTAATTGCCGGAAAACTACCTTCTCCTAAACAAGTAAGCGCCGCATCACGCAAATCACGAAGTACAGGAACAATTCCGCCCCGAAGCTGTGCAAGTGCATTTGCAAGACGCGCTGCTTCAATCACAGAAGCTGACGAAACAGGATTGCCATTTCCGCGCTGGAAAGCAGCTATTTTTGACAGATAACTAAGCACTGCATACTGCGGTTCTTTCTGTTTGAAGCCCTCCCACAAAAGCGCATAATAAGCTGGAGCCTTATTTCCCGCACCATATCCGGACCTTGAAGAAAGGCGATAATACGAATACGGCATCAAAGTATGGCTGGCATCTGTCCTTGGCATTCCTGACAAATCGTCTGTCTCTTCCTTCCAGCTTTTTAAGCCCTCCACATGATAAGAACCTGTCACCACTACAATATCCTCTGGTGCAATTCCTCTCTCTACTGCATTTTTAATCTGATGACGCATATAGGATTCCCGCAGCACTGTCTCTGCCCAATCAGATTCAACACCTTCTGTCAGTTCTCTCAGATTGGTGCCAAAGCTGTTAGCACCTTGATGATACGCCTGTGAATCACTCACATGCTCCATCACGCGCTCCCAAAAAGTCTCATGTCCATCCTCTTTGCTTTTTTCATCAAGCTGGTGATATACACTGATTCTGCCTTCCTCGCCTTCTGTGTCCTCCGAACCTGGCAGATACACTTTTTCAGGGATTGCCAGAAATGTTTCTGAGGGCAAATCTATAAAATGACATTCTGTTTTTTTCTCATGACACCAGCATACTGCCTGGTATTCCGGCGAATATTCTGCAAAGGGATAGAGGATCGTTCTGACGGGCGCTGCCTTGGTATATGCCAAGATTGCGATCGGAGGCTTTGTTTCCTGCCGCACCATATCCTTAAGCATATCATCAAAATCACTCGGCCCTTCTATCAGCACAAGCTTTGGCTGTTTCTCCTCCAAATATGCTCTGAGGAAATACGCCCCAGCAGGCGATAAATGCCGTATCCCAAAAAAATGTGGATTTTTCATCATTGCATCGTATCCTTTCCTATATTCTTTCACCTGCCGCAAACAAGTCAGGATTTAAGCATTTCCATCCAAATCCCGACATGCTTTATAAAGCCCTAACCATGCCGATCCTCTCTTTTTCATCACATTTTCCAGATATTCTTTCCAGGCTACGATATCTTTTTCATCATCTTTGATAACGGCGCCTTGCAAACCGGCCGCCAAATCTTTATCTGCGATTGTTCCATTCCCAAAGCTTCCTGCAAGTGCCATACTATTGCACAGCAAAGAAATTGCCTCTGCCGTAGATAATACACCAGAAGTTGCTTTTACCTTGCGGCTGCGGTCAAGTGTTTCGCCGCTGCGAAGCTCTCTAAAAATAGTACAAACTTTTTCTACCACTTCATCTGCTGGAAGCGCAGCATTCAAATCCAAGCTTCCTGACAGTTGCGTTACTCTTGTTTTGACAATCTCTATCTCTGAACTCAAATCTGCCGGTGCTGGAAGCACAACAATATTAAATCTTCGTTTTAGCGCCGCTGACATCTCATTTACGCCCTTATCTCTTGTATTTGCAGTGGCAATCACGGAGAATCCTTTTTGCGCTGGCACTTCCATGCCAAGCTCCGGCACAGAGATTCTTTTCTCAGAAAGCATAGAAATCAATGCATCTTGAACCTCAGAAGCACATCTTGAAATCTCCTCGACACGGGCAATTGTTCCGGTTTCCATCGCATTGAAAATAGGGCTTTTGAGCATAGCTTCCTGAGATGGCCCTTTTGCAATGAGCATGGCATAATTCCACGAATACCGAATTTGCTCTTCTGTCGTTCCAGCCGTTCCCTGTACCACCTTGGTCGAATCGCCATTGATGGCGGCTGTCAAATGTTCAGAAAGCCAGCTTTTTGCTGTTCCTGGCTCTCCAATCAGCAGCAGTGCTCTGTCTGTGACAAGCGTTGAAATAGCTATTTCAACAAGACGCTCATGACCTATGTACTTTGGCGTGATTTCTGTCTTTCCTACTTTTCCACCACAGATATAAGTCTTTACAGACTGCGGCGACATTTTCCACCCTGTTGGAACTACATTTTTTTCCGCTGCAATTAACGCATCTATTTCCTTTTGAAACAACTGCTCTGCTGGCAGCCTTAATGTTTTCTCTTTCATTTTGACCGACTTGCTCCTTCCTGTTTAATTCATTCTATCGTTATCTTTTATCCACCCAGTTTTCAAACCAGTTTAAATTGATATTCTTCAGCTTAATTTCGCCAGACTTCATCAGTTCAACGATTGTTTGCAGTTCCTCACGAATTGCCGTATCATCGCCCGGCAGCTCATCCATGCGATAAAGTTCCCACTGACTTAGATTTCTCTGCCTGCATTTTACAAATCTTACTCCAAGTCCTTTGCAGGTCGTCCAGCCACATTTTTTCAAAAACATCCAATACCCATAATGATCTTCTGTGGTCACAAGCGCCCGGCGGTACAAGTATTCTCCTACACGGCTGCACTGTTCTTTATCCTTCGTCTGTACCAGCTCACTGAGAATGCTATCCATCTTCCTGTCTTCCCCTGTCATCAGCCATGCAATCAATTCTTCACTGTCTGCAATCTCAATTGGACGTTCTACCAAACCATCCTCTTCATAATTTAACAAGTAGTGATAATATCCTCTCAGCATATAGCTGTCCTTATCTGAATCCCAATGTATAAAAGAAAGTGCATCCATCGCCGCTTTTTTATACTCATTGTCATTGTTTGCTTTTTCGGAAACTTGTTCTTTCAGCCATGCGGCGCAGGGTTCTCCATTGACCAGCTTTGCCGTTAATGCCGCCGCCAAAAAGTTCACATTCGTTTTTGCAATGCCCGTTCTGGTTTCATAAAGCTCTAGCGCCAGTGCCTGCAAACTTTTATCCGATCTAACCACCAATGAATTCTGCAAAATCATTCCTATTTCATTCCCGAAACATCTGTTCGGTCCCTTTCTGCGGTATTGCTCTGGAGACAGGATATCGACTTGAAACATACGCATCATTTCTTTGATTTCTTTGCACCGCAACATCTCTTGATAGCGCTCCCAAATGTTTCCTTCTTTTGTTCCTACCAATTTCCGATAGCACGCACAAATATCTTCTCCTCCTTTTCCAATAAAAGAAGCCAAAATATTAATAAATACACGCCTTGTCTCCTCATTTGCCGATGGATTTTCTATTTCAGATGGTTTTTCTATTTCAGCAAGCGCCTTATAAAACATCTCTGTCAGCAGTTTTGAAGCCCAGTCTGTAGAAACCATCTGAATATATCCCAAAACTTCCTGTGGTTTTTTCTCCGCCATATTATGGAAGAATTCATAGGATCTCTGATCTTCGATATCGGCAAGGGAACGAATCGCCATCTGCTTGTTTTTGCCTTTTTCACTCTTTGTCATATCAAGAAGCAGCTCAATATTTTCTGGTTCGTTGTGCAATGCCCGGATAAGTGCCTGACGGATTTCCTTTTGTGCGGTTTCTAGCATTTTGAGATAAAAATCATTGGCTTGTGCTCCGGCAATCGATTCAATAACATGGACACGCCTTACCATTTCTTTCTTTCCCTTGGGATCAAAATCTCTCATCAGCAGAACCAAAATGGATTCGTCCTCCTTTTTGAGCCACGTCTCCACTAAGTCCGCAAGCTCAGAATAAGTAGCTCCCAATGCCTGAATCAAGGCATATTTGATACGATAATCCTGAAACAGCTCAGGATTTGTTTGGTGTGCGTTATAAACAAAATTATAATGCCCGCTCCCTGATGTTGTAAGTGCATCCAAAAGGTTTTTCAGCTCGGAATGCGGCGCATTGACAACAATGCTTTTCGCATTCTGTACCATTTCCACTGGTTGTACATCCTCTGCTAAATCCACAGATCCAAGTGTACAGATTACCGCATCTACAAGCGTGATTGTATCAAGAAGCGCTCCTGAAGGATTGGGACAGTCCGGTGATAATAACGCATTCATCAACTGACCGATTTTGGCAAATACAGGAGAGGATGCTTCCAGCGGTTTCATTGCCTCTGCCGCACGTTTTAACCGGAAATCCTCTGACAAAAGACCAGTTCCTGCAATCGCTGCTGCACGCAGACGGCTGCGCAGCTCATATATTGGGTTCATATCCATATCTAATTTACTCCTTTCTCAACAAACTGAACAATCCACTCTCCCAGGGCATCCAAATTGATTTGATTCTTATTGACGATAATCTCGCCAGACTTTATAGCTTCATATACTGCCCATGCTTCTGCCACCACCCCTTGGCGGCTGCCTGGCAGAAACCGCAAAATATTATAAAGATATGTCTGAAACAGATTTGTGCCTTCGTCCTTTGCACACTTTATGCCCAGTCCTTTACAGTCTGACCAACCGCACTGATCCAAATACATCAGATAACGATAACTTTTAGATTCGGAAAGTGCCCTTTTATAATACCATTCTCCCATCCATGCACATAGTTCTTGCTGATCCTTTGGTATCCAACGAAACATAATCTCATCCATTTGCTTACTTGCATGATTCATCATCCAGGATAGCATCGTTTTTGCAAATGCAGAATCTGACAATGTTCTATCTGTATCGAATATCAGTTCTTTTTTCGTTTCCCATTTCAGATTGGGGACAAACACATCTCTTTCACAGCTACGATCTATCCGAAATGCATAACTTTTTGTTTTTTCACTCCAATAGACATGCCCAAGCGTTGTTTGAATTGTTTCCAAATAATGTTTCTTTTCTGCCATCTGCCCATCAAGCCATTTGGTACAGTCCTTTCCCTCCAAAAGCTTTACCACAATCGCTGCTGGCAGATAATAATAATTTTTGTTTTCTTCATAAAACTCCATTGCGAGCGCCTTGAGGCCATCATTCTGCTTCATCATCAAATTCAAAAACAGAATCGTCATCATTCCTCCCTCAAAGCATTTTTTATCTAAATCATGCACACACGCGGGAATCCCCTTATAAAAATTATAATCACAATCGTTATATCCCAACAGCCCAATATATCTAAGCTTGTCTAACTGTTCTTTGTGTGCATACAGCATTCGATAACATGCATTAATCTCTTCCCCACTTTTATTGAGCAGCCCAAGCATACAGTAATTAAATATTTTGATGTTTTCTATTTTCTCCTTGTTCAAAGCAAGTTTATTTAAAGATCGATTGAATATCTTGATTTTTTGTGCACGATTGCAATTCTTTGCGTCTACGCCGCTGATATCATTAATTTCATCCTGGGATATCTTCAAAAGCTTTGGCACCACATTATTCAATGTATCTGTGATAAGCTTACCGGACCACGGTGCAGTATTCAAAAGCAAATACTCTACCACTTCTATTGGCTTTTTAGCCATCTTATCCCTGAAAAATGCAGAGACTCTCTCATCATCCATCGCAGCAAGCGCTCTGAATACTGCCTGCTTGTTCTTTCCTCTTTCGGTCTTTACCATATCAAAAAGCATATCCACATTGGCTGTGTCATGCCGCAATGCACATATCAGCGCATAACGCATATCCTTCTGTGCTGTTTCAAGCATTTTGAGATAAAAGTCATTGACGCTTCCTTTTGCAAGATAATCTATGACAGAAATGCGCCGCATCATTTCTTTCTTTCCGTTTGGCTCAAAGTCTTTGATAAGAAGTGGCAGAATGCTTTCATCTTCCATTTTCAGCCATGACTCGGCCAAATCCGCCAGCTCCGCATACGATGCTCCCAACGCCTGAACCAATGCATATTTAACACGATAATCCTGAAACAGTTCAGGATTTGTTTGGTGTGTATGATAAATATGGTTATAATGCCCGCTCCCTGATGTTGTCAATGCTTCCAGAAGAGGATTTAATATTGTATATGGTGTATTGACAACTGTTTTTTTGGTATACTTCGTTGCTTCAATCGGTGTCACCGATTCTTTGATTTCAAATGTCCCAAGTGTACAAAGAACAGCGTCCGTAAGTGTTATGGTATCCAAAAGCGCTCCTGCTGGATTGGGGCAGCCTGGCGACAAAAGTTCATTTAGCGTCTGTACAATTTTTGCAAATACAGGAGAGGATGTCTCCAAAGGCTTCATTGCCTCTGCTGCACGCTTTAACCGAAAATCCTCCGATAAAAGGCCAGTTCCTGCAATCGCTGCCGCACGCAGACGACTGCGCAGTTCATATATAGGACCTATATCCATTCACGGTTCCTCCCAACTCAATACAAAAGCCGAATGATATTCTCTTCTGTTATAATACTAAGTGGCTGAGCTAAAAGTCTACGTGTATTGCGGTCATAATAGAATGCTGCCAAAAGTACCTGATCGTTTAACAATGAACTGTCGGGAAGCATCGAAAGACGCACAATTGTTTCTTCAAGCAGTGGCATATCGCCCAAAAGAATGGTATCGCCACTCGCATCTACCAGCGCAAATCCCTCCGAAATCTTTCCAATCTGTTTGAATGCAACTAGCTTTATCAGCATTGGCTGTGCCATAGCATTTTTCAAAATATTCTTAATTGCCTTTGCCTCCTGTTTCACAGAAGTGATAGCAAAAGAACGAAGCTTACAGCAGTCATCACGGGTCAAATCGCGGATTTGCGCACCTTCCCAGCGTACACGCAGATTGCCTTCCCCAGGATAAAAAGCGGCGCTTGGCACTTTTGCCACACCAAAGACAGTGTCTGTTTGTTTGATATATTTCAAAGATTTCACAGGACGATAGTTATAGTTCAAATAAATTTCGCCACTGTCCAAATCAGCCCAGCAGCCAGTGTCTATGTACTGCTTGCCTGCCTCGTCATAAGTCACCCAAAACGAAAGCTGTGCAAGATTTGCATCTTTTTTGCTGCGCCCTATCGCTTCCAATTCTGACAGTTTCCAAATTCCTCCAAGTTCCTCATAAAGAAGTGAGTCTTCAAGCTCAACATTATCATTTTCCAATTTTCCATTCAAATACTGGCGTGATTTTTTGATCAGACTCCAAAGCTTTTCAAGCGCATCAATTGCATCGTCATAGTGAGATTCGTTATTATCCTTCTGAAATGCGGTAATCTCTATTATCAAGCGATTGCACAATTTCTGTGGACCCGGAAGATAATAATCCCCCAATTGTTTTGAAAGCTCCTGATAAGTGTTCAAAGCTGCACCGCCCATAGTTCCTAACCCTGCTGACATCAGATCATTTACCATCTTTTCTGCCAGATCAAGTCCCTCTAACTGTTTTTTGAGCTTTTTCGTCTTTGCAGATTTGCTCGCTTTTGCCGCCGCTGCCTGTTTCTTCTCTGCCTTTTTCTTCTCCTCTTCTGTCATCTCACTTTCAGGCTTTTCAACTCCATTTGCTTTGTCCCCTTTTGCCTGTTTTTTCTCACGCTTTTTTTGAATATCATCTGGAATCTCACAGATGTTAAATGTTTTATTTGCAAGCATTTCATACATCAGACCCAAACTATGTTTGCAGGGAAACTGTCTGCTTGGGCAGGAGCACCGAAACACCGGACTGGCTTCATTGATGTAGTCTGCCGAAGTAACGTAATTACTTTTTCCGCTCCCTGTGCATTCGCCCATGTAGAATGTATCATCCGCTGAACGCTCAAGTTTTACAAAATTACCTTTCTGTGATATTTTTTTGCCATTCGCAGCCGCTGCCGCATTGGGTGCCAGTGACAGTATCTGCTGTTCTGTTAGTTCTTTCATTTTGATGCTCCTTTCACCTTTTTCTATTTATCCTGTACCAACATTTTTCTAAAAAGTTTATCAATTTCCGGACATGTATGCTTCAGAGAAAGAATTTGTCCTTCTCTGTCCAAAAAACAGTGTGTGCTTGCTGCTGTTGTCCGAAGTTCACCTGTCTTAGCGTCCCGCATCTCATATTCCAAATCAAATCGGACCCCATTGTACTTGACTGCCTTTGCCAAAATCTCTATCGTATCACCAAAATGTACCATACTTTTGTATTGGCAGCTTACCGAAACAACTGGACTAATAATCCCATTGTCTTCCATATCTTTATAGGAAATGCCAAACTGGCGCATCAAATCCATTCTGGCATCTTCCATCCACCGGATGTAATTTGAATGATGGACAATTCCCATCTGGTCTGTCTCATAGTATTTTGCGTTGTGCAAATAAGGCTTTTTATTATTTTCTGTCTCCATCTTTTGTTTTCTTCCCCTCGCTTATCTGGAACACGGCTCCTTGAGCATCAAAAATGCTCCTAAATTTCCGCGTTTTCCCATGCTGGCTCTATGGCTGAACAACAGTTCAGGATTGCAGCATGTGCATATATCTGTAACTTCTATATTTTCATCTGGAATACCTGCATCACGAAATACTCTGAAGTTTGCATACCACAAATTTAACTGATATTTGCCATTTTCCTTTTGGTAAAACAGACAATTATCAAGCTCTTTCTGCGAAAAATCATGCTGATATCGGCTTAAGTACTGTGCTGCTTTCTCATCATCTTTTGGAAAAGCATCCGCAAAAGCAAGTGCCACATCTGCACTCACTTCATAGCATGACTGGCAAATCGAAGGTGCAATTGCTGCGTGCACATCTTCTGGCCTTGTTCCATATTCTAATTTCATTTTTTCTAGTGTAACCTTTCCCATTTTCCCCACTGTTCCGCGCCAGCCGGAATGAGAAAGTCCGATTGCTCTATTTGCCGGGTCTACCAGAAACAACGGCACACAATCTGCATAAAACGTGGCAAGAATAATTCCTGGCTCATTCGTAATCATTCCATCTACATCATCATAACCACGTTCTGTTACGACTCCCTTGCCCTTATCTGCCGCTGTTATTTTTCGTACATTTGTGGTATGTGTCTGTGCAGAACAGACGATATCAGAAGGCGTTTTCCCAAACAATTGAGCCACTCTGCGAAAATTTTCATCCACATTTTCCTTTTGATCGCCGCGGGCATAGCTTAAGTTCAGCGAAGCCAAATAACCGCTGCTGACACCTCCCTTTCTCGTGGAAAACAAATGCTCCACAATCCCAGTATCTTCCAAACTGTCAAAGGTAAAGTAAACCAGTTCCTTGTTATTCTTATCTTGCTTTTGTTTACATGATTCACGGTTTCCATATCTTTTCACATTTTCAGCCATATTGATTCTTTTACTCCCACTTTTTTCTAGAGCGTGTTTGAAAAATGCTTTCTGACAGATGTGCGTCACAATTTGTGGAAGATTTGTGCCAAATGAGGGAGGCGTAGCGGGCTACGTTGACCGAATTTGACGCAAATATGGCGCAAATTGTGGCGTGCAGATGGTGGGAATGATTTTTCAAACACGCTCTATCCTCTATCACTATAAATATGCGCAAACGCATTTTTATGCCAAGTTATTTCTTCACCACATATCGCAATCACATCATAGCGGATTGGTACAAATTCTCCCATCTGATGAATCATTCTGTAATAATCTGCAACCATACATATATTTTTCTGTTTGCCATAATGAACCGCTTCTTCTGGAGTTCCTTTGGAGTTGTCTCTGCGGTATTTAACTTCAAAAAATACCGTATATTCACTATCTCTGCCAATTAAATCAATCTCACCTTTTCGGTTTCTGTAGTTTCGCGCTAATATTTCTACCCCTTGGCGCTCTAAATAATCTGCCGCCTGTTTTTCATACTTTGCGCCTGTTTTCCTTTTATTCATTCATGACTCCGCTTACGATTCCTTTTTGCTGTTTTGATAAGCAGCCACTTTTGATTTGATTTTATCCATTCCGTCCACAAAAATAAGAATCTCTGCCACCACCTCATAAAGCTCTGGTGGTATCATATCGCCTATTTGCAGTTTGGATAATGTATTTGCCAGTTTATCATCTTTATGAACGGGCACATTAGACTGTTTTGCCTGTTCAATAATGCGTTCTGCTACAGCACCGCGCCCCATTGCAATCACTTTGGGCGCACTGTCTGACGGGTCATACTCCAATGCGACTGCCTGTTTTATTTTTTTGTTTTTATTCTCTGCCATTTTATGCCCTCGTATCAAATGTCTGATAACTCAGTACGGCGCTTCCGCCTGCTACCTGCTCCTCAATATGCTCCATAACGGTTTTTTCCTCTTCTTTTTCAATTACCATATGTTTGCACTGATATCCCTTTTTTGACAGCCTTTCCGTCAACTCTCCAATATGGTCTTGCACGAGTGCTATAGAATCCTCATCAAGATAAAATTTTGTCGTAATCTGGTTGCGCTCTGTCTGCAATGCAATACTGATGTCAAGCGCTCCCAAATGATCCATATCAAGGTGCAAAAATGCAGTCAGCATACCATCTCTGCGCGCCATATTTTTTTTGTTTGTATAGACATATAAATCTCCATGTGCTTGAGAATTTCCAAACTTTAGCGGAAGCTGAATATATTGAAACATTTGGTTCATTTGATTCATAAATTCCACATTATCACCGATATTTCCCATTGCACGCGCCTGTGCAGCGCCTGCGTTTTGTCCGCTTGCCTGCATAGCTTCATTCATCATTCGCGATAATTGGCTGCTTTCTTTCATGAGCTTTTGATAAAATTCTTCTACCTTACCCTCCTGCGCCAAATCCTGCGGCGAGAGTGTCCACTGCTTTTGCAGTCCATTTTTGAGCATTGACTTAAATGGTTCTGAATGAAAAATCTTTGTCTTCTGTTCTGTCGTGAGCATTTTCGCCAAATCACTGTCTGTCAAAAGCTGTTTCATTCCCTTGATATCAAGTTTTCCATCCTGAATCAGTGCTATAATTTTATTTGGAAGCACTTGCGGCCTCTCTGTTTTCAATTGATTCAAAATCGTATCTGCTGTATTATTTTCCTGTGCTGCCTGGGTATTGTTCTGATTCGTATTTTGTTGTCCCTCAACTGTCTGCTTCTCAGCGGCAGGAATTTCTGCTTCTTTCGGCAAGATATCTGCATCTTTCTGAACAGAAGCCGCCGTTTGCTGACTAGATTCCCCCAGTCCAAGCTGACCTTGCGTTTTTTCTTCCAAATTCGCAGACGGATTCAAGTTGCTGTCAGCCTCGGTCATCGCACCGCTATTTTCTGTATTTGCCGAAACATTCTGTCCATTAGCAGTATTGCCCGACGCCTGCATGTTCTCACCCTGTCCCTCTTCGCCGGCAAGCAACACAAGAACCTGTTCCATAAATTTAGCGCCATTTTCAAGCGCTGCCTGACCTTGCACCGCCCCTTGCATTCCATTTGCGATAATATTTCCAGCTCCCGTCTGCACCCCCTGCAAGCTCTGATTTCCTGTTAAGGTTTCATAAAGTTTTAATATTTCGTCAGAAGCTTCCCTGATTCCATCTAAAAGTTTATGCTCCATATTTTGATAATTGCGCATTTGAAACAGATTGTTTTCGTTGACTGGAAGATGCATTTTATTTAATTTTATAAGATCTGTCAAATTTACATTTGGGTGTTGCAGCGCCAAACGGTTAAACTCCATCAATGTTTTTCGATTAATGGCCATTCCATTTTCAATTAATTTTGACACCAGTTCTAAATTTTTGTCATTTACCGCCATATTCGCTGCCCGAAGTGCCGCCTCACCCACTCGGAGCATCTGCGAATTGTTGTCATATACTGGTTTGAGCACGATTCTGTTATCTTTGTTGGACTGCACCTGCAGCGTCATAACCTGCCCCAGCGCAACTTGAACATCACGCTCAAGCTTTGCTGCCATATACTGACCGTTTGACAGTTGTATCTGAACATCTTCTCCATTCACAGAAGCAATTTCTCCCTGAAAAGTGTCTCCTGGCTGCAATTGTGTAATGTCTACACCCTGGGAACTGCCTGACGGCACTGTTCCTGCCGATCCTACATTTCCTGTATATCCCTGTCCAATCGGTGCGCCTCCATAATTATTGGAAAAACCTGATAAAAAACTGTCCATTTATGTTCCTCCCAGCGATTCATTTTCCACTAATTTTTCCCGTTAGAGCCTCAAATTGCCAATTGAAAAATTCGTGCATCCGCATGATTTTTCAAACGAATTTACTTATAAAACTTCGTCTGTGTATTGGTGTTGGCCCATATTTTTGCAGTGCTTCAATATGTACTGGAGCACCATATCCTTTATTATCGGCAAAGTGATACTTTGGATATTTCTTGTCATACTCTACCATCAGTCTGTCTCTTGTTACTTTCGCTACAATACTGGCAGCAGCAATGGAAATGCTCTTTGCATCTCCCTTAATAATTGGTATCTGTTTGATATTTACTTGTGGAATTGTCACTGCATCATTTAATAATATATCAGGCAAAACACTCAGTTTGCTGATCGCGTCGCGCATTGCCTCATAAGTTGCCTGCAAAATATTGATTTGATCAATCCGTTCCTGTGAAGCATAGCCAATTCCCACCGATACTGCTTCCTGCATAATTACTTCATATAGTTCCTCACGTTTTTTTTCACTGAGCTGTTTCGAATCATTTAGATATAAAATATTACAATCCTTTGGCAAAATAACAGCGCCTGCCACAACAGGACCTGCTAATGGTCCCCGTCCGACCTCATCAATACCACAAATTAACTGACAGTTTGCATACTTTTTTTCATAAGTTTTCATCATTTCGATACGCTGCTTTTCCTTGGTCAGTGCATCAATGCTTTTTCTTGCTTTTGCCACAAGCGCCTGCACACCGCTGCGCGCATCTTTCTCGTATGTCTCCACAAAAACAGGCAGCTTGCTTTCGTCTGCTGCCTTTAATTCATTTTTTATCTCTGCTATTTTCTTTTCCACGCTATTCTCATATCCTTTCAAACTGCCTTTTCATATGTATTTACTGATGTTTTAACACGCCAAAACTGTCAAATGGCCATATTCTGATAAACGCCCTGCCAATAATATCTTTGCGGTGAATGCTTCCAACCTGTGGATCTCTGCTGTCTGAACTGTTGTTTCTGTTATCTCCCATTACAAAATATTCATCTTCACCTAACAATATCGGTTCGCTCGCCCGTCCGGGATTTTGAATCACCTCGCGCCCGTAATCTTCTTCCAGCACCTCGCCATCAATATAGATATTGCCGCTCTCATCAATCTGTATGGTTTCCCCCGGCAGACCTATAATACGTTTAATATAATACGTCTCCTTGTCATATTGAAATGGAAATACAATAATATCAAAACGCTCTGGCTCATCAAAACGATATGATATTTTATCTACAATCAGATGATCGCCATCACTCAGCGTTGTTTCCATACTTCCCCCGCTTACTTGTGTTCTTTGCCCTACATAGGTGACTATCAGGTATGCCACACATAGCACCAGCAGCAAATAAATACTGGTGTTCAATATCTCCTTCAATATACCCTTCATTTTATATTCCCCTGTTTCTGTTATTCTATCTGTATTTTCCATCATTTTGGCGCCTCCAATGTAATTTTTCCTAATCTTCCGTTTCTAAAATCATCTACCACCATCGAAGAAGCTTTCATAATATCAAGCTCCTCACCTTTTAATAAACATTTTTTGCTCACACAAACTGCCTTGATTGTTTCATAGGCATCCTGATTCTCAGAAATCTCTATATTGTACCTTTGTTCCAACAGACCTGGGTACTCGTCGCATAGAAACCGAACCAACTCATATGCAAGTTCATCCAAATGCAAAATCTCATCATTTATGGAACCAATCATAGCAAGATTTAGCCCCACTCTCTGATCTTCAAATTTCGGCCACAAAATACCAGGGGTATCAAGAAGCTCCAGCTCCTTATTGCAGCGAATCCACTGTTTCCCTTTTGTCACGCCAGGCTTGTTACCAGTCTTAGTACAAGCCTTTTTGGCAAAGGAATTAATAAATGTAGATTTTCCTACATTTGGAATACCAACCACCATAGCCCGCACTGGCCTGTTCAAAATTCCCCGTTTCCTGTCACGCTCAATTTTTTCTTTGCATGCTTCCTGTACAACACCATAAATAGATTTTATTCCTGCTCCTGTTTTTGCATTCACCTCTATCACATGAAAACCTTTGTCTATAAAATATTCCATCCACAGCTTGTTTTTTCTTGTATCTGCCAAATCCGATTTGTTCAAAAGAATTATTCTGGATTTGTTTTTTCCCAGTTCATCTATATCTGGATTTCTGCTGCTGAACGGTACTCTGGCGTCCACCAGTTCGATCACCAGGTCAATCAGTTTGATATCCTCCTGCATCATTCTTTTTGCCTTTGTCATATGTCCCGGATACCATTGATAATTTGCCATATTCATCCATGCCTTTCTGTTGTTCCCCTATTTTACGAACCCTATATCACTGTCGCCGCACGCCATCTTAAACCATACTTTTCCTATAATATACCCTTTTTTGACTGTGCCGATATTGGCCGAGCGGCTGTCTTCACTGCTGTTGCAGTTGTCGCCAATCACAAAATATTCGTCATCTTCCAATAAAACTTCATTTTCTAAAAGTCCTGCCTCTGCAATTTTATCATTGAAATACTTATCAACGATTTCATCATTCACATATAAAACACCTTTTTTTATGTATAATTTGTCTCCTGGCCCTCCTACCACGCGTTTCACATAATAGTGCGATTTTTCATTGCCATTTGGCAAAAATACTATGACGTCACCTATCTTTGGCGATGTTGCCTTGTATATCATCCGGTTCAAAAAAATCTCCTGTCCATTATACAGACATGGTTCCATCGCAGAACCAATAACACTCGTTTTCATACCAATGCAAAAAACCGTCAGTGCTCCAAGTCCTATTGACACCATTATCCAAAAAATCCAACTACCAATTTCTTTCACTAAAGTTATGTTTAGTTTTTTCTTTTTCTGATAAAAAGTCAATCCTTTTCTTCTAGCCATTTATTTCGCCTTTCACGCTGCTTTTGTATCTCCTTTGTCATTGTAAATATATAACAAGTTTTTTCACTTCTTATATATAAATAATTATACGCAATATTCCTTCCCATTTCAAGTGTTGAGTGAAAATGTTCCAGAATGTCTAAACAATCATAATTGAAAATTATTCTTTGATGTATCTACAAAAAACGAGACTTGTTCCCAAGTCTCGTCCAATGAACTGCCATTATTTTACTAATTCTTTTACTTTTGCCTTCTTACCAACACGGCTTCTCAAATAGAACAGTTTTGCACGTCTTACCTTACCTGCTCTTACAACTTCCACTTTCTCTACATTTGGAGAGTGTATTGGCCATGTCTTCTCTACACCAACGCCATTAGAAACCTTTCTGACAGTAAACGTCTTTCTGTTTCCGCCACCTTGAATCTTTAATACAGTGCCTTCAAAAACCTGGATTCTTTCTCTGTTTCCTTCTTTAATCTTGCCGTGTACTCTAACAGTATCACCAACGCGGAAACTATCTACTTTTTCCTTTAACTGTTCCTGCTCAATTTCTTTAATAATTTCGTTCATTTCATTTGCCTCCTTATTTGCTGGATGTTCTTAATACTTCTATATTGTTCCATTCTAACCTGTACCAGAGGACCATCTCTTTTTTACAACATTAATAATCTACCATAAACCAACTGTAAATGCAAGCATTTTTCGAATACTGTTACGAATCTCTGTATTTTAAAAATAGTCTCAATACTCATTATTTTTGCTTCCTTGTGCAATAATCTCTATAGCTAATAATTTCATTGGTTTCAGAAATAACTACCCTACTTTGACTTAAATCACATTTTTGCTGTAACATACTAATTTGTTTTTCCTCAAATATCGTTTCGCTTAAATCTGCTTCGCTTAAATCTGTGTTTCGCAAATTCAAATTGACCATACAATTATATCGCAAATAGCGGGTTATATTATCAAGTTTACCCAATTGAGAATTCCACAAGTGAACAACTTCAAGCATATTTGCAAATATGTTCGTTTCCCGATCAATAATATTTTTATATTTCCTTTCATATAGTATGTCATACCATCCTGCAACGTTATCTATGTAAACGCTGTCTTTGATACAATTCGATTTTTCCTTAAACTCCATGATTTTTCCCCGATACCCCGTGATTTTTCCTATACCCCGTGATTTTTCCCCATACTCCACGATTTTTCCTATACTCCGTAATTTTTATAAGCGGCTGTGGGAATCCGGGAAAAAACTATCCCCCGCAGCCGTTTTTCCGGCTCCGGGGGACGTATGCCCTCATGCTTTTATCTCCATCCCGTTCTTAAAAGTGAAGCGGATGTCCTCCCTGCTGTACACCGTGGCATAGTTCCCGCCGAACCATCCGCCTCCACCGCCGGATTCCGCAGTATTGCTATAGGAATAGGTCGGGGCATAACCAAAGTTTGTGGAAGGGCTGCTCCCTGTGGAGATCTGCCTCCCTCCCAATGCGCCTCCTAAGCCGTCACCGCCGCGTTCCCCTCCCCCATGCCCGCCTTTGTGGATGGCGCCGTTATCTATCCCGCCACCGCCGCCTCCGCCAGCCACAATCAGGACACACTCCCTGTTGGTATAATTCAGTCCACTGCTGTTGCCATACCCCAATGCCCCGGACCTTGTCGCCACATACCTACTCCCTCCGAGGCATTATCCTGCCACGCCTCATAGGATTCTTCCGTATATCCGTTCTGCTCCATCGCCTCCCGGTTCCGCTGCTCATGCTTTTTCTGCTGCCACCACGGGCGGTAATATTTCTGATATTCCTCTTCCGTAACTTCCAGTGTGAATTCTTCGTCTCCTGATTTGACTGTGATCTTCCTAAAAGACATAAAGAGTTCCTTCCTTTACGGCTTCGTAAAGTTAGGAACGCTTTAACATATAGACGTGGGACTGGCTTTGAAAAAATGGCAGAGAATGGCCAGGGAAAGCTATCACTATACATACACTCTTAAAACAACTCACTAGCTTTACTCCGGCCATTCGTGACTCGACGCAATGCGGTCCCACTCGCTCGGTACTTATTCAGTTTTGCGTACAATGGAATTTCCATTTTTTTCCATTGATAGCATAAGTATGCCCATAAAAAGAACGCTTTAATCCGCAAAAGCAAAAACAAAAACAGCAGGATATCCTCCCGCCGTTCTTTTTATCTATGTATATTTTTTCTTCTCCTTCGGTTTCCAGTACACCCGTACCACTTCGCCGCAGTGCGGGCATTTCAGCTCTACTATGATCCTGAACCGCGTTATGCCGATATCAAAAATCCGTCTCCCGCACTTATGGTTCGGGCATTTAATTTTCTGGATACCTACCACCTCCTCTCCAAAAATGCGGAGGCGCATATTGGTATCCCCCAATAAACGCCCCCTCATGCCACACTGCCATTATTTATCATTTGCTGCAATACACCCATAATGTGCCAGCATCTCTTCCACTTCTTTGCTATCCGGCATTACCCTCAAAGCTCCTTTTCGTGTTGTAATCAAAGAGGCGGCTGCATTTGCATATACTAACATTTCCCGCAAATTATCTTTCGTCAAATTACAAATCCCATGTTCGCAAATATAATGCAACACGCAGCCACAAAATGTATCGCCTGCCCCGGTGGTCTCAATGGTATCTTTCTGCAAAAAAGGGGCGGCCTCCACCATCATATTGTTGTAATACGCCCGGCTCCCCTGCTTTCCCATAGAAACCAGCACCAACGGAATATGATACCTTTCATTAATCCACTCTACCCCCTTTGAATAATCCTCTTCCCCCGTCAGCCATTGAATTTCATTATCAGAAATCTTTAATATCTGGCAATGGGCAAGGCCATAAAGCACTGCCTCTTTCGCATCGTCTAAACTTTTCCAGAGAGGAGGGCGCAGATTAGGGTCAAAAGAAATCAAAGTGCCTGCTTTCTCGGCAATACAAACTGCCTCCTTTGTTGCTTCCCGAACCCCGTCATGAGTCATGGAAAGAGTCCCGAAATGAAAAACTGTTGAATCCTGTATCACCTTTTCAGGTACATCTTCCTTCGTCAGCATCATATCCGCCCCCGGATTCCGGTAAAAAGAAAAATCTCTGTCTCCATCCTCGGCAGTATGTACAAATGCCAGCGTAGTATGTATTTGGTCATCCATGCATAAAAATGACGAATCAATTCCGACTTCTTCGATACCAGCTTTAAGCTGTACCCCCAAAAAATCATTGCCAACTTTCCCTATAAAAGCCGTCCTGTGACCTAACTTCGCCAGCATTGCCAATACATTGCAGGGAGCGCCTCCGGGATTCGCCTCAAACAAAGGGTTCCCCTGGGGGCTTTTCCCATTCTCTGTAAAGTCAATCAATAATTCCCCTAACGCGGTTACATCATATCTTTTCATCTAAGACTTATCTCCTTACTCCAAATCATATTTTACAATATCCATATTTGCTGCACCATCGGCATAAAAGGAAATGCCCGCAGCCTTCTGGTCTGTATAAAATATGGTTGTCATAACCTGTTCCTCATCATTTACAAATTCCTCTACGCTGTAGCAGTCCAAGATAACCCTTATTCTTAATTCACTTTTTTTGCCATTCGGATTGTTAATCAGGCATCTTCTCTGGTGAATAATGGCCCTCCGGGAACCGGAAAACTTCCTGTCAACTTTTAAGATTGCTTCATATGGGCGAAAACTAAGAGAAGTCTGATAGTCCCGAACTCTGTCAGATTTCCGCTTTTTGGCACTCTTATTGTCACCTAGGCATAATCCTGCCCAAGAAGGAATATGCCTGTCAAAATGAAAACGACTCATGTCTTAGGAAGCGTCAAGCCATTCAAAAGGAAAAATTATGTTCACATGCTCTTCTTTTCGATTTTATAGTTCCTTAATGGTGGAGGACTTAATCCTCCACCTTATACCTTATGCTTCTATCCCATACTTTTTTGTGAGTTTCATACCTTCTGACAGAACTCAATCCGTTCATTGTTCGGTCCCAAGATAGTGAAAAACCGAACACCGTTCTCCCAGAAAGGCAGGGAACATATCTCTTCCTTACAGAACATTATCAGCATTCGTCTAACAAGTTCGAACACTTTCTCAATATCTGTTACGTCAAAACAAATATGATCAATCGCCCCTGTCCGATCTGCAATCTGCGGTTCCTCATATGCTTCGATTACAAGATTTCCCTGTTCCAGAAAGCAAACCCTCTGCCCTTCATTCACTGTTTGAAAAGTCACATGCATTCCCAATTTTTCATAGAATGCCACTGTTTCTTCCATGCTTCTGCAAGGAAGCCCTATATGCTGTAAACCGTTTAAGTAATTGCCAATATCCGTCATATTGCCCGCCTCACATTTTTCCGCTTAATATTGTTACAAAGTTAATCTTTACAATTCCTCAATTTTGTGGAAACAGTACAGTTTTCTATACGGACAGTTCCTTCCGAGGCGAAGATTCCAAGTCCGTCACCCGGTTTCGTATAGAGTCTTGCATTCAACGCCACACCTTCCACGTAAATCGTTGCGATTGTATCATCAACAATCATCTGTACGTGATATTTCTTTCCGGCTAATAATTTTATTGGCCGCTCTGCACCCTGACTAAAGTAACTGAACCATGGCCAATTCGGATTTTTTTCACACAGATAACGATTTTCATTACAGTGGAATATAAATTGATAAGCCTCCCCTGTCTCTACATTATCATAGCAACGCACGCCAAAGGTCCGAGTTCCTTCCGAAAAGGTAATATCCGCTTCAAAACTGTACAGATCTCCGCACTTTCCTTTAATTACCTTCTCAGTCCTCCTGTCGTTGCTTTCTATTGTAAAATCCTCAATCTTTTCCCGATCCATAAAGGCATTCCATACCGTATCCGGTATTTTTACGCCCAGTGTCCCGTCTTCTCTCTGGTAGACTTCATGCGCCATAAATGTGCCTGCCCACTCATAATTCTTCTTATCATCGCAGTCTTCCTTCGTTGCCACCCATCCGAACAGCATCCTGTGCCCATTCAATTCAAAGGTCCTGCCCGCATAATATGCTCTGCCATCAAATGCATCATCCTCCGGTGCAATCCAAGGTCCGTTGATGCTCTTACTCATCCTGTAGATCATTTTACTGCGGTCACTATATTCGGTTACAACATGATACCACCAGTCCCCTATCTTAAAAAGGTCAACCATCTCATGCATTGTAAAAAGATCTGGCGCCCAAAAGTCACCTTCAAATTGCCATTCTTTCAGATCCTTCGATGTAAATTTCACCGTTCTCCCTGTCTGCTGTGTCTTTGGTCCCGTCTTCCTCGCTCCAAGAATCAACATATACCGGT
Source organism: uncultured Lachnospiraceae bacterium (assembly GCA_910586585.1). Classification (GTDB taxonomy): domain Bacteria; phylum Bacillota; class Clostridia; order Lachnospirales; family Lachnospiraceae; genus COE1. Next base: position 39,765 of record CAJUKA010000027.1, read on the forward strand.
CATTCTCTTCATCACGCAGTACAAAAGGATCACGCCAATCGTCAGGATCATAGCCTTCCTGTGGTGTAAAGGTCAGCTTATCCTGAGTTTTCGTCCAGTGAACCAAATCGTCACTGACCGCATGCATTAAGACCTGTGATGCCCTGCCGAGTTTCGGATACTCCCTGTTATAACCTGTATAAAAGGCATGATATTTACCTTCTGCTTCGAAGATGCTGCCCGCATAAATAAATTGATCCTGTTCTTCGTCCGTTCCTCTGGGTATCGCCGTTCCCATATCTTTGTATTCCACAAAATCAGACGTTACAGCCAAATCCCATCCGAAAGGTTCCCCGAAAGGACACGGGTTCCTGTTATCCCTCTGATGAAAGAGGTAGAATTCATCTCCTTTTCCGTATGGCATACAGTCACCGAACCAAGTGCCTGGAAATTGGTAATATAATTTATTCATCTTTCTCTTTTCTCCTTTTTTTCATTAAAGACATAGAAATTATGCTTTTGATATAGATTCTGTCTGACACTAAATTTATTCTGATTGTCAGCCTTTGACTGCTCCGGATGCCATTCCTGCCAGCATTCTCTTACTGCTGAAGAAATAGAAAATAAACACCGGGATTACCGTCACAGTGATTGCCGCGAAGGTTGCTCCCCAGTCAGTTAAGCCCATACTTCCCACATAGTCATTCAACCCTAATGTGACCGTTTTCATGTCCGTAGATCTGGTAAAAGTATATGCGTTAATATATTCGTTCCAACAGAAAACTGCCTGCATAGTCGCCACCGTGATCACTGAGTTCAGGGACAACGGCACCACCATCCTAAAAAAGCATCCTATCGGGGAACACCCATCAATAATCGCCGCCTCTAGGATTTCCTCCGGAAAGAACTTGCTGAAGGAATAAAACAGCTGAATGGAATAGGACAAGGAGAACGCAATCTGGGGTAAAATGATTGCCGCATAGGTATTGATTAGTCCCAGCTTATTAAAAATGGTAAACAGCGGAATCAACGCAACCTGCATGGGCAGCATCAATCCCAACAGAAAATAATTCAGAAGAAACTTTTTACCTCTGAACTTGATCTTACTGAGCGCAAATCCCGCCATGAGGGCAATCAAAAGCAACGGTATCAAAACTCCAATCAAAACGATTACACTGTTCTTAAAGTAAGTCAACATATGACTTTTCGTAAATACTGTCACATAATTCCCAATGTAGAAAGAGGAGGGCAGCGCATATGCCGGAAGCTTCCTGAAATCATCCAGCGATTTAAAACTGGAGATCATCACATAAACAAAAGGATATACCTGAATGACCAACAGAAGCACTACCAGAATCCACTTTATTACAGAACCGACTGTCACTTTCTTCGTTTTCATTTCTCCGCCTCCTCTCCCGTAATTTTTTTAAACAATACTCCTACAATCAGACAGATGATCACAATCATGATTGCGACTGCACTGCCATACCCATATTTCATACTCGTGAACGCCTGCTTATACATATAAGTGGTCATCAACTCTGACGCATTTCCCGGCCCGCCATGTGTCAGCAGATAAGAAAATTCAAAAGACCGCAAAGAACCGTTCAGCACCAGAAGACAGTTAGCGACGATCACCGGTTTGATATAGGGAATTCTAACATGCCAGTATTCCTGAAAAAGTGACGCTCCATCTATCCGTGCCGCTTCTCCAAGTTCGTCAGGAACACCAATCAATGCTGCATAAAATATAACCATATACAAACCGAGATATTTATACCCTTCCACAAAAGCCGTAACATACAATGAAATATTTGGATTGGAAGTCCATTCCATCACCTTTAACGCCGGATTAAAAACAGATAGCAACTGATTGACTACTCCTGTCGGCGTAACCGATAGCAGCTTAGAGAAAATCTGGCAGATTGCCACCGACGAAATGACCACCGGAACATAGTATAACGTCTGCAACGCTACTCTTCCTTTTGTTACCCTGCTGAGCAGTATGGCAAACAGCAACCCGCCAAAAACCTGGATCAACACATTTATTATCGTATAGATTACTGTGTGCCAGATTGTTGACCGGAACACATCATCTCTGGACAGAAGTTCTATGTAGTTCTGCAGGCCTATGAATATCTTCTCTCCCACGCCGCTCCAGTCAAAAAAGCTATAGTACCCAGCCCAGACGATCGACACAATCACAAACAATGTATAGATCAGAAATGCCGGAAAAATAAACAACAATATAATAGACTTTTTCCCAAATGCCTTTTGCATAAAACACCTCTTTTCTGAAAGAGACCGACTAGCGCCAGTCTCTCCAATATTTTCAACTGTCTGTCCTACTTAGAGATCAGCGAATCACATGTACTAATAAAGTCATTCGGAGTGACAATCCCCTGAGCCAGTTTCTGCTGTTCATCCACAATCTTGGTCAAAACATCCGAATCAAGTTTATCATCCCAAGATGTCCATGCAGTCTCAGCCGTCGCAAACATAGGCTGCGTATCATAATACAACTGCGGAAGCCCTTCCGGGAGATCCTCATTAAAAGGTGAGAAAATCTGTGCCTTCGTATAGCATGCCTCTGAAAAATTCTCACACATATAGTCAAAGAAAGCCTGCATGGTTGCATCATAAGTTGCCTTGTTAAAGCCTTCCGCAAAGCCTGCATGAATCGGAACATTGGTGGACATGTTATCCATTCCTTCCGTATCCGGAACTGGGAAGAATCCTAATTTTCCTTCGTCATACATCTCTTCTGCCAACCCAATCTGTCCGGAACCTGTATAGAAGATTGCACCTGTACCGCCAAAAAACAGATTGCATGCCGAAGTAAAATCAACGCTTGCAAAACCCGGCTCGAAGTATCCTTCTGTGCCCAGTCTGTTCAGCAATTCGACCGCGTATTTCGCCGAATCATTATCACTGAAGGAGTCCGTTCCTGCCTGATAGTTCGTAATAAAATCATCTCCTGTAACTCTCCACGGAGAGAATGACAAATAACGCATCAGCTGCCATGCATCGGAACCGCCTACAATAACGGGAATCTCTCCGGTTGCCGCTATCTTCTGGCATGCCTCTTCAAATTCCGCCCAAGTTGTCGGCGCATCTGTTACCCCGGCCTGCTCAAACAGATCTGTCCTGTACATGAAATATTCGCAATACAGGCCCTGTGGAAACAGATATAGGTTGCCGTCATCCGCATCCGTAAGGAAATCAATAATCGCGCCATTCATCTTGTCATAATAACCGTTTCTTTTCAGCTCTGCTCCCACATCTACCATAGCGTCTATGTCAAGACAGGCTCTGGACAATGTTCCATTCGGACAGCCATAAATATCCGGAAGCGTGTTACTGTTAATATACATTTGCAGCTTCGTGAAATAATCCTGCATATCATTTACAAGTTCTATCTCATATTCCAATCCGTTTTCCTGACAGAAATTACTGAGCAGATGATCAAACACCTGAAACTGCTCCGTAGATTCCGTTCCTTTTAATAGGGCTGTGATCTTCGTCCTCTCTCCTGTATCCGGAACAGTATCACTGCTGTCCCCCTGAGCCTCAGGAGCATTATGCTCCGCCGTCTCCCCGGATGTCCCTGCCCCGCCCGAAGACTGGCCACATCCTGTCAAAACGGCAGAAACCGACATAACCGCCGCAAGTAACATTGCAATCGTCTTTTTCTTCATTTCTTTCCTCCGTTTCATCAAGCGGTATCTTTTTCACCGCTCCTAAAAAAGTTAACACTTCAAATATGATTATAAAGGCTCATTTCCGATACTGTAATCTAAAAAACGGCCAAAAATATGAATAATATACACATTTTGGGCCGTCTTATGTTACTTTGCGGTATATACATATACAATTTTTATATTTTTACCCGATTTTTATATTTGTTCCTCAAATTGTTTTTCTGTATTCATTGGGAGTCACACCATATTTTTTCTTAAACGCCTGGATAAAATAACTGAAATCATTGTATCCGACCTGCTCTGCAATCTCATACATCTTATAATTATCTTCCATAATCATCCTCCGCGCAGCATCCATCCTGATATCAATCAAAATTTTAAGAAAACTCTGATTAACGTAACGTTTCAGAAGCCTGCTGACATATGTCCTACTCATATAAAACTGATCGGCTACCGAATCCAGCGTTAGGTCTTCACTATAATGCTCCTGCAGATAATCCATAATATGATTGACAGTATTTCGGTAACGGTCATCGGCATTCTTATAATTCTGGGTCGCCAGAATACTGAATCCTTTCGTCAGATACTGCACGATTTCATTAATCGACTTCGCATTGTCAATCACCTTAATTCCATCCTGTAAAAAGGAAAAATCATACTCTTCTTCCTGAATCTTGCACTTTATCCTACACATGAACGGATAGCGCATGCAGGCTACCAGAAGATCAAGTGCCATATATTTGCAGTCATTCAGTTCCGCATCCGGTATGGAAAACATCTCTTCGATATCTTTGTTGGCCTCAGCGATCTGTCCCGAATATATCTTCATAAACAAACGCTGTTTTTTACCCTCCGTAATTTCGTGGTCATGCCTAAGCACATCATCCAAATCCTTATAGTGAATGATTGTATTATCTCCCAGATAAACACTCTGGCTACACGCACGGCATGCCTCAAGATATTTCGCATTCATGTTATAAACATCCGTTTCCATGTTGCTGATTCCCAGACAGATCCTATAACGGATGACTTCCGCCGCCACCTGCTTTAATTTCTCGCAAGCTGCTACTGCCTGCTCCGTACAATACCGCTCCGAATCCTCTTTTTGAAAGAGTAGTATAAAATTAAATTGCAGATTCATATCGTCATATTCGCATAGAACTGCCTCACAAAATTCATTGAATATCTCTTCTCCGATATTCAAAAAGGCATACTGCTCCGGCCAAGAATCCTCATTGCCAGAATGCGCATTCTCCCTTGTGATTGCAATGCAGATATACTTCTCGATGTGGATACCTACCGCCTTCGTCTGGTACTCCAAATCATAGCGAGTTCTAATCCTACCATGAACCAAATCATTGACAAATTTACTCCGGATATAAGGAAGTTCATTCTGAAAAATCTTTTCCAGATCCCTATAATACCTACTCGTCTGTTTTTCCTCAAAAATAGAATCTCGCAGCTTTTTAATCAGGAGATCAAGCTTGACAAAATTCACAGGCTTTAAAAGATAATCCGAAGCTCCCAGCCTAACAGCCTCTTGCGCGAATTCAAAATTATCATATCCGGTTAGAAATACCATTTTCACCTTTTCGTTTATCTTCCGAGCCTCCGCAGCAAACTTAAGCCCGTCCATCTCCGGCATTTTAATATCCGTAAAAATAAGATCTGGGTTGCATTCAAGCGCTTTTTCTAGTCCTTCCCGCCCATTCTGTGCCGTTGCTACAAGTTCACATTCATATTCATTCCACGGAAAAGAAGCCATACCATCCAAAATAATACACTCATCATCCACGATCATCACTTTTATCTTCATTGTCTTTTCCCCAACAAATCATTATATTTCTCATAGACCTTCTGTGGATCTTCCACGTAAGGGATGTGAATAACCACCGTAGTACCTTCTCCCATCTCAGACTGCACACTTAGTCCATAATCCTCGCCATATAAAAACTTCAGCCTTTTGTGAACCGCATACATACCAAGATTCGTGTGCGATACGCTGCTGCTCTTCACAGTTTCCGGTTCCTTCAACAATTCCTTCACTTTCTCTTCCGGCATTCCCACTCCGGTATCCTTCACGATAATATCAATGTTGCCGCCCATACGAATCGCACTGATATACAGTGTATTCTTATCATAAGATTTTTCAATTCCATGAACAATGGCATTCTCTACGATTGGCTGTATGATTAGCTTCGGGATCACCTGCCCAAGCAATGCCGCATCAATATCGTAAACAGTCTCAAGTCTGTCCTTATATCTTATATTCTGAATATAAAGATAGTCTTTCACATAGCCAAGCTCCTGCTCCAACGGGATAAAACTCTGTTTATTGCTGATACTGATCCGCATTAAGTTACTGATTGCGCTGATTAGATTACAGATTTCCGTCTGCTTCTGCTTGAAAGCCATCCAATTGATTGCATCTAAAGTGTTGTACAGAAAATGCGGATTCATCTGCGATTGCAATGTCTTGAATTCCATCTCCTTCTCCAATATTTCCGCTTGTGTGACTTTCTGCATCAATTCTCTGATATCCCGGATTGCTTTATTGAATACAACATTCATTTTGCCGATTTCATCCGTGCGGTCTTCCGAAAGCCTTACATCGAAGTCCCCCTTCGCAAAGTGCTTCAGTGCATCCGCCGTATCCTTGATCGGAGATACCAAGCCACGGGCAATAGACATGCTTACCATGATGCCGATACAGATTGCAAAGAGAATCAGTACAATGGAAACGCCTCTAATTCCCGCCAGATCCCTGCTAAGATATTCCATGGGAATAAGCCCCACCGTATCCCATCCGGTTATGTTAGAGTGCACATATACCGCCGTATATTTATCTTTTCCTTCTCCATACAGAAAATTGCCCTTTGGCGATGTTTCCTGTTCCATATAATCACACAGTATGTCATCTATCTCACCACTAATAATCTTATCCTGCTCATCTAGGATCGTAATAATTCCGTCACTTCCGAAACTAATATTTCCAGTCATTTTATTGATATAATCTCTTTTCAGCCCTATTCTCACATAACCCATTGGCGTATAAGTCTGCAGATCCTTAATCAATTTGATAATTTGCAGCGTATCACCTGTTTCGTCATTCACTAGCACCCATCTGCCCCTTGCTTCGTCCGCTTTCCTGAAAAGTTCATCCTCATTTTCAATCTCACGCTTCTGAGACCATACAGAAAAATAGTAGCTGGCACCGTTCATTCCGTACAACTCCATGTCATTCATGGTCACGCTGGAATATTGCTGGATCATAATCCTCCGTATCTGCTTACTTCTCGCATAAAAGGAATCGCTGACAACATTAACCTCGTCTTCCCCAGCATTCAGTTCCTCCTGAATGACTGGACTGTCAGCCATGATCTCCATCTTATTGATCACCAATGTCATATAATTATCCAGCGAATTAGAAAACTGTTCCACTGTCTCACTTGTCTGCTCCAGTGTTTTCTGAGAAATGATGTTTGACGAATAAGTATACAAAACAATCACCAGCATGCTGGCAATCGGAATCAATACTGCCAGAAACCCAATCATCAGTTTTGTCCAAATGCTGAAATTTCTGTACTTTTTCCATAAAGAATCCACTGTAAATTCTCCTAGTATAATAATGATATAGCCACAAGAGTGATATAGTTAATAAGTTGCAAAGTCATATCTGATCAATACCAGAAGGAGAAGTCCCTCTCCTTCAGAGCTTATAAACATTTACCATATCTGAAGTTTCCTTAATGTACCAAACAACCAAGGCAGGATCATTGACATATTCTAGTACTTTCTGTACTGAAAATCTTTGTGTAAATATTTCAGCCTATTTTCCCAATTACCCAAGTTCAGAATACTCAATGTAGCCCACTATATCTACGTTTCTGAACTTGCATACCCGAAAAAATATCCTCGGAAATTTGCACAGAAACTTCAAGTACCAAGTTGTGTATCCACCTCTTGGAAACAGATTGGTGCCTGCAAGAAAGGATAGCATCATGTACTACCAAAAAGTACTTATGATACTCGAAAACATCCCTTACCTCTCCGTCTGGCTCAATGTCTGCGTTGACTTCTCATGTATGTCCATCAAGGTTCCGAACGGCACCCTCACCGGTAAGCCATTCAGTTTCCTGCATTCTGGCCCTCATTTCAGGAATCTTTTAACTACAAAAATAAAATAAATATAAAAAACGTATTCTCTTGAAAGCCGCTACTTCCTTGAGTCCACTAGGATCTACCACATCTCGCTTCTGTGTTTCCTTCATGATAAGGGCTTTGACTACTCAGTCATTAATCCTATTATCACTAAGAATAGCACAAACATGAACATAAGGAAACTCCATATTGATAATTTTGACTCAAAAAGCTAACAAGGCAGAACTGGATGCTTCCCTAAAGACTTCCATTTCCCCTAATGCTCCTGTGAGCAACCTGCGCAAATTTATAAGTGAATATTTTTCCCGCATACCTTCCATCATTCAACTTACCAAAAGCAATAACGGAATGCGCTATGAGGTTTGCCTACCAGTTCATCTTTTTTGACTGTCAGACACCATCCGTAAAAACAAGGATGTTTCGAAGCATAACAGAAATGATACAAAAAAAGATATTGGAAAAAGCCGCACTTTATTGCTTTCCTTACAGCCTGCCCTTATAATAAACATATCACACAAGAGGAGGAAAAGTATGTTCACTTTTGAAAATTTCAAATCATTAACCGGAATAACGGACCGTGATGAACTCATGTCTGCCGTATCCCAAATTCCCGAAGAGGATCTACGGACTGCCCTCTTTTTTACGCTCCTTGCATGGAGCAAACATCTGGAGATAGATCAGGAATTATGGAGACGGGAGTATGAGCGTGCAAACCAAGCAGAAGCAATGCTCAAATCTAAATCCACCGACAACTAACTGGAACAGTGCCAGTTTCGGATATAAGAGATGCAGTGTAATGAAGTACCAGAAACAAGAAAAGACTGCTCGGCAGTTCCTTTTATCATTTATACGTTCTGTTTTTATCATCTTTATATCAAAAATAAGGGGTTTTGCGTGAAAGTATAGTTTTGCCTGCGAGTATCCGAGTTTCCGTGATAATACCCGACTTTTGCCTACGAGTATATACTATCAGGCAAAAGAACCCCCGAACAAAAGTTCGTACCCTCACAAATGTAAAAACGCCCTTAAAAACACACGGAAATAATGTAACTCTGAAAGCTATGTAGTGCCAAAAGTGCCGTGTTTACGGGCTTTGCAGGCTTTCCGTGTCTGTATCTGCTAGGGAAGGAGACACCCTGACAAGATTCGACAATATCGCCCATAATTCATCAGTATTTTTAGACAACAAAAAGTCCGCCAATATTTCTATCTTTACACTATTCTTCGGCAGGATTATATTCCATATTTTCTTCCAATTTGTCATCATATCGCTGCATAATGTATAGCGGAATATGAAGTTTTTTGCATACTTCTAGTGCGTATTCATACATCTCACCATTTATATCTGTATTCCTAAACTCACTCCCTAAATAAATTGCTTGCATTAAAGGACTAAAATCTTTCGTATACACATCCGCTTTCCCAAAATATTCTACATAACGATTATTAGGAATAATTATTCTCCATTCCTTTTCATTTTTGTAATCTTCAGGTTTAAACAATGCATGATTATGCCCAAGGCAGACCATTTTCCCAGCTCTCATTTTATAAATCGCACTATCCTGCATTCCTCTACTCTCCAACTTTTCCCATTTAACAAAATTTTTAATTGCATCGGTAGCATTAAAACCACAATTATCATACAAGATTTTCAAAAAAATAATCGTATCCGGATAAAAATGAGTTAGCTCAACTTTGTACTTAATACAATATCCCTTGTGATTATCACCGAAATACTGATTATCCCACATCTCAATTTGAGAACAATCACATGTTGTAAAACAACCTACACGCAATGCGCCTTGCAATGATTTTTTATATTTTTCTAATTCTTTTATCGCTTCTGAATGTTTCCTGCGAACTTCCCTATTAGCCCTCGGAAACATAGTTTTCAACACTTCTTTAGTATCAAACTGCACTTTACAATCGCAAGGATCATTAACATTCATATCTATAGGATTGGAAAAAAATACATTTCCGTCAAGAGACTCCTTCAAATATTGAGTATCAAACTTTCTATATTTGTATACGCTTTTGGGCAAAGTGATTTCTTTCATTATTTCATTTGATTTGATATAATCGCTTAACACAGCCTTTTTATATTCATCAGAATCATCATACATTTTATTCATAATTCTTCCTCCTCATATCCTTAGGTAGTGTCAAATCCTACCTGATTTTTTGTTACTCAAACCTTGATTTTATGGGA
>CAJUKA010000028.1 GCA_910586585.1 uncultured Lachnospiraceae bacterium
GAATAGGATGATTCTTTTTGTTTGATTGCAGCCATTGGCTGCGGTATGATATAATCGTATAAATGGAAGGGGGAGTATAAATGTTTTCTAGTGTTATTAAAAATATTTTAGATGATTATAAAAAAATGGGGAAAAGTCTTACACAAAATGATCTTGCTAGGGTGTTAGGAATGACCAAACAAAGTTTTTCTAATAAAATGCAAAGAGATACTTTTACTGCAGAAGATATAGTTAAAATAGCAGAGTTTTTAAATATGAAAGTAGTACTAAAAGGTGAAAATGAATATATAATTAAATAAGAACTGATATTAAAAAGGTTTTGGAAAGATATATTTGAGATAGGAAGGTATATAAATAGATACTTTCCTTTTTTATGCAATTACAACTGTACACAAAAATATGTACAATATGAATAAAATAAAGTACATGTTTTTGTGTATTCTATCAACTTACAAAGTACATAAAAATATGTACAATAGTCTTACAAGGTCACACAAAACAACAAACGAATTACACGAAATAAGACCATTACATAAAGTACCTTGACAATTTAATAAGGCTTTACACTCTTTAATAAATCCGCTATAATAATTATAACATTTAAACGGTTTTTATTTAAAAGGCGGTGGATTATGGAGGTAATAGAAGAAATGAATAATGCTGAAATATTAGAAAGAGGTATTGAAGATTTTAGAGAATTGCAAGAATATATGTTATTAGCTAAAAAAGAAAAAGCTACTGAAACATATGCTAAACTAAAGAAAAAATATATCTCACTAAAGGCATTGCTTACAAGTTTAGGCGTTAATATGTCAGATATAGACGAGATAAAAGAGTAATTATCACAGCAAAATAGCAGCTCATAAACTAAAAGGTGTAAGGTCTTATTAAATTATTAAGGCTTTACACCTTTTTAATTTGCCAAAAGTAGAAATAACAGGTAGACACAAACCACCACACAAGGAGGACAAACAAAAATGGATAAAGAACTTATGCTATTAGATCAAATCGAAGAAATCAGACAGAAAGCAACAGAAAAACCACAGAATTATCCAGTTGATAATACAATTCGTTCATAAACTTTGCTTTCACCAGCTCTGCCGGGTAGTTGTCTCTGGCAATGCGGATTGTCTTTCTCCGGGTGCAGACGGTTTCAAGCATGATGTCAACAATTTCGTCCAGCCTGTCCCCGTCAAACTTCATATCCTGCATGAGAATGTCATAGCAGATATTGACCTTGATGATCTCCCGGTAAATCTCAAATGCGGGATGTGTTTCCGCTTCCTTTCGCTTCCGTTCCGGCGGCGTAGCCGCTTCTCTGTCAGAGGGAGAGGGGTTACCAGCCATGATATCATTTACGATGTCCTTAGTGGTAACCGTGCAGGGGTCATCCGGCTCCGCCAGTTTTCCATCGGTGCCAATAAGTTTTTTTGGTTTTTTGCCGTTTCTGCGTGCCGGAAGAAGCGCCGATCGGGAATACCGTTCTCTCGGGTCCATCCAGAAGCGGTTTATAAAGTCGTAATAAGAGCCGAGGGGCGGCAGGTCATCTTTCGGGTTTGAACATAAAATGTGACCTCCTTTGTTTTATAAGAGAAAGAGGGAAGATACTTATAAAACAAAGGGTCGTTTTCGCTGGCATTATCAGCGAAAACGACCGCACATTTCGGGGTATTTGTCAAGCTGTTTTTAGAAAAAATAAGAATTATTTTTAGAGAGCAGGAAGTTATTTAAAAGCGGAAATGTTACAAAATGAAGGTAAAAAATAGAGGTGAAAATGAGATTTCGGAAATTTTTGAAGCCTTATAGAACAAGGACTTCGAGTTTCCGAGAGCACACATTATATGAGGCAGGTGGAAAGACGGCGCTTACTACAATGGAGCTGAATCCTAACGGGACCACTACAGGAAGATTCTATAACTTGGATTTGAAAAAATTACTATTTTAAGTTTGTGTCCCCCAATGATTATAGTGTAACAGGTGAGGGCAGGTTATACAAAGATTAAATTTTAGGAAATAGCATTTTTGTAATCATATATCCAATTAGGTATGCTGAAATATAAAAGAGATCAGGCAACAGATTATATCTGGAGTCTGGTCTTTTTTTATCTAATAGTCAAGGTGGCGTATATCAGCTATAAATAGCGGATGCTGGCACTCCGAAAATAATTCTCTTTCAGTTATGATACACCACTTTACAACTTTTGAAAAATAAAATAACGCACAAGGCACTTTCTGATGTATAATAAGTTTGCTCACAAAACTATACGAAAGATGGTGACCTTGTACGTCGGACTTATTATACAACAAAAACAACCTAATTGGTAGACTGTACCATTATTTTTTATTTATTTTAAAACTTTTTCCGCTTCAACGATTGATACCCTGTTTCTGCTGGTGCTATGGAGGTATGGTACACAATCATGCAGTAAACAGGGTAATCAGTGATGCACTTGTTAGACTGCAAGAGAAAGGCAAGATAATAGAACATTTCACAGCACATGCTCTAAGAGATACCTTTGCAACACGTTACATAGAACAGGGAGGGAATCCGCGGACATTAAAAACCATCTTAGGGCATACAAGTCTTGCAATGACAATGGACTCAACGTTATTCCACGAACTGTTACAAAAATAACAACTTTATACTAGAAGTATAATGACAACAGAAAAAGTTTGTGATATATTAGTAGAAAAAAGAAGTAGGGAACGATTTGGGTCGTGCTTTAGGAAAGGAAAAACAATGAACAGGATAATTGGCTTAACACATGATATAGAACAAAGTAAACTGCCGCTAAGAAGTAAACAGCAGTTTTGTTTGACATACTCATATAAGATAAGCCAAGACGGGTTGAAATATATTTTTAAAAGGCATAGATATTAACGAAAACTGCTAGGCAGCAGCAAAGATGTCTTTATTATAGAAGCTATTTTCAATCCAAAATGTATCTCGGATACGCTGGGTGGTATATATCACACCGTTTTGCGTAGAAGAGTTTTAGAAAGCCGCTTATTCTTATATGGGATAGGCGGTTTTTTGTATCACTTCATACAAGGAGCAAAGACCGTAGGAATTGGTGCGTTGAGAGCGTTTATGGGAATTAACAGGAGGGAAACGAGATGACAGAAATTGTAGGAAAGGTAAATACAGCACTTTGTTATGCAAAGGTGGTTGAGGAGGAGGCAATAGAGCAGATCCGCAGAATGTGTAATTATGATTTTACAGAGAAAAGCAAAATCCGCATTATGCCGGATGTTCATGCAGGAAAGGGATGTACCATAGGAACAACAATGACAGTGGTAGACAAAGTGGTTCCCAATGTGGTAGGAGTCGATATCGGATGTGGAATGTATACAGTGAATTTGGGAATGCAGGATATTGACTTTGTGGAACTTGATAAGGCAGCGCATTTTATCCCATCAGGAAAAAATGTTTGGGAGGGAAGACAGGAACGATTTGATCTGTCAACGCTTCGCTGCTACAGAAGTTTGAAAGATGCCAGACGACTAGAGCGAAGCATCGGAACGCTTGGTGGCGGCAATCATTTTATTGAGGTTGACCAGGCACAAGATGGAACTAATTATCTGGTGATTCACTCTGGAAGCCGGAATCTGGGCAAACAGGTAGCGGAAATTTATCAACAGCTTGCGGTTGACCTAAATAAAGGAAAAGAGACCTATTTTCAACAGCGAGATGAGATTATCAAAACATACAAAGAGGCAGGGAGGCGCAAGGAGATACAGGCAGCATTAGAGCAGATTGCATGGGAAAAAAGAGAGGCGACAATGCCGGAGGATCTTTGTTATTTGTATGGTACATTTTTTGAGGATTACCTGCATGATGTGGAAATCTGTCAGGATTTTGCAAGACGAAACCGCGAAAAAATGGCAGAGATTTTGACAGAACGCACAGGGCTGATTCCCAAAGATGCATTTCATACCATTCACAATTATATTGATACAGATGAAATGATCTTGAGAAAGGGAGCGATTGCAGCGCATAAGGGCGAGAAGGTATTGATTCCAATTAATATGAAAGATGGAAGTGTGCTTGCAGTTGGAAAGGGAAATCCAGAGTGGAATTATTCTGCACCACATGGAGCCGGACGCTTAATGTCGCGCACAAAGGCAAAAGAAAGCTTGTCCATGGAGGAATACAAAAAAGCCATGGAGGGCATCTATACAACCTCTGTCAATGAAGGAACACTTGACGAGGCACCAATGGCATATAAATCTCTGAATGATATTATCGATGTCATTCAGGAGACTGTCGAAATAATTGATATTATGAAACCCGTATATAATTTTAAGGCGTCTGACGGAATGGGTTACTACCTTGCTGGCAAATATATTTCTGGTTGATAAACCGCAAGCCTGGCTGGTTGTAAATGTGTCGGTGCAGTGAGGCAGGTTTACCTGTTTTGGCAGACACCAGAACAGGAGGAAAATAAAATGTCTCAAATACCAACAATTGATATGGCAAAAACCGGAGAGAACATTATGAACTTAAGGGAGCAAGCAGGAATGTCTGTGAGAGATTTGCAGAACTTATTTGGTTTTGCAACACCGCAGGCAATCTATAAGTGGCAGCACGGAACAGCGCTGCCAGCTATTGATAATATGGTAGTTTTGGCGGCGGTACTAGGAGTAAAGATTGATGATATTTTGGTGATAAGTGCATAAGGTTTAATGACTTTATGCACTTAAATGTCAGAATATTCAGAATAAATTATACATAATAACTGATAAGAGATGTCGAATATGACAGTATTATAGAAAATAAGAAAAAACCATTGCAATAATTAGAAAAAAGTGTTACTATACAATTACACCAAAGAAAAAGAGAAAATACAAAAGATAAAAGCAAAATGTACAAAAGAACAAAGTGCAAATAAGCTTTTACGAGCATTACATATAAACGTAAATGCAATTTTCGGAGACTGGAAACAATCACGATAAAGGGCATACGTGAGAAAGGAGATGAGTCCATTGGGAAGGGAAGTTACATGGCTTTAACAAAAGGATGAATTTCTAAAATGTTAAAGGATGGGAGAAACAGCAGATAAGAAAACAAACAGATGAAAATCTGGGGAAAGAGGAGAAAATTGGATAACGAATTTTGATAGAGCGGTTATTGTATCATTCAAAAAAGAAGATATGATAGCTGCTCTTAAATTATAATCTGCAGAAAAATTGTTTGAAAGGATTTTGTTTTCCAGAAATTGTTCAAACTGTATAAAGAGGTTAGTGTGAAAAATAAATTTTTCACACGGCAAATTTGTGCTTACGCCCAAATTCGCAGATTTTGGTAAGAATGGAGATTTTTATGTATATTTGGCGGAAAATCAGCCGCAAGGGAGATTTTGAGAGTACATCATATAGAAATGAGGAAAGTTATGAGAGTAGAACAAGAAAATATAGAATTAAATGGACAGGTTTTGGTATTGAGAAATGCAGAGGAAGAAGATGCAGAACAATTGATTGAATATTTGAAAACAGTGAGCGGGGAAACAAAATTTTTGGTAAAAGAACCGGAAGAACTTACAATGACAGTTGAGGAGGAACGCCAATTTATTGCACACCAAAACGAATCGCCTGAAACAGTAATGCTTTTGGGAATTTTGGATGGAGAACATGTAGGAAACTGCTCTTTGATGAGGCTGATGCAAAGTCGGTATAATCATAGGGCAAGTATAGCGATTGCGTTGTATCAGAATTATACGGGAAGAGGAATTGGAAAGAGAATGCTTCAGAAAATGTTTCAGATTGCAGAAGCGATGGGGATTGAACAGCTTGAGCTTGAAGTGGCAGAAGACAACGATAAGGCAGTGTCTTTGTATCAGAGTTTAGGATTTCAAATATATGGGACATTTCCTGATAATATGAAATATAAAGATGGCACATATGCGAATGTTTATTGGATGATGAAAAAATTGAGCGCCAGCGCGCACAATTAATAGAATAAAAAAGGTTACTTTTCACACCCGCGCCATGCACTTGCTGCATGGCGTCGGAGCAAGCGCCAAAATGCGTGCTTTTTAGCATTTTGTGTGCATCAATTGTTGCAATTCACACCGAAATCGTTGTAAGTATATGAGAAATCTGGCGTAAGTGTGAATTGTAACTAAAAAAGATTTATGGTGTCTTTCAGGACACCATTTTCATTTACAAAATGCATTGATTATGGTAAATTATAGATATTCGGGAAGAAAGGTGATGAGAATTGATGCAGAATAAAGGGAAATATTATATTACTACGGCGATTGCATATACCTCTGGCAAGCCGCATATTGGCAATAATTATGAGATTGTGCTGGCAGACAGCATAGCACGCTATCAGAGAAAAGACGGCTATGATGTCTTTTTCCAGACGGGAACTGATGAGCATGGGCAGAAGATTGAGATGAAGGCTGCTGATGCAGGTGTGACACCGAAGGAATTTGTGGACAACGTTGCAGGAGTTATCCAAGGACTTTGTGACATGCTCAATATTTCTTATGATAAGTTTATTCGAACAACGGATGCGGTTCATGAGAAACAGGTACAAAAGATTTTTAAACGCTTGTACAAACAAGGTGATATTTATAAGGGCGCATATGAAGGAATGTATTGTACGCCGTGTGAATCATTTTGGACAGAATCACAGTTAAAAGACGGCAAGTGTCCGGATTGCGGGCGTGAGGTAAAACCTGCTAAGGAAGAGGCATATTTCTTTAAAATGAGCAAATATGCCGACAGACTGATTGCGCATATCAAAGAACATCCAGAGTTTATACAGCCTGTTTCCCGCAAAAATGAAATGATGAATAACTTCCTGCTTCCGGGTTTGCAGGATTTATGTGTATCACGCACCTCCTTTCAGTGGGGGATACCTGTAGATTTTGATGACAAGCATGTTGTCTATGTATGGTTGGATGCACTTTCAAACTATATCACAGGGATTGGATATGATGCCGATGGAAACAGTACTGAACAATATCATAAGCTGTGGCCGGCAGATCTGCATTTGATTGGAAAAGATATTATTCGTTTCCATACCATTTACTGGCCGATTTTCTTGATGGCGCTTGGAGAGGAGCTTCCCCATCAGGTGTTTGGACATCCATGGCTTTTGCAGAACAATGATAAAATGAGTAAATCCAAGGGAAATATTATGTATGCAGATGACCTGGTTTCTGTCTTTGGAGTGGATGCAGTCCGCTATTTTGTCCTGCATGAGATGCCGTATGAAAATGATGGCTCGATCACATGGGATTTGATGGTGGAGAGGCTTAATTCTGACCTTGCAAACACACTGGGAAATCTTGTCAACAGAACCATAGCTATGAGCAATAAATATTTTGGCGGCACAGTCGAAAATAAAGGAGTAGAAGAGCCAGCGGACGCGGACCTGAAAGCAGTTGCCACGGGAACATATGATAAAGTTGAATCAAAAATGAAAGAACTTAGAGTTGCAGATGCACTGACAGAAATTTTCAACCTGTTTAAGCGCTGCAACAAATATATTGATGAAACAGAACCATGGGTCCTTGCAAAAGATGAGGCAAAGAAGGACAGGCTTGCAACTGTCTTGTATAATCTTGTTGAAGGAATTTCAATTGGTGCAGGGCTGATTGAGCCATTTATGCCAGAGACAGCACAGAAAATTATGAAACAGTTAAATAGCGAAATCCGTGATTTTGATTCGTTAAAAACATTTGGTGTTTATGTATCTGGGACAAAGCTGACAGATACGCCGGAGATTCTTTTTGCACGGTTAGACCCCAAAGAAATTGATGCAAAAGTGGAGGCGCTTGTCCAAAATCAAATGGCAGAAACAGAAGGTGTAAATCAGGAGGCACAGGAGACCGAATCAGTCATTGACATTGAACCCAAGGCGGAAATTACCTATGAGGATTTCACAAAAATGCAGTTTCAAGTGGGAGAAATTCTTGCTTGTGAGGCAGTGCCAAAATCAAAGAAGCTACTGTGCAGCCAGGTAAAAATTGGTTCTCAAGTAAAGCAGATTGTTTCAGGAATTAAGGCATACTATAGCCCTGAAGAGATGGTGGGCAAGAAAGTGATGGTGCTAGTGAATTTGAAGCCAGCAAAGCTTGCAGGCGTATTATCAGAAGGAATGCTTTTGTGCGCGGAGGATGCAGAGGGAAACCTTGCGTTGATGACGCCGGAAAAGACAATGCCAACAGGAGCAGAAATCATGTGATATGCAGACTTTAGAAGAAATGGAGATGGATATGGCACAGGAAATAGAGGCAATTATATTTGACTTAGATGGAACAATGTGGAACGCATTAGACGGTATATGTCTGACATGGAATCAAGTGGTTAAAACACATCCGGAATGCAGAAAGGAGCAGATTTCGTTTGAAGAACTGGGCGGCTGTCTGGGACTTCCGATGACAGAGATTGCCCAAAGGCTGTTTCCGGGAACAACCGCGCAGCAGCAACAGTCACTAATGGATGAGTGCTGTGAGGTGGAAAATGCATATTTGAGTGAACATGGCGGAATCCTCTATCCAAAACTTGAAGAAACGCTTTCAGAGCTGAAAAAAAATTACAAGTTGTTTGTGGTAAGCAACTGCCAAAAAGGTTATATTGAAAGCTTTTTAAAAGCGCATAAACTTGGAGCGTATTTCGATGATATTGAATGCTGGGGAAATAATATGTTGTCAAAGGGCGAAAACAATAAGCTAGTCATGAAGCGGAATGGAGTGACGAAGGCTGTGTATGTAGGCGATACAGCAGGTGACGAGGAGTCGGCGCGTGTAGCAGGCATTCCGTTTATCTTTGCCCGTTATGGATTTGGGGAAGCGAAAGCACCGGATCGTGTTCTTGATACAATAGCACAACTCCCGGAGATTATGGATAAGTTTTTTTCCTAAATATGCCGATATAATAATTGATACATGGAGGTAGGTTGAGGAGTCAAAAGGATGTGATAAATTGAAAATCGGTGAAGCGCAGAAACGATATCGGGCACAGCGATGTACACTTTTGGACCAGAGAAAAAAGTTATTGAAACAAAAAGAAGATCTGGATAAGAAAATCAACACCACTGTAAATGGTAACGAAATTTATTCGAACGATGCAGCGACCTTGGAGCTTTCTATTGATGCAGTGACACAGCGGTTTGAGGAAAATCAAAAAGTGCTTGACAAACTAGCAGAACAGTATGCAGCGGTGTGGAACGCTGAAGTAGCAAAACAGCAGAGAGATGCAGCGCAGGAATATGGCGAAGACATGGTTAAAATCATGGAGGTTGCAAGGCGTATTGCAAAAGGTGCGAAAGTACCAGGCACCGACGAGAAAAAGTTAATGGAATACAGTATGGAACTGTATATGTCTGCCAAAAACTTGGCAATGATGAACAAACAAAAGAAAAAAGAAGAATATGAATCTCTATGGGAAGACGAGGAAGAGAAGACAGAGTATGACCCAGAGGGAAAAGCTGAGAACGCAGAAACAAGTGTTGGAATGCCAGATACATCTCCCATTGAAGGGGGTGCTGACAGCTCAATGGCTGTGGAGAGCGTGTCTGTGGAAGGATAAAAGAAAACAGGATTTAGGAAGTTTTATGCTCCTGCCAGGAAGATTTCAAAAGAAGTTTTCCAGGCAGGAGATTTTAAGATGTATCGAAAGGTGATGAAAAGTATGCAGGGACAAACAAAAGTTATCGCAGTGGCTGGAAAAGGAGGTGTTGGAAAAACATCGCTTGCAGCGGCGATGGTGAAAGTACTGACAAAAAAATACCCTGATAAAAGAATTCTTGCAATTGATGCAGATCCAGCAGTCGGTTTGTCTACAGCGCTTGGTGTAGAGGTCAAAGAAACGATAGATGATATTAGAAAAGCTGTTGTGGCAACAGTTGAAGAAGGGGATACCAGGACCGCATTAGAGCTTTTGGCAGAATCGGAGTACCGGATTTATGATGCGATGGAAGAGTGCGATGGTTTTGCTTTTATCGCGGTAGGGCGTCCTGAGAGCGCAGGCTGTTACTGCAAAATTAATAATTACTTGAAGGCAGTAATCCAGCTACTTGCTGAAAATTTCGACTATGTGGTGATTGACGGTGAAGCAGGGATTGAACAGATAAACCGTCGTGTGATGGAAAAAGTGACCCATTTAATATTGGTGACAGATTCAAGCCGCAAAGGAACACAAGTGATTCAAACAATTAAAAAAGTGGCAGATGAGCTTGTAATGTATCAGAAAACAGGCGTGATTGTGAACCGGATTTTATCAGAGAGCGCTATAAAATTGATTGATACAGGAGCAGTACCTGTGGTAAGCTATATTTATTCCGATGAAAGGCTCGCGGAAGCGGATCTGAGAGGGGAAAGTGTGCTTATGCTTGCTGAGGATACAGAAATTGTAAAGGGAGCAGCGAAAGCACTTGATGCGATGGGAATATAGGCATAGATGAAGGGTATTTACACAATGTTTGGGTAAGTTTGAATGCGCCTTTCAGAGATTGATTGGTATGTGCGCAGAGAGGATAAAAGATGAAAGATTTATCACAGCTTTATTATTTTGAAAAGCTTTTAGAGGAGGCAAATAATGATTTGGTACGGGAAGGTGTAGCAAAAGGGCTGCATCCAATCGGGAGTGTTTGTTCTTTGATACCAGAACCGCTGCTGAATCTTCCGGGTTGCTTTTCCGTGAGACTTAGGGCGCCAAAAACAGGTTCTATTGATATTGGTACATACTATATGTCCAGCCTATTGTGCGAGTGCTGCCGTGCGATTCTTGAGAGAGCGGTGGAGGGCGGATATCAGTTTTTGGATGGCATGATTGCGCCGGATGCCTGTGCACAGATGAACCGGTGCGTGGAAAATATTGAGCACTTAAATTGTATTGAAAAGCAAGGTTTTTTTGTATCATATTGTGATGCGCCCATGAAATCAGATGAAGCGGCGCTGCGGCATTATGTGAGACAGATAAAAACACACGTTCTTTTGCCTTTGCAGAAAAAACTAAATATTGATATTTCAGAAGAGAGCCTAAGAAAAGCGGTAGAGGAACACAATTGTATTTGCCGGCTTTTGATGGAAATGTCAGAGTATCGCAAAGAAGAAAATCCACGTATTACAGGATATGAGTTTGCCGTTTTGTGTACGGCTTCCTATTGCTGCCCGAAAGAGCTGCTGATAGATAAATTTGCGTCAATTGCACAGGAGCTAAAGACAAGAAAGCCTGACAGCAGGCCAGCATTTCGTGTGAAGGTGGCTGTGGCTGGCTCTGAGATTGACGATCCCTCGCTGATTGGAATGATAGAGGAAGCAGGGGCGCGTGTCGTAGCAGACCGATTTTGTTTTGGATCGCTTCCAGAGCGCGAAGAAATTCAATTGAATGATACAGAGGATGTATTGACACAGATTTGCAGACATTATCTGCGAATAGGCAAATGTCCAAGGTATATGAATGCCGAAAAGGTTTGGGAACGTCAAAGCTATATGCATCAGTTGGTAAATGAGTATCATGCAGATGGCGTGATTTATCAGCAAATGAAATTCTGCGATTATTGGGGATATGAACGTGCTTATGCGTCCCAAACTATGCGGGAAAAATACAATGTACCAACACTTTCAATAGACAGGCCCTATGTGACAGGAAATTCAGGACAGCTCAGAACGCGTTTCCAAGCATTTGTAGAAAGCTTGGAAATCAAAAAATTGAATTCATAAATATAGCAGTACAACAGGAAAGGTATGGTGGGCAAAATGGGAAAAAGGATGGGAAGTGAGCGGCTTGGCAGCTTTTATACAGGGAAAAGAGCAAAAAAGCGCCGGGAATGGCGCGGGGTCAAGGACACACTCTATGATTATTCACAATGGCTTAGAATATGGGGGGTACTGCTTGGTTTTGCATCAAAACCAAACAATGTGAAGGCGTTTTTCAGATATCGTTGGATGCTCAATTTTATGGTGGTTCCGGACTTTTTTGACAGGCATACAGAAGGGATGCGTGATTCTCAGCTTCGGATTACGCATACAGCTTTGAGTATTGTTGTGATTGACATGTGCAAAAGCATGACAAAGATGTTTCGGGCAGATCCCAGCATTGGGAACGATACAAAACTAAGCAAAAAAATGGTTTTGTTTGATGAAAATATGATGAGCGAGATAATGAACGGATTTCCGAATCTGACATGGACCTGTGTTGAGGTTCCGGCAGTGTATACAAGCGCCATGATGGTTCAGGATGGAGTGGTGCACTATACGGATGCGGCGCAGACTTATGGAATCCCATCAGATGTCTGCCCAATGCCTTTGGCAGAATTGGGGGTAGCATTGGAGGATGATTATCCCAAAATTGGAGCCTGTGCAGTGCACTGCAATACGACTTGTGACGGCAGTTTGATGGGAAATAGCCTGGAATCTCAATATTTTGGCATTCCAACATTTGAGCTTGCAGTTCCGATCCGCCATACCTATGAAAGTGTAGAACCTTATGCTGTGGAGGAGATAAAAAACTGCATCGCATTTATCGAAAAACATACAGGGGAAACATTTGACTGGAATGCTTTTTTCAAAAGTATGGAAATCTTTAATATAGAGACACAGAATATGCTGGATTGGTTTGAAATCAGCCGTACCAAATACCCGCAGATGATTGGAACCAATCTTGCATTGTACCGCTACTGTGTCTATCAGGCAACGGGCGGCAGATATGATGTTTTTCTGAAGGTTGAGGAGAAACTGAATCGTTATATCAAGAGAGGATATGAACGAAAAGAGCTTGTATGCAAAGAAATCAGACACCGCGCACTTACCTGGGGTGTGCAGTCTGCATATTATACCGCGTTTACGGTATGGCTTCAGAATTGCTGGGGCGTGGCAGCGCTCGCGGATATGTTAAGTTTATGTTCCACTCGTATTGTGGATACACAAAATAAGGAACAGGCACTCAAGGATCTTGCATATTTGTATGGAAAGATGATTATGCGGAGCCGCTCAAATGGCGGTTATGAGGTTGGCGTAGAGGACTTGTGGCGTTTTTGTGAGAGTTTTGATGTAGATATTGTAATCATGTACTGTCATATCGGCTGCAAAGCAATGTCTGGATATCATGGGCTTTTTGAGGAAGAGGCAAGGAAGCATGGCATTCATCTGATATGGGTCAATCACAATCTGATGAAGCCAGAAGATGGCTCCAGGAAGGACATGCGGACAGAAGTCAATCGCTATATGCGTACAGTGTTTCAAGAGCAACCGCTTGATCCAAGCCTTGAAGATTTTGACGATGACAGGAATTGGTAAAAGAAATAATAGGAGGAATGATATGGTTAATAAATATGTATTTGGTAGTCCGTTTGAGACAGAGGCGGTTGTGACAGCATATGACGCTGCAAAACTGCCAGAATGCTTTGAGTACGGAGAGATTTCTGCTGATAGCGGCTTTTGCTACCAATATCAGATGGATGCAAAAGATGTGATTTATGGATTGGGAGAAGCAAACCGCGGAATAAACAAACGAGGCTATCTCTATGTGAGCGATTGTACAGACGATCCCAATCATACCGAGGAGAAAACATCGCTTTATGGTGCGCATAATTTTGTGATAGTATCCGGCAAAAAGCATTTTGGACTATTTTTTGACTATCCAGGAAAAATGACATTTGATGTTGGCTATACCAGACAAGATATGCTGACCGTAAGCTGTGAACAAGAGAATTTATATCTGTATGTGATATCTGGGGACAGCGCATATGATGTAGTAAAGCAGTTTCGAAAGATGATAGGCACGAGCTATGTTGCACCGAAATACGCATTTGGATTTGGACAGAGCCGTTGGGGATACAAGACAAAAGACGACATTGCAACGGTTGTAAAGAACTATAGAGACAATCATATTCCGATTGATATGGTGTATCTGGATATAGATTATATGCAGGATTTCAAGGATTTTACGATAAATCCAGAACGTTTTCCAGATTTCCCAGAATTTGTGCAGGAAATGAAGGATAAAAAGATACATTTAATACCAATCATTGATGCAGGTGTGAAAATTGAGACAGGGTATGATATTTATGAGGAAGGCGTAAAGAACGGATATTTCTGCAAACGCGAGGACGGATCGGATTTTGTGGCGGCGGTCTGGCCTGGCTGGACACATTTCCCGGATGTACTCAATCCTGATGCCAGAGAGTGGTTTGGAGGTAAATATGAAATACTGACACAGATGGGCATAGACGGATTTTGGAATGATATGAACGAGCCTTGTATTTTTTATTCAGAGGAAGGTGTCAGAGAAGTAAATGCAGAAATTGCGGATTATGTGGAAACATTTGAAGATCAGAATACAACAGAGCATTTGAGGAACAATGGTTCGATACTGCCATGGGCGGTTAGGGAGAAATTAGACAAGCTTCAGAATAATCCCAAAGATTACACGCGGTTTTACCATAATGTAAACGGACAGAAAGTTCGCCATGATCTTGTGCACAATCTGTTTGGATTCAATATGACAAGGGCAGCAGGGGAAGCGCTCAAAAAGATTGCACCAGATCGGAAAATGCTGCTGTTTTCCCGCTCTTCCTATATAGGAATGCATCGTTATGGTGGTATTTGGACAGGAGATAATCATTCTTGGTGGTCTCACATTTTGTTAAATCTCAAAATGATGCCGTCTCTGAATATGTGCGGATTTTTGTATACAGGGGCAGACCTTGGCGGATTTGGATCCAATACAACAAGGGATTTGCTTTTGCGCTGGCTGTCTTTGGGAATATTTACACCTCTGATGAGAAACCACACTGCAATCGGAACCAGAGAACAGGAATGCTATCAGTTTGAGCATATGGAAGATTTTCGGCATGTAGTCGGTGTAAGATACCGCCTGATACCATATCTGTACAGCGAATATCTAAAAGCTGCAAAAAGAGATGAGATGTATTTCAGACCATTGGGATTTGATTATCCAGAAGATACACGGGCAATAGAAACAGAAGATCAGCTTTTGCTTGGAAATGAAGCAATGATAGCGCCTGTCTATACGCAGAATGCAAGCGGCAGAGTAGTGTATCTTCCAGAGGAAATGAAGTTTATCAAATTCATGCCAGACGGAAGCATCTTTGAAGAAATCTTGGGCAGAGGAACACATTATATTGATGTGGCACTCAATGAAATTCCTTTGTTTATCAGAAAAAATTGTTGTATTCCTGTTGTGGATGCGGCTGAAAATGTCGAGGCAATTGATATGAAGACCATGAAATATATAGGATTTGAGGGTGCCGTGTACGAACTTCTTGAAGAATAGAAAAAATAAAGAAACAATTGCATGTTGTGTTGATGCAGGGAGGTAGATTGAAAAATCATGCGGATGCTATCATTTTTCAATCAGCAATTTGAGGCAGAGCTTTCAATATGCATTGATTGCATGAAACTGCTCTGACATGGAGGATTATCATGAAAAATGTACTTGTCGTTGTTGATATGCAAAAGGATTTTATAGATGGTGCGCTTGGCACCAAAGAAGCGGAAGCGGTGGTTGACAAAGTGGCGGAGACTATTCGGTCATTTGAGGGGGATATTGTATTTACCAGAGATACCCACTTTGAAAACTATCTGGAAACGCAGGAGGGCAGAAACCTTCCTGTAGTGCATTGTATCAAGGATACCGAAGGATGGCAGATTGACAGAAAGCTTGCGGCGCTTTGCCCGAATGGAATGAAAATTTTTGACAAGGTAACATTTGGGTCTGTTGCGCTTGCAGAGTATCTGAAAGCAGACAAAGAACTGGAATGCGTTACGCTTGCGGGATTGTGCACCGATATCTGTGTGATTTCCAACGCACTTTTAATCAAGGCAAATATGCCAGAGATAAGGGTTAGAGTGCTCGAAGCATGCTGTGCAGGCGTGACACCGCAAAGCCACAAAAATGCACTAGAAGCCATGAAAATGTGCCAAATAGAGATTATGTAAAAACCAGTATTTGTTGATTGATTTTTGGAAACAGGATATACTAAAGAAGATGAAAATGGGATATGCGCAGATACGCAGATAGGAGCAGAAGTGAAAAACGCATTGAATTTATTTCGGGTGGCAGCAGTCACACCGAGAGTTCATATAGGAAATGTAGTAAAAAATTGTGAGGAAATAAAATCTGTCTATGATGGATTGGCAGCGAACACAGATTTGGTAGTAACGCCGGAACTTTCTTTGACAGGCTACACCTGTGAAGATTTGTTTCAGAACAGGAATCTCCTTGATTTGGCAAAACAGGGAATTTGTGATCTGGCAAAATACACGTGTCAATATGGAGCCTGCGGGGCTGCGCTGGTTGTCGGCGTACCAATAGAGAAGGATGGAGAACTGTTTAATTGCGCTGCTTTGCTGCAAAATGGCAAAATTATAGCAATTGTACCAAAGACATATTTGCCAAATTATGCGGAATTTTATGAGAAACGATGGTTTTCTGGAGGAAACCAAGATGCACAGGAGATTGCGCTGTCTTGCGGAAATGAAACCATAAAAACAATGTTTGGAAATAATATTGTGATTGAAATTGGCACCAGCAAAAAAGTCTGCATTGGAATAGAAATCTGTGAGGATGCATGGGCGCCGCTTTCACCAGGAAGGCTGCTTGCGCTGAATGGTGCTGAGATTCTTGTGAATATCTCTGCATCGAATGAGCTGATTGGAAAGGCACAATACCGCAAAACGATGATTGGCGCTGCGTCAGCAGGCTGTATTTGTGGATATGTTTATGTATCGGCAGGGAAATATGAATCGACTTCGGATTTGGTATTTAGCGGTCATAATTTGATATATGAAAATGGGAAATTGATAGGTGAGAACAAGCCATTTGAAGAAAATGTGGTGGTGAGAGACTTTAACCTAACCAAAATCAGGCATGACAGAATCACGAACAAAACATATTCTGAGTGCAAAAACAACTGCAAAGGGCGCAGTTATCAGAAAGTAACATGCTGTAAGCCCATGATAGAAAAAGAAGATATTTTGGCGAAGGTGTCCATTACGCCGTTTTTACCATCAAAAAACATCAGGCAAAGAAGTCTTGAAATTTTTCAGATGCAGGTGACAGCGTTGCAAAGACGAATGGAGGCTGCGAACAGCAAATGCGTTGTGGTGGGGGTATCAGGCGGCCTGGACTCAACATTGGCGCTTCTAGTTTCTGCCCAGGCAGCGAAAAATCTTGGAATGTCCTCTAAAACGGTTATCGGGATTACAATGCCTGGATTTGGGACAACAAACCGTACCAAAAATAACTCTGTGGAACTTATGAAGCACCTTGGCTGTGACAGCAGAGAAATCAGCATTGTAGATGCTGTGCGGCAGCATTTTAAAGATATTGGACAGGAAGAATCCATACATGATATCACATATGAAAACTGCCAAGCAAGAGAACGCACCCAGATTTTGATGGATGTGGCAAATAAGGAAAATGGATTTGTGGTTGGAACAGGCGATCTTTCAGAACTTGTTTTGGGATGGTGTACGTATAATGGCGATCATATGAGCATGTATGGTGTCAATGCAAGTATTCCCAAAACGCTGGTACGTACTTTGGTGGACGAAGTTGGCCACAATATGGCAGAAAATGGATTTCCTGGCATGGAAAAGGTGATAGAGGATATTATTGATACGCCAGTAAGCCCGGAGCTTTTGCCACCAAACGAAGATGGGACAATTGCTCAGAAAACAGAAGAATCTGTAGGTTCCTATATATTGCATGACTTTTTCCTGTATTATACACTTCGATATGGTATGGCACCTGATGAAATCTATGAATTGTGCCAAGAAGCAATAAAACAGAGCAAAGAATATAAGTTCTGTGATGAAGAGATCACAAAATGGTTGAATGTATTTTATACCAGATTTTTCAGGCAGCAGTTTAAACGCAACTGTATGCCAGATGGGGTAAAAGTGGGTTCGGTGTCTGTCAGTCCGCGCGGAGATTTAAGACTGCCTGCAGAGATAGAATATGGCACATTTATCCTATCAGGAGAATAAAAACGAAAATATATTTTGTAATAAACGCAGCCCTACAGAAACCAAACCATTGATTTTTCAATGTAAACTTCTGTTGGGTTGTGTTTTTTGTTTTTGAGGATTAAAATAAATAGAAAATGGTATTTTTAGAGAAACATTAGAGTTTTATAATTTATAATGATTTTGTCACAATTTAATCGTTACATTGGTTTATAAGATAGAGAAGGTATTTTATAAAAAGTTAATACTTATGATGAAACTTTTTTGGACAATATTTCGTCTAATAAATAAAGGGATATTTTCGGCGTTACATGCGCTCTAAGTGGGAAGTGCAGCCTGTTTTTATACAGAAACTGCACAATGGAGGTTTGAATGGAAAATCAGGCACGAAAGAGGCAGGAATTGGAATTGTGGCAGGCAGTAGATCCGGCCAGAAATAATACAATGCGGGTTCGTAAGAATGCGTCTGGAAATCAAAACAGATCTGATGCACAAAGAAGGGAAGACGCAACGATATCAGATTATTATAGGGCGGGCACAAAGAGGCCAAGAACAGAAAACGAAAAGATACAAGTTTTAAGGAAAGCAGAATCTGCAGAAACAAAGCGTCCAAGAAAAGAGATTGAACCTATCAGAGTACCAAGAACAGCAGGCATGTCAAATACAAAACGTCATAGAACAGAAATTGAACCTATCAGAGTGCCAAGAGCGGCGGGCGCATCAAATACAAAACGTCCAAGAACGGAGATTGAACCTATCAGAGTACCAAGAGCAGCAGAACCGATAAAACACAATAGGCCAAGATCTGGCGTGGAGAATAGAAGAGTAAAAAGGTCTGTACAGCCAATCAATACACAACGAATGCCGCAAACGGTGCAAGGAGCTGCAATGGCAGGACAAGCAGCTGCAAGAACAAAAACACAAAGGCAAAGCGTTCCAAGGCCAAGAACAAAAGTACATACTGCAAAGAAGCAGAAAGTAAAGAAGCAAGCAGGACTTTACCGGATATTTGCGGTTCTTTGGATTGCGATATTAACTACAGCCGTTGTATTTTTAGGAAAGACAATGTACCAAAGTGGTCCAAAGGAAAACAAAAGCGGTAAGTCTAGGTTTGTTTTTGAGGATGCTCCTATTGTGAAAAATGAAGAAAACAAACCTGTGATTCAAGAGGATTTTCTGACGATCAGTGAGTACAACCGACCAGGTACAAAGCTTGCTACTGTCAGAAATATCTTTGTTCATTATACAGCAAACCGTGAAACTTCTGCTGCGCAAAACAGAAGTTATTTTGAAAATCTGGGGACAACCCATGAACGGGCGGCGAGTGCGCATTTTATTATTGGTTATGAAGGGGAAGTTATTCAGTGTATCCCATTAGATGAAGAGGCGTATGCTGTAAAGTACAGAAATAAGGACTCGATTTCTATAGAGTGTTGTTTTATTAATGAAGATGGTTCCTTTACGCAGGAGACGTATGACACGCTAGTTGAAATGCTTGTCTGGCTGACGGACAAATATGATTTGGAACCGCAGGATATTTTGCGTCACTATGATTGCGGAGGCAAACTTTGCCCTATTTATTATGTAGAGCATGAAGATGCCTGGCAGAAATTACTCTATGATGTAGAACATCATACGCTATGACAAAAAATTTAATTTGGATTGTGCTGTCTGCAGGAAATGTTCAATACAGGACATGAAAAATGCGTTTGGTGGAGGATGCTATGATGCGGATTGTTTTAAAAAGAATAGCAAAGGATATCAAAGACTTTCGCTTGGCGTTTGTTTTGTTTGCAGCATACAATATTATGGTAAGGAAGCTGTTTCATGCTTTTTGCCCGCAACTGATTCTTACAGGATTTCCATGCGCAGGATGTGGTTTGACGAGGGCAGTATTTCATATACTGACAGGAAATTTCGAGAGAGGGATCAGGCTGAATCCGGCGGCTGTCTTTTGGATTTTATTTTTTGCATGGTTTTTCTGGAATCGGTATGTGCTTGGAAAAACCAAACAGACTGCAAAATATTGGCTTGGAGCCACAGCAGCTATCACACTTATGATCTATCTTTATAGAATGACGCACTGCTTTCCAGGAGCCCCTCCAATGGTATATTATAGAAATAATCTTTTACAAAAACTGCTTAGGAACTGTTAAAGAATTAATCTTTACATCTGACTTGTCTAACATCTTCTTATGCCGCGTTGTCGTCAATCGGCGTACCCCAGTACGCCTCATTCCTCCGCCTTGCATAAAAAGATTTATACTGCGTCATCTGCAAAGTTAATCCTTAACAGTTCCTTATTCACTAAAAAGCTGTCATTGGAATCAGTTCTTTTTGGGGATTCCTGTTGCAGTTGCTGCATTCATATGCTATGATAAAGCTTGAGACATGCAGGGGTTTGTCTCAAAGAAGTACTCTTGAAGTTTCTTTGTTTCTGATTTTGCAGGAGAGATTCCAAGAATACATAAAGGATTATTGGAGGGAGAGATTATGGATAATAATAATTTATTCAACAAGGATAACCCAAATGGTGAGCAGGGGCAGTTTCAGCAGCAGCCCTATTCACAACAGACGTACCAACAGCCTTACCAAAACTTTCAGCAACAGCAACCGATGTATCAACAGCAACAGCCAATGTATCAGCAGCAGCCTTATCAATCAGACTTGGAGGAGCCTGTTAGCTTTGGTGATTGGATGATAACAATGGTAATTATGCTTATTCCATGCGTAAATATTGTTATGATGTTTGTGTGGGCATTTAGTTCAACGACGAACAAGAGCAAATCAAATTATTTTAAGGCAACTCTGGTGTGGATGCTGATTACGATAGTGTTATCGATTTTAATGGTGGCGATATATGGTGCATCATTTGCAGCAGCTATAGGAAGTACATATTATTAAAACAAAAAAGGCAGCAGGCTTTCAAACCGCTGCTTTTTTTGATGCACAGGGGCACGTAAGGAAATTAGCAGCTTTGCTGCACGTGCCCCGCGCGGCGAGTAGTGGAGAAGGCCGTTCCCCTACTCGATTATGACGGAAAAGTTAGGCGCTTGTCCAGCGGCCGCTGGCGCCACAGGGAAGGACCAATCCATTTGAAGATACAGGAAGTCCTATTTCGGAGGCATCTACGCGACCACCAAAACGGGATACAACTAGGGTATTTATCATATAAGCCAAAACAGCCGGCTGCAGACCTGTTGTATAAGAATTGATCAGAAAAAATAAAGGATTCGGCGTTAGAATCTGTGTAGTATGTTCCAGAAATGAATAAATGCAGTCTTCCATTTTCCAGATTTCTCCTTTGGGACCTCTGCCATAAGAAGGAGGGTCCATAATAATCGCATCGTAGGTGTTTCCACGTCGAATTTCTCGTTCTACAAATTTCATGCAGTCATCCACAAGCCATCGAATCGGAGCTTTGGACAGATTCGATGATACAGCATTTTCTTTTGCCCAGCCAACCATACCTTTTGACGCGTCTACATGAGTTGCCTGAGCGCCGGCAGCTGAAGCGCTGAGGGTTGCGCCGCCTGTGTAGGCAAAAAGATTCAAGACTTTGATCGTTCGGTTCGGTTCTTTTTGCAAAGCGTTCTTAATAATAGAAGAAAACCAATCCCAATTTGCAGCCTGTTCTGGAAAAAGTCCCGTATGTTTAAAATTAAATGGCTTAAGATGAAATGTTAACGTTTTATATTGAATTTTCCACTCTTTAGGAAGGTCAAAAAATTCCCACTCGCCGCCGCCTTTAGAGCTTCTATGATAGTGGCCGTTTATGTGCTTCCATTCTTTTATTTTTTTGGGTGTATTCCATATTACCTGGGGATCGGGTCTGATAAGAAGATAGTCTCCCCAGCGCTCAAGTTTTTCTCCGGATGAAGTGTCAAGAACTTCATAATCGTTCCAATTGTCAGCAATCCACATAGATAAAGGTATCCTTTCTATATATATTAAAACATAATTTAGATTATCTGCATAATATTCTAATACAAAATTATCAGCCATTCAAATGATTTTTGCGTACTGTTACCAATAATGCTATATTAGATACAATTTAGTTGAACAAAGAATTAAAAGGGCGTATAATAGAAACGCAATAATAATTGCTTCAGAGTATCTTTGTGACTGATATTATAGGAGTACATAAAAATTAAAGGAGGAGAGAGTATGTTTGAGAATCTAAAAATATCAGAAAGGCTTAGTAAGTCATATCTAATTGTAACAGGCTTGACAGGGGTAGCGGCGCTTATCGGTGTTGTTGTTATGATTATTTTATCGACGCAGTATTCACGGGCATTGGTCCAATATGGTTTTTCGCAGGGCGATATAGGAAAAGCCATGGTGGTATTTGCAGATACAAGATCGGCAACACGTGCGATTATCGGTTATGATGATGAAGAGACAGTTAATAAGCTGTTGACAGTTCATGATGAGAAAAAAGCCGCCTTTGAACAATATTTTGAAACGATCAAGAAAACCCTGACAACAGCTAAAGAACAGAAAATGTATGAGGATATGCTTGATGACATTCAGGAGTACTGGGATTTGGAAGCGCGAATATTGGAAATGGGAACATCTGGAGACAAAGAAATATTAGGTCAGGCACAAGATCTTGCAGTGACAGAACTGACAGCGCTCTATGATACTGTTTATGCCAGAATGGCAGAACTGCTGGACTATAATGTAGACAAAGGAAATACATTATCTGTCGTTTTATCAACGCTTAGTATTGTATTATCAATCGTAGTCGTTTTGATTATTGCGTTTGCGACAGTATTTGCACTTCGGCTTGGCAAAAAGATTGCAAGTGGAATTGTCACGCCAATGAATGCAATGATTGAACGGTTTAAAACATTTGCAAAGGGAGATTTATCTTCTCCATTTCCGGAGGTTAAGAGTAAAGATGAAATAGCGGAAATGGTGCAGGAAGCCAGCGATATGGCGTCAAACATGAATCTTATAATCAATGACGCGGGAGAAATTCTTGGCAGTATGGCAGAGGGCAACTATGTTATCCAAACAAAGGTTGAGGATAAATATACAGGAGAATTTGAAAAGCTTCTCACAGCAATGCGTAAAACGCGCGATCAGATGAAAAAGACGCTTCAGGCAATTGATGATGCATCAAACCAAGTATCTGCTGGAGCATCGAATTTAGCAGAGGCATCACAGAGTCTAGCAGAAGGAGCAACCGACCAGGCGGGGGCGGTAGAAGAGATTCAGGCAACGGTCACAACGATAACAGAAAATATTCAGGCATTTGCAAATTATGCATTGGAATCCTACAATCAGGCAAAAAAATATTCTGATGAAGCTGCCAATAGCCGCGAGGAGATGAAGGCAATGGTGGAAGCTATGAATCGTATTAATGAAACTTCAAGAAAGATTGAGAATATTATTTCGGAGATTGAGGATATTGCATCGCAGACAAATTTACTTTCTTTAAATGCATCCATTGAGGCGGCAAGAGCAGGGGAGGCAGGACGAGGATTCTCTGTGGTTGCAGACCAGATTCGACAGCTTGCAGAGCAGAGTGCTGGAGCTGCGGTGGATACCAGAGAACTGATAGAAGGATCTTTGCAAGAAATTGCGGAAGGAAACAAGGCAGCAGAACATGTGGCAGAATCCATTGTAAAAGTAGTAAATGGCGTCCAGAAAATTGCGGAATCTGCGGAACGCGCAAGGACAATGGCGGCTGAGCAGGCAGATGCGATGGAACAAGTTGATCAGGGTATTGTGCAGGTTTCAGAAATCGTGCAGTCCAATTCAGCGAGTGCAGAAGAATCTTCTGCGACAAGCGAAGAGTTGTCCGCACAGGCAATTACATTAAATGAATTAATCGGCCAGTTTGTACTATAATGGCATAAAAACATCTGTCTAAGAGAACTGATACTGAAATCAGACTTTTTGGACAGATGTTTTGTATTGTTATGGTTCAGACCACACTACGTATTTGTCATACAATGTCGGGCCCAGTATCTCAATGCCTGATTTGCGGCATTTTGCGTGGAGTATTGTATTAAAAAAAATACAATGTGAGAGAAAAAAAGTCTTGCAATACCAATAATGCTGGGATATACTATTAATTGCTGTGGCATGATAGCGATGAAACGTGAGGTTGCTGTTCTGGTGAAAAGATAAAACAGGACAGGTTTTCCGCGGAGCGAATGTCAAGTTAGGAAACTGGCGACAAGTCACTGTACAAAGTAATAAATTGTGTGTAAGAATGCGGCGTAAGCAGAGATGCTTTGAAGAAAGAAGAAGCATGACACACACGGAAGAGTGTACAGTCACCGCTTGTCGTACTTATGAATAAAAAGTGCGAAAAGGAGGCGACTTTTTTTATGGCAAGTCAGGTAATGAGAATTACATTAAAAGCTTATGATCATCAGTTGGTTGATGCATCTGCCAAAAAAATAATTGAAACAGTAAAGAAAAACGGATCACAGGTGAGCGGACCAGTTCCTCTTCCTACAAAGAAAGAGGTTGTGACAATACTTAGGGCAGTTCACAAATATAAAGATTCCAGAGAGCAGTTCGAACAGAGAACGCATAAAAGATTGATCGATATCATTACACCGACACCAAAGACAATTGATGCATTGCAGAGATTGGAGATGCCGGCGGGTGTTTATATTGATATTAAAATGAAAAACAAATAAGCCTTCTACTAGTATGAGCGTTATAACAATGTACAAAGTAACGTTCCGCTGTAGAACAAACGTAACAGTTCGGCGCAGTGTGAGCTGCTGGTTTTTGATGAACTGCTACGCATCAAAATGGAGGTAAGAAAATGAAGAAAGCTATATTGGCTACGAAAGTCGGAATGACTCAAATCTTCAATGAAGATGGTTCGCTGATTCCTGTCACTGTGCTTCAGGCAGGGCCATGTGTAGTAACACAGGTGAAGACAGAGGAAAATGATGGTTACAAGGCAGTTCAGGTAGGCTTTGTAGATAAGAAGGACAGAATTGTTAACAAGGATAAGGGCGGAAAGAAAGAAATTATCCACAGACATGGTGTTAACAAGGCCCTCAAAGGTCATTTTGGAAAAGCGGGTGTTTCTTCTAAGAGATTTTTGAGAGAGTTTAAATTTGAGAATGCAGATGAGTATGCATTGGGAAATGAAATTAAAGCGGATATCTTTGCAGTTGGAGATAAAATTGATGCATCTGCGATTTCTAAAGGAAAAGGATTCCAGGGTGCAATCAAGCGTCATGGTCAGCACAGAGGACCTATGACACATGGTTCTAAATTCCATCGCCATCAGGGTTCGAATGGTGCCTGCTCTTCACCGAGCCGCGTATTTAAGGGCAAAGGGATGCCTGGGCATATGGGCTGTGTGAAAGTTACAGTTCAGAATCTTGAGGTTGTAAGAGTTGATGCAGAAAAGAATCTGCTTTTGGTAAGAGGTTCTGTACCAGGACCAAAGAAAGCATTGGTAACACTTAAAGAAACAACCAAAGCAGGTGTGTAAAAAAGTGGTTCGCAAAATAGGCGGACGAAAGGAGGACCATACAGATGGCGACAAAAGTATCTGTTTATAATATGGAAGGCAAGGAAGTTGAGACTATCGACTTAAGCGATGCTGTCTTTGGTGTTGAAGTGAATGAGCACCTAGTACACATGGCAGTCGTTCAGCAGCTTGCAAATAAGCGTCAAGGTACGCAAAAAGCAAAGACACGTTCTGAAGTGTCTGGCGGCGGAAGAAAACCCTGGAGACAAAAGGGAACTGGACATGCAAGACAAGGATCTACAAGATCTCCACAGTGGAAAGGCGGTGGCGTCGTATTTGCTCCGGTTCCAAGAGATTATTCATTCAAAATGAACAAAAAAGAGAAGAGAGCAGCACTCAAGTCTGCACTGACAAGCAGAGTTTTAGATGATAAACTTATCGTGATTGACGAACTGCGGTTTAATGAGATTAAGACAAAGAATTTCAAGAAGGTAATGGATAACTTAAATGTGGCAAAAGCTTATGTGGTTATCAATGAGAATGATGAAAAGGTAGTTTTGTCTGCAAGAAATCTTCCCAATGTTCAGACCGCATTGACAAGTACAATCAATGTATATGATATTATGAAGGGCGGCACAGTAATCCTCACAAAGGATGCTTTAAAGACAATAGAGGAGGTGTATGCATAATGGCAGATATCA
Source organism: uncultured Lachnospiraceae bacterium (assembly GCA_910586585.1). GTDB lineage: Bacteria > Bacillota > Clostridia > Lachnospirales > Lachnospiraceae > COE1. The sequence goes on from CAJUKA010000028.1 coordinate 26,109, forward strand.
AGTATTATGACGTAATCCTTAAGCCGGTCATCACCGAGAAGAGCATGTTTTTTATGGGAGACAAGAAATACACTTTTTTGGTTCATCCAGAGGCAAACAAGTCTCAAATCAAAGAAGCTGTTGAAAAAATGTTCGAGGGAACAAAAGTTGAGAAAGTTAATACAATGAACATTATGGGCAAGACTAAGAGACGCGGAACGGTTTATGGAAAGACAGCAAAGACAAAGAAAGCAATTGTAAAGCTGACAGAAGACAGCAAAGATATTGAGATTTTCTCAGGTCTGTAAAGACAAAAAGAAATTCTTGAATCAAACCATAAACAGTATGAACAAATAAAATAGAAAAGGAGAAATGATTATGGGAATCAAGACATATAACCCGTATACACCTTCCAGAAGAAATATGACTAGCTCAGATTTCTCTGAGATTACAAAGAAAACTCCTGAAAAGTCTCTTTGTGAATCCAAGAAGAAACATGCTGGACGAAACAATCAGGGTAAGATTACTGTCAGACACCGTGGCGGTGGAAACAGACGTAAATATAGAATTATTGATTTTAAGAGAAATAAAGATGGTGTAGCAGCAAAAGTTGTAGGTATTGAGTACGATCCAAACAGAAGCGCGAACATCGCATTAATTTGCTATGAGGATGGACAGAAAGCATACATCCTTGCACCAGAAGGCTTGACAAACGGCATGAAGGTTATGAATGGACCACATGCAGAGATTCGAGTTGGAAACTGCCTGCCGCTTTCCGATATACCGGTTGGTACCAATATTCACAATATTGAGCTGTACCCAGGCAGAGGTGGACAGCTTGTACGTTCCGCAGGAAACAGTGCACAGCTTATGGCAAAAGAAGGAAAGTATGCAACACTCAGACTTCCTTCCGGTGAAATGAGAATGGTGCCGATTAATTGCAGAGCATCAATTGGTTCTGTAGGCAATGGAGATCACAATCTTATTAAAGTTGGTAAGGCAGGACGCAAACGCCATATGGGTATCAGACCTACAGTCCGCGGTTCTGTTATGAACCCGAATGACCATCCACACGGCGGTGGTGAAGGCAAGACTGGAATCGGTAGACCAGGACCATCTACACCATGGGGCAAGCCGGCACTTGGCTTAAAGACGAGAAGGAATAAGAAAGCTTCTGACAAACTTATCGTAAGAAGAAGAGACGGCAGAGCGATTAAATAAAATGGCGGCAGGGCGATTCGTCAAAAAAATCGCTCTGTGATCAGATAACAGTTTATTGATTAAAAGGAGAAAGTTTCCTCTGCTCGCAGAGAGCATATACCATGCGAGCACGGCGGTATTTTTCTCTGAAAAAACAAGGAGGAATTACCTAATGGCAAGGTCATTAAAAAAGGGTCCTTTCGCAGATGTAAGCCTTTTGAAAAAGGTTGATGCAATGAATGCGTCAGGAAATAAATCAGTAATTAAGACATGGTCACGTCGTTCTACAATTTTCCCTTCATTTGTAGGTCATACAATTGCAGTTCATGACGGAAGAAAACATGTGCCTGTATATGTAACAGAAGATATGGTTGGACATAAGCTTGGTGAATTCGTTGCAACCAGAACCTATAGAGGACATGGCAAGGACGAAAAGAAATCAAAAGTAAAGTAATCAGTTGAAAGGAGGTTCAACCATGGCAGAAAAATATAGCAGAACGAATTATAAGAGAAAGAGAAATGCAGAAAATAGAGAAACAAGACCATCCGCAAAGCTTTCTTATGCTAGAGTGTCTGTACAGAAGGCATGCTTTGTGTTAGATGCAATCAGAGGCAAAGATGTTCAGACAGCTTTGGGAATTTTGGCATATAACCCAAGATATGCGTCTAGTATTATAAAAAAGCTTTTGGAGTCGGCAATCGCCAATGCAGAGAACAACAATGGTATGAACGCTGAGAACCTTTATATCGCAGAGTGTTATGCAAATAAAGGGCCTACAATGAAGAGAATAAGACCAAGAGCACAGGGCAGAGCTTATAGAATTGAAAAAAGAATGAGCCACATTACAATCGTGCTTGACGAGAGATAGGAGGAAAAAGATGGGACAGAAAGTTAATCCTCATGGACTGAGAGTCGGCGTTATTAAAGATTGGGATTCAAAATGGTATGCGGATGCTGATTTCGCTGACTACTTAGTAGAAGATTATAATATCAGAAAGTTTTTAAAGAAAAAATTGTTCAGCGCAGGTGTTTCAAAAATTGAGATTGAGAGAGCATCTGACAGAGTAAAAGTGATTGTTTTCACTGCTAAGCCAGGTATCGTAATTGGTAAGGGTGGTGCAGAAATAGAGGTTACAAAGAAGGAACTTCAAAAGCTGACAGGAAAGAATGTACTTGTTGATATTAAAGAGATTAAACGGCCAGACAGAGATGCACAGTTAGTTGCTGAGAATATTGCGTTGCAGCTTGAGAACCGTGTTTCTTTCAGACGTGCTATGAAGTCTTGCATGGGCAGAACCATGAAGGCGGGTGCAATGGGCATCAAAACAGCAGTTTCAGGACGTCTGGGAGGCGCTGATATGGCTCGTACAGAATTCTACAGTGAAGGTACGATTCCTCTTCAGACACTTAGAGCAGATATTGATTATGGATTCGCAGAGGCAGATACTACCTACGGCAAATTGGGCGTAAAGGTTTGGGTCTACAAGGGCGAAGTACTTCCTACAAAGGGAAATAAGGAAGGGAGCGATAAATAATGTTAATGCCAAAAAGAGTAAAGCGTCGTAAACAGTTCCGCGGTACAATGAGAGGTAAAGCTCAAAGAGGTAATACAATTACTTACGGTGAGTATGGTATCGTGGCAATGGAACCATGCTGGATAAAATCAAATCAGATAGAAGCAGCCCGTATTGCAATGACACGTTATATTAAGCGTGGTGGTAAGGTATGGATTAAAATTTTCCCTGATAAGCCAGTGACAGCAAAACCTGCTGAAACGCGAATGGGTTCAGGAAAAGGAACACTTGAATATTGGGTAGCAGTAGTAAAACCCGGTCGTGTAATGTTTGAAATCAGCGGAGTCGCTGAAGATATAGCAAAAGAAGCGTTACGTCTTGCAACACATAAGCTCCCTTGCAAGTGCAAGATTGTTTCTAAAGCAGATTTGGAAGGCGGTGCAGTAAATGAAAACTAATAAGTATGTAGAAGATTTAAGATCCAAATCAGCTACAGAATTAGCACAGGAATTAGTAGCTGCAAAAAAGGAACTTTTCAATTTGAGATTTCAGAATGCAACAAATCAGTTACAGAATACAGCGAGAATTAAAGAAGTAAGAAAGAATATTGCCAGAATTCAGACTGTGATAACTGCAAAAAATAAAAACGTAGAGTAGGAGGAAAATTGCCGTGGAAAGAAATTTAAGAAAAACACGTACAGGCAAGGTTGTTAGCAACAAAATGCAGAAGACTATCGTAGTTGCTGTAGAAGATCATGTTAAGCATCCTCTTTACGGAAAAATCGTTAAGAGAACTTATAAGCTGAAAGCACACGATGAGAACAATGAGTGCAACATTGGCGATACCGTTAAAGTAATGGAAACAAGACCTTTGTCAAAGGATAAAAGATGGAGACTTGTGGAAGTTATCGAAAGAGTAAAATAGATATTAAAAGCAATGCATAGCATGGCTTTGGAAGGAGAATAAGCATGATACAACAGGAAAGCAGACTCAAAGTCGCTGATAATACTGGTGCAAAAGAGTTGCTCTGCATCAGAGTTATGGGTGGCTCTACAAGAAGATATGCAAACATTGGCGATATCATTGTTGCCAGCGTTAAAGATGCAACACCAGGCGGCGTTGTAAAAAAAGGCGATGTAGTAAAAGCTGTAGTTGTACGTACCGTAAAGGGCGCCCGTCGTAAAGACGGTTCTTATATTAGATTTGATGAAAATGCTGCTGTAATCATCAAGGATGATAAAACTCCGAGAGGAACACGTATTTTTGGGCCAGTAGCAAGAGAGCTTCGCGAGAAACAGTTTATGAAGATTGTCTCCTTAGCTCCCGAAGTATTATAAGGAGGTGCCGGAATGTTAAAGATTAAAAAGGGTGATACCGTAAAGGTTATCACTGGAAAAGATAAAGATAAAGAGGGCAAGGTTTTATCCGTGGACAAAAAGAAATCAAAGATTTTGGTAGAAGGTGTCAACATGGTAACAAAACATTCTAAGCCTTCCGCTGCAAATCAGAATGGCGGCATTATCCAGAAAGAGGCTCCTATTGATATTTCAAATGTAATGTATCTTCATAAAGGCAAGGCAACAAGAATTGGCATCAAGATGGATGGGGATAAAAAGGTACGCTACGCAAAGACAACAGGCGAGGTTGTTGATTAATTTCGGAAAGGAGGTCTAAACTGGTGAGTAGACTTAAAACTATGTATAAAGACGAGATCGTAGGTGCTATGATCAAGAAGTTCGGATATAAGAATACCATGGAAGTTCCCAAGCTTGATAAGATTGTTATCAATATGGGTGTCGGCGAGGCAAAAGAAAATGCAAAGGTTTTGGAATCGGCTGTAAAGGATATGGAGATTATCGCTGGACAGAAAGCGATTGTTACCAAGGCTAAGAAGGCGATTGCAAACTTTAAAATTCGTGAGGGCATGGCGATTGGATGCAAAGTAACTCTTCGTGGTGAAAAAATGTATGAGTTCCTTGACCGTCTTGTAAATCTTGCGCTGCCTCGTGTTCGTGACTTTAGAGGTGTAAATCCTAACGGGTTTGATGGAAGAGGAAACTATGCACTTGGCATCAAAGAGCAGATAATTTTCCCTGAGATTGAATATGATAAAGTTGACAAAGTAAGAGGTATGGATATTATCTTTGTAACAACTGCTAAGACTGATGAAGAAGCACGTGAGCTGTTAACACAGTTCAACATGCCTTTCGCAAAACAATAAGGAGGTAAATTCTCATGGCTAAAACAGCAATGAAAATCAAACAGCAGCGTAACCCTAAGTTTTCTACACAGGGATACAATCGTTGTAGAATCTGTGGCCGTCCACATGCTTACTTAAGAAAATATGGAATTTGCAGAATCTGCTTCCGTGAGTTGGCATACAAGGGTCAAATTCCTGGTGTAAAAAAAGCAAGCTGGTAAAAATGGAAAGATTTTCTAAGGCAATAAAAGACATTGCCTAAGAAAAACTAAATTCCATTTCGGAAGAATGCTGGCGCATTCTTCATGATAGATAATTAAGGAGGAAACTGAAATGACAATGAATGATCCTATTGCAGATATGCTTACAAGAATTCGCAATGCGAACACTGCAAAGCATGATACAGTAGATGTTCCTTCATCAAAAATGAAGCTTGCGATCGCGCAGATTCTTTTGGATGAAGGGTATATTAGGGCTTTTGATGTTGTAGAAGATGGTGCTTTCAAAACAATCCATATCACATTAAAATATGGGGCAGACAAGAACGAAAGAATTATTACGGGATTAAAAAGAATCTCAAAACCAGGTCTTCGTATCTATGCTGGTAAGGATGAGCTGCCAAAGGTTCTTGGTGGACTTGGCACTGCTATTATCTCTACCAATCAGGGTGTTATTACAGACAAAGAAGCCAGAAAACTTCAGGTTGGCGGCGAAGTTTTAGCATTTATTTGGTAAAAAACGGATGATGACACCATCTGTCATTGAAAGAAAACTAAAATTTGTTTATAAGAATTGCAATGCAGTTCTATGGGCTTGAAAATAGATTCAAATAAATTAGGAGGTACGGGCATGTCACGTATAGGAAGAATGCCAATCGCAATTCCTGCAGGTGTTACGGTAGAAGTTGCAGAAAATAATAAAGTGACTGTAAAAGGTCCCAAGGGAACACTTGAGAGAGTGTTGCCAGCAGAGATGGAAATTAAAGTTGAAGGTGCAGAGCTCACTGTTGCAAGACCAAATGATTTGAAGAAAATGAAGTCTTTACATGGCCTTACAAGAACTCTTATTAATAATATGGTTGTTGGGGTAACATCAGGTTATGAGAAAAAGCTTGAAGTAAATGGTGTTGGATACAGAGCCGCAAAGGCTGGTAAAAAGTTGACACTGTCTTTAGGATATTCGCATCCTGTTGAAATGATGGACCCTGAAGGTATTGAAACAGTTCTTGAAGGAACGAATGTTATTATTGTAAAGGGTATTGATAAAGAAAAAGTTGGCCAATTTGCTGCTGAGATCAGAGATAAGAGAAGACCTGAACCATACAAGGGCAAGGGTATCAAATATTCTGATGAGACAATCAGACGTAAAGTTGGTAAAACTGGTAAGAAGTAAATAAGGAGGGCGTAAAAATGGTTAAGAAAAGATCAAGAGAAGAATTGCGAAAAAAGAAGCACATGAGAATACGCAACCGTTTGAGCGGTACTACTACTAGACCACGCCTGGCAGTATTTCGAAGCAATAATCATATGTATGCTCAAATTATTGACGATACCGTTGGCAATACATTAGCGGCAGCTTCTACATTAGAAAAAGAAGTAAAGACTGAGCTTGAAAAGACAAACAATGTTGAAGCGGCAGCATATTTGGGAAAAGTGATTGCTAAGAGAGCAAAGGATAAGGGTATTACAGAGGTAGTTTTTGATAGAGGCGGCTTTTTATACCATGGAAAAATCAAAGCTTTAGCTGAGGCAGCAAGAGAAGCTGGCTTAGAATTCTAGGAAGGGAGAAAATCACATGAAACGTACAATCATTGATGCTAGTCAGCTTGAATTAACGGATAAGGTTGTCACTATCAAAAGAGTAACGAAAACTGTTAAGGGTGGACGTAACATGCGTTTTACCGCTTTGGTAGTTGTAGGTGACGGTAATGGCCATGTAGGTGCCGGACTTGGTAAGGCTGTAGAAATTCCTGAAGCGATTCGTAAGGGAAAAGAAGATGCAACGAAAAATCTTGTAAGTATTGCGATGGATGAAAATAAGTCTATAACACATGATTTTGTGGGAAGTTATGGTTCTTCAAGTGTTTTACTGAAGAAGGCACCTGAAGGTACAGGTATCATCGCAGGCGGCCCAGCACGTGTCGTATGCGAGCTTGCAGGTATTAAGAATATTCGTACAAAGTCTTTGGGCTCTAACAATAAACAAAACGTAGTACTTTCCACAATCGCAGGGCTGTCACAGTTGAAGACACCAGAACAGGTAGCTGCAAATCGTGGTAAGTCTGTTGATGAGATTATGGCTTAAGGAAAGTTGAAAAGTCGGAGATTTTTCAATTGACAAATTTGTGCTGACGCCCAAATTCACAAATGAACTTGTTCGTTTTGGCGTCGGCGGTATGGAGGTTTTTAAGATGGCAAAGACATTAAAAGTTACTTTGATAAGATCAACAATCGGCGCTGTTCCTAAAAATAAGGCCACTGTGGAAGCGATGGGGTTGACAAAGCTTCACAAAACAGTAGAACTTCCGGATAATGACGCAACGAGAGGTATGATCCGCAAAGTAAATCATTTAGTTAAAGTTGAAGAAGCATAGTATAAGGAGGTGTCAGAAAATGGGTAACTCATTAGAATTATCTAATTTAAGACCTGCAAAGGGTTCTAAACACAGCGATAATTTTAGAAGAGGTCGTGGACACGGTTCAGGAAACGGCAAGACAGCCGGCAAGGGTCACAAGGGCCAGAAAGCACGTTCAGGAGCTCCAAGACCAGGCTTTGAAGGTGGACAGATGCCTTTATATAGACGTATTCCAAAAAGAGGGTTCCATAACAGAAATACAAAGGAAATCGTTGCTATCAATCTTGAAGTGCTGGAGCGTCGCTTTGAGGAGGGTGCTACTATATCGGTGGACACGTTAATTGAGACTGGAATCGTCAAAAATCCCAGAGACGGGGTAAAGATTTTAGGCGAAGGGAATTTAACCAAGAAGCTTAATGTCAAAGTGAATGCATATAGTGCATCTGCCAAGGAAAAGATTGAGGCACTTGGTGGAACAGCAGAGGTGATCTAATGTTTTCTACATTAAAGAACGCGTTCAAGATCAAGGAAATCAGAGAAAAATTATTGTTTACGTTTCTTATGCTGATAGTGATTCGTTTTGGATCACAGCTTCCGATTCCTGGTGTTAATAGAGATTATTTTTCTTCCTGGTTTGAAGCTCAAACTGGAGGCGCTTTCAACTTCTTTGATGCATTTACTGGGGGCTCTTTTTCGAGGATGTCTGTGTTTGCATTGAATATTACGCCTTACATTACTTCTTCAATTATTATGCAGCTTCTTACAATTGCAATTCCAAAACTTGAAGAAATGCAAAAAGATGGAGAAGATGGAAGGAAGAAGATTGCTTCTATTACACGTTATGTTACAGTTGCGCTTGCTTTAATCGAGAGTACTGCAATGGCAATTGGATTTGGAAATCAGGGCTTGCTTCAAAAGTATGGTCCGTTAGAAATTATAACAGTAGTTGCTGTATTAACAGCAGGCAGTGCATTTCTTATGTGGATCGGTGAACGTATTACAGAGAGAGGCGTTGGTAATGGTATTTCAATAGTTCTTGTTATTAATATTATCTCTCGTTTGCCGGATGACTTTGCAAAATTGTATGAGCAGTTCTGCCAAGGAAAATCTATTCCGCTGGCAGTCGTTGCGGCGATCATCATTGTTGCGATTATCTTAGCAATGACAGTATTTGTTGTTGTTCTCAACAGTGCAGTGCGCAAAATTCCAGTACAGTATGCGAAAAAAATTCAGGGAAATAAGATGGTTGGAGGACAGATGACATTCCTCCCCTTAAAGGTGAATACCGCAGGTGTTATTCCGATTATCTTTTCTTCTTCATTAATGCAGTTTCCGATTATTCTTTCGACATTAGTTGGTTATAATGGAACTGGCGTATGGAGACAGATTTTAAATGGATTAAACCAGGATTATTGGTGTAACCCAGATCAACTGATTTATTCAATTGGTCTTGTAGTATATATCGTACTGACAGTATTCTTTGCTTATTTTTATACATCATTGACATTTAATCCATTAGAGATTGCAAATAATATGAAGAAACAGGGTGGATTTATTCCGGGAATCAGACCTGGAAAACCTACCAGTGACTATTTGAATAGAGTGCTTAATGCAATTATCTTTATTGGTGCCGTTGGTCTTGTCATCGTGGCAGTAGTCCCATTCTTCTTTAATGGTGTATTCAAGGCATCTGTTTCGTTTGGCGGAACAAGCTTGATAATTATTGTAAGCGTTGTACTTGAGACAATCAAGCAGATTGAATCTCAGATGCTGGTACGTAATTACAAAGGTTTTTTGAATGATTGACTTTGGACAATCCGTTTGGACAACCAGATAGAAGCAAAGCATCTGCTTTGCTTCTATTAATAAGTTATCCTATAATAAGTTATCATAAGTCTAATCATAAGATGTTCATAATAAACTATGAGTACAGATATTTGAATTGAGCATGTATTGGTGGAAAGCATGTTGAATTGAAACTTTTGTGAAAAATAGATTTAGGAGGAAAACAGTATGAAGATTATTATGTTGGGTGCGCCGGGAGCAGGAAAAGGAACTCAAGCAAAGATGATTGCAGAGAAATTTAATATACCTCATATTTCCACAGGTGATATCTTCCGCGTAAACATTAAAAATGGTACAGAACTTGGTATGGAAGCGAAGAAGTATATGGATCAGGGGCTTCTGGTTCCAGATGAATTAACAGTGAAAATTTTGCTTGACAGGGTGTCACAGGAGGATTGCAAGAATGGATATGTCTTGGATGGTTTTCCAAGAACAATTCCCCAGGCAGAAGTGCTTGACAAGGCATTGATAGAACTTGGAGACAAGATTGATTATGCAATCAACGTCGATGTACCAGACGAAAATATTATTAATAGAATGTCAGGAAGACGTGCATGTGTATCTTGTGGTGCAACTTATCATATGGAGCATATTCCTCCTAAAAAAGAGGGAATTTGTGATAAATGCAGTTCAGAATTGATTTTAAGGGATGATGATAAGCCAGATACCGTAAAAAATCGTCTTAGTGTATATCATAAACAAACACAACCATTGATTGATTTTTATTCTGCAAGAGGTGTACTGCGTTCTGTAGACGGCACTGTAGACATGAAAGATGTCTTTGCAGCAATTGTAGAAATATTGGAGTAAGGTTTATTTTAAATGAATTTTTGCCTGTGGCAGTATTGGCGAATGGCTGTAGCGGGCGAAGGAGTAAGAGATGGCTGTTACAATAAAATCAGAGCGAGAAATCGGTTTGATGCGTGAATCTTGCAGACTTCTTGCCCAAGTGCACAAAGAGCTTGAACAGGCAATTAAACCTGGGATATCAACACTCTATATCGATCAACTTGGAGAAAAGCTGATAAGAAGTATGGGATGTGTGCCTAATTTTTTGCATTACAACGGATATCCAGCATCAATTTGTGTGTCAGTCAATGATGAGGTAGTGCATGGAATTCCTAGTTCTGACAGAATATTGCAGGAGGGAGATATCGTTAGTCTTGACTGTGGGCTGATTTATAAGGGGTATCACTCAGATGCTGCCAGAACACATGGAGTAGGACAAATAAGCCCAGAGGCACAAAAACTTATTGATGAGACAAAAAACTCATTCTTTGAAGGTATTAAGAAAGCAAAGGCAGGAAATCACCTTCATGATATTTCTAATACCATTGATCGATATGTGTCACAGTTTGGATACGGAATTGTTGAAGAACTGGTTGGCCATGGAATAGGAACTTCATTACATGAAGACCCACAGATTCCAAATTACAGACAGAAAAAAAGGGGATTGAAGCTTCGTCCAGGCATGACTTTAGCAATAGAACCAATGATTAATATGGGACATGGTGAAGTGGAATGGCTGAATGATGATTGGACAGTTGTTACAGAGGACGGTTCTTTGTCTGCACATTATGAGAATACGATTTTGATAACAGATGGGGAACCAGAGATTCTGACACTCATATAGTCCAGTCCCAAATTGTTAAAGCGGCAGATGCGGAACTTAAAATAGGAGAAAAGAACAATGACGGGGTTTTTAGCCTATTCGCTGGCAGGACATGATAAGGGTGAAATATATTTTATTATCAGAGAAGCAAAAGAATATGTATATGTGTCAGATGGTTTGGTGCGGACAGTGGAAAAACCAAAAAAAAAGAATAAAAAGCATATACAAATTATTAAAACTGTCTACCGGAAGACAGACACAGTGTCTGTGACAAACGAAGAAATAAAACATTTAATAAAAATGTACTCTCGAACTGTTTCACAAAATTAGAAACAAATGGACTTCGAGAGCACACTTAAGGCATTCAGGAGGTAAAATAATGTCAAAGTCCGATGTAATTGAAATTGAAGGAACAGTAGTTGAGAAGCTTCCCAATACAATGTTTCAGGTGGAACTTGAGAATGGTCACAGGGTACTTGCTCATATCAGTGGAAAGTTAAGACAGAATTTCATTCGTATCCTTCCGGGTGACAAAGTAACATTGGAATTATCCCCATATGATTTATCCAAAGGAAGAATTATTTGGAGAGATAAGTAGTCGAAGGCTGAACGGTTAGTTACAATTCACACTTACGCCAGATTTCTCATATACTTACAACGATTTCGGTGTGAATTGCAACAATTGATGCACACAAAATGCTAAAAAGCACGCATTTTGGCGCTTGCTCCGACGCCATGCAGCAAGTGCATGGCGCGGGTGTGAAAAGTAACAACTGTTACAAAGATAAGTAAAAAAAGGTTTAATAGGGCTTGCATTTATTGTATTTGCATGCTATAATGAAAAACGGTCTTTTTGAAAGGAGGGTGAGTTGGAAATTTATGATTTTCAACGAGCAAATTTATGCTTGCACCCAAATTCGCAAGATGCAGCAAAGAATGGAGGATTGAGATGAAAGTTAGATCATCAGTAAAACCTATTTGCGAAAAATGCAAAGTTATCAAGAGAAAAGGGAGAATCAGAATTATCTGTGAAAATCCCAAACACAAACAGAGACAGGGTTAATACTCCAATCTGTATAACAAATGCGGCTGAGGTATATATTTGAATCCGTCAAAGCAAATATATACTATAAATATATGACAGAGTTTAAATCTGTTGTGTGTTTACTTCTTGATACCGAGAAAAATTTCGCGATAAAGCTTCAGTATTTGTCTGGAGCAGGCAGAAACAAACTGCCGTTAGTATCGGACAAACCGGATAGATGTCCGGTTGGGTATTTGATACCCCAATCAATTAGTTTACTATTAATAAACGATAAAACGATTTAATGTTTTATCATGAAACAAAATGGAGGAATTTTAACATGGCTCGTATTGCTGGTGTTGACTTACCAAGAGAGAAACGTATAGAAATCGGATTGACTTATATTTATGGTATTGGCAGAGTAAGTTCAAACAAAATCCTTGAGAAAGCAGGAGTAAATCCGGATGTGCGTGTTAGGGATTTGACAGATGATGATGTTAGAAAAATCAGCTCTGTTATTGATGAAGAGTATATGGTCGAAGGTGATCTCAGACGTGAAATTGCTTTGAACATTAAGAGATTACAGGAGATTGGATGCTATCGTGGTATCCGTCATAGAAAGGGTCTGCCTGTTCGTGGTCAGAATACAAAGACAAATGCAAGAACAAGAAAAGGTCCAAAGCGAACTGTAGCTAATAAGAAGAAATAATGATTTTTGGGTTCGTTTTGTGAACAATAACAAATAAGAAAAAGTAATGGAACGGTAGACAAAAAGTTTGGTTGAGAAAGTAGGTTAGTTTAAAATGGCTAAAAAAGTTGCAAAAAAAGTAACAAAAAAGCGCGTAAAGAAAAACGTTGAACGAGGACAGGCACATATCCAGTCATCATTTAACAATACAATTGTTACATTGACAGATAATGAGGGTAACGCTCTTTCGTGGGCAAGTGCAGGCGGTCTGGGATTTAGAGGTTCAAAGAAATCTACTCCATATGCTGCTCAGATGGCAGCCGAAACAGCTACAAAGGCAGCTTTAGTACATGGCTTAAAGTCTGTGGATGTTATGGTTAAAGGTCCTGGCTCAGGCAGAGAAGCTGCGATTCGTGCACTTCAGGCGTGCGGTCTTGAAGTAACAAGTATCAAGGATGTAACTCCTGTTCCACATAATGGATGCCGCCCACCAAAGCGCCGTAGAGTTTAGTAGGACGTTTTCCAATTGCTTTGTATTATACGAATGTATATCATGAGGTGTTAGAAAGAATAGTGGTACAAATTTAGGAGGATAAAAACATGGCAGTGAATAGAGTTCCTGTACTTAAAAGATGCAGATCTCTTGATTTAGATCCTGTATTTTTGGGATATGATAAGAAGTCTAAAAGAAAGTCTTCAAGAGCTGGCAAGAAAATGAGTGAGTATGGATTGCAGCTCAGAGAAAAGCAGAAGGCAAAATTTATCTATGGTGTTCTTGAGAAGCCTTTCCGTAATTATTATGAAAAAGCAGACAGAATGAAGGGCATGACTGGTGAAAATCTGATGATTATGCTTGAGAGAAGGCTTGACAGCGTTATCTTCAGAATGGGATTTGCTAGAACCAGAAGAGAAGCCAGACAAATAGTGGGTCATAAACATGTATTGGTAAATGGAAAGTGTATTAATATACCTTCATACTTAGTCAGCGCTGGCGATGTGATTGAGATCAGTGAAAAGGCTAAGGGACTTCAGCGATACAAAGATGTTGCTGAGGCTACAAACGGCAGATTAGTTCCTGAATGGATGGATGTTGACCAGGAGAACTTTAAAGGCAGCATCAAGGAGCTTCCTTCCAGAGAAGTGATTGATGTTCCTGTAGATGAGATGCTTATCGTCGAGTTATATTCTAAGTAATAAGAAGAATAACAGTAGGAAGTGCGCCCTGCGTGCTTTCTATTGTTGTAATTATGCAGGGGACGCATAAAAAATGGTTCCTGATACGGCCTGCGTCCTTCGCAGCGGATAGGCGGCAGAGGAGAGTTTGCGCCTATTCCAGTTACATCATCACATTCATAAAGGAGGGTATTTACAGTGTTAGCATTTGGTTTTGACAGTCCCAATATTGAAGTGTCAGAAATCTCTGAAGACAAAAAGTATGGTAAATTTATAGTTGAGCCTTTAGAGAGAGGCTACGGAATTACACTGGGTAATTCTCTTAGGAGAATTATGCTTGCTTCCCTGCCTGGTGCAGCTGTAAGCCAGGTTAAAATTGATGGCGTTTTGCACGAGTTCAGTTCCATTCCCGGAGTAAAAGAGGATGTAACAGAGATCATCATGAACCTTAAGAGCCTGGCGATTAAAAACAACTGTGAAACGGATGAAGTTAAAAAAGCAATTATAGATTTCGAGGGTGAAGGTGTTGTCAGAGCGTCTGATATTCAGGTTGATCAAGATATTGAAATTATGAATCCTGATCAGGTTATCGCTACATTGAACGGCGGAAAAGACAGCAAGCTTTACATGGAGATCATTATTACTAAGGGAAGAGGCTACATCAGCGCTGACAAAAATAAAAGCGAGGATTTACCAATTGGTGTCATAGCAGTGGATTCCATATATACTCCTGTAGAGCGAGTAAATGTTACCGTAGAAAATACCCGTGTAGGTCAGATTACTGATTATGATAAATTAACTTTAGATGTTTATACGGATGCAACATTGGCGCCGGACGAAGCTGTAAGCCTTGCCGCAAAAGTATTGAGCGAGCATCTTAAACTTTTCATTAATCTTTCTGAAAATGCAAAGAATGCAGAGGTTATGATTGAGAAAGAGGATGATGAAAAAGAAAAAGTGCTTGAGATGAGCATTGATGAACTTGAGTTGTCTGTTCGCTCTTATAATTGTCTGAAGAGAGCGGGAATTAATACAGTGGAAGAGTTAACAAACCGGACGTCAGAGGATATGATGAAAGTACGAAACTTAGGACGTAAATCTTTAGATGAAGTGTTGGCAAAACTAAAAGAGTTAGGCTTACAGCTTAATCCAGTTGAAGATTAATAAAATAGTGATTCTTCCTAGATGGCTGTTTTGCGCAATATATACAGATGTGGTAAAACCAAAGTGTTCACATTTGTACTCAAAGATGGAAATATAAATTAACATTTGATAAGTAAGACCAAAGGGCGTTGTCATTTGTTCCACCAATGAGGGTAGCCTGCGTATTCAAAAAATGCAGGTGATGTGTCCTCACAATGAAAGGAGCCTATTATGGCAGGTTATAGAAAACTTGGAAAAACTTCAAGTCAGAGAAAGGCATTGTTAAGAAATCAGGTTACTGCTCTGATTGCAAGTAAAGAAGGCAGAATTATTACAACAGAGGCAAGAGCGAAAGAAGTCAGAAAAATTGCAGAAGGACTGATTGCATTAGCTGTAAAAGAAAAAGATAATTATGAGATGGTTAAGGTTACAGCTAAAGTTCCAAGAAAAGATAAAGATGGTAAGAGAGTAAAAGAAATAAAGGATGGTAAGAAAGTTACTGTTTATGATGAAGTAGAGAAGGAAATTAAAAAGGATAAACCATCAAGACTTCATGCAAGAAGACAGATTCTCAGAGTTCTTTATAAAGTAACAGAGGTTCCAGAGAAGAACGCTGGTAAAAAGAGAAATACTAAGGAAGTTGATCTTGTGGCAAAAATGTTCGATGAGATTGCACCTAAGTATGCAGCACGTAATGGTGGTTATACAAGAATCATCAAAATTGGTCAGCGCAAAGGCGATGGTGCGATGCAGGTAGTACTTGAATTAGTATAACATATATTTGTATTCTTATACGCAGAGGCGCTCCCATATCGTGGGAGCGTTTTTCACAATATCATATTACGATTGAAAAACAAAAATTTTTTACATAATTTATTCATATTTGGCAATCATTCCAAATGATAGGGCGAAGGCCAGGCATAAAAGAAACTGTTAGAAATAGCCTCAATAAATTGTCACGCTGTACAAGAAGCTGACAACCTATGAATGGGTACGATGAAGCAGTTGCAGTAGTATTTTAGAATGGTTATTATCCTAATGCTGAAAGGAAATTAGTATATGGACAAATATGGAAACATGACAAGAAGAGAGGCATGCTATTTTTTAGGAATTAGTGAAAGTGCTTCTGACGAGCAGATAAAACGGGCATACCGATACAAGGCAAAATTGTATCATCCTGATGCAAATCCCAATACAGATACCAAAGAATATTATATTAGAGCACAAAAAGCATATGAATGTTTGATGCGACATCAAGAGATTCCGAGCCAAAATCAAAAACATTATGGTGGTATGCCGTATAGCAGCTATGGCTATCAGGAAAAGACAACGACGAATGCAAATGCAAATCGTGAACAGTATGGAGCGCAATCCAATGTACGGCCTGCAAAAGTTTATTCTAGTACAGCCGCTGCACGTGCAAATTATCAGAGACAAAAAGCAAAAGAAAAAGAGTTAGAAAAATTGCAGAAGTGGGATGAAGAGCAAAGAACTAATAAAAAACGCCAACAGCAGACACAACTCTACGGAACAAAATATGCAGAATATATGTCGGATTTTGGGAAGAGCAAAGAAGAAGAGGTGCTTGAAAAAATAAGAGCAATATGGCTTGCAGAAACAATAAAAAGACAGATAGATCTGGATAGGGAACACAAAGAGGCATTGCAGAGAAGAAAACTTTACAGGGCGTTTATGCAACAGAAGATAAAGGAAGAGGATAGCAAGTAAAAAAGTGTTCAAATAGAAAACCAGGTGGCAAATATGGGAATAATTAAAGTCAGGGATTTAATATATGAATATATACGACGTGATGAAGAAGGCAATGTGGAAGGAATTACTACTGCCGTTGATGATGTAGATTTAGATATCAAACAAGGAGAGTTTGTTGCGATATTGGGACATAATGGATCTGGAAAGTCAACACTGGCAAAACACATGAATGTCATACTATACCCTACAGAAGGAACCGTGTGGGTTGACGGCAAAGATACACAGGATGAAGAAGCGTTATGGGATATACGCCAAACAGCGGGAATGGTATTTCAGAATCCAGACAATCAAATTATTGGACAGGTTGTTGAAGAGGATGTAGGATTTGGACCAGAAAATATGGGGGTACCAACGAAAGAAATTTGGGAGCGCGTTGAAGAGAGTCTGAAAACGGTAGGAATGTATGAGTTTAGGAAATCTTCACCAAACAAACTTTCTGGCGGCCAGAAACAGCGCGTTTCTATAGCAGGGGTGATAGCGATGCATCCCAAATGTATTATTTTTGACGAACCGACAGCGATGCTGGACCCCAAAGGCCGAAAAGAGGTTATCCGTGCAGCGAGAGCGCTCAATGATGCAGAGCATATTACGATTATACTAATCACACATTACATGGAAGAAGTGATATATGCAGATAAAGTTTATGTGATGGATAGAGGAAAAGTAACACTTCAAGGAACGCCAAGGGAAGTATTTTCTGAGGTAGAAAAGCTAAAAGAATTGCGCCTTGATGTGCCCCAGGTGACGCTGCTAGCACATGAGTTAAGAAAAGAAGGTTTTCCTATGCCAAAGGGAATCTTGACAAATGAAGAATTTCGGGAAGCATTAGACAATTGCAGATAACAATATCTAAAGTTTATTGGAAAGGGCGGATGATATGCCTATTATATTGGATAAGGTAAGTCATATATATGCAAAAGATACCGCAATGGCAGTGAGCGCATTGGAGAATGTAAGCCTTGTTATACCAGATGGTCAGTTTATAGGACTCATAGGACACACTGGTTCAGGAAAGTCAACATTGGTGCAGCATTTAAATGGTTTGATGAAAGCAACATCAGGAAGTATTTATTTTAATGGTGAAGATGTTGATGGACAGGGATTTGACAAAAGAGTGCTGCGAAGCAAAGTTGGGCTTGTGTTTCAGTATCCAGAGCATCAGCTTTTTGAGACAGATGTATTTTCTGATGTATGCTTTGGTCCCAAAAATCTAGGTTTATCAAAAAAAGAGGTAGAGCTTAGGGCGTATGAGGCATTGAAGCTTGTGGGATTGGAGGATGAGTATTTTTATCAATCGCCATTCGATCTGTCAGGAGGGCAAAAAAGGCGGGTTGCTATAGCAGGCGTATTAGCAATGAAACCGCAAGTCCTTATACTTGATGAGCCTACAGCTGGTCTTGATCCCAAGGGACGTGACGAAATTTTAGATCAGATATCAAAGCTGAAAGAAGAAACAAAAATTACCGTGATTTTGGTTTCTCACAGCATGGATGATGTGGCAAAGTATGTTGATAGAATTATCGTAATGAACAAGGGCTGCGTGATGTATGATGATGAACCAAAAGCAGTTTTTGAGCAATATCAATATCTTGAAGAGATTGGTTTGTCTGCGCCACAAGTAACATACATAATGAAAAATTTGCGCGTTCACGGTTATGATGTCAATGACAAGGTAACGACAATAGAGGAAGCAAAAGAAGAAATAAAGCAATATTTTGCATCAGTGAAAGTGTAAAAACACATGTTGAATGTTCATTGTTTATATGTCTTGTATCAGCTAAAACTAGCAGCTTAAATGTGCGGGTGCTAAAGGCAGGGAGGATTTGGATGCTTAGAGATATCACATTGGGACAATATTATCAGGCTGACTCGGTGATACACAGGCTTGATCCCAGAGTCAAACTTGGAACAACGATTGTTTTTATCATATCTCTTTTTCTGTTTCATACAGTTTGGGGATATGCTGTAGCGGCGCTATTTTTGACATTGGTTATTAAGTTATCAAAGGTACCTTTTAAGTTTATGATAAAAGGTATGAAAGCAATTGTTGTTTTGCTGCTGATTACAGTATTGTTTAATCTCTTTTTAACGCCAGGGGAACCACTTGTTCAGCTGTGGAAAATTACGATTACCAGAGAGGGATTGAGAACAGCAGTGCTTTTGTCAGTGCGTCTTACCTTTTTAATTATAGGTTCTTCTATCATGACACTTACAACGACACCGAATCAGCTTACAGATGGACTGGAGAAAATGCTTAGACCTCTGAACAAAATAAAAGTGCCTGTCCATGAAATTGCGATGATGATGTCAATAGCGCTTCGATTTATTCCTATCTTAATGGAAGAAACAGATAAGATTATGAAAGCACAGTTGGCAAGATGTGCGGACTTTGAGAGCGGAAATTTGATAAAAAGAGCAAAGGGATTGGTACCTTTGCTGGTGCCTCTTTTTATATCGGCATTTCGGAGAGCAAATGACTTGGCAATGGCGATGGAAGCAAGATGTTACAGAGGAGGCGACAATCGTACAAAGATGAAACCACTGCATTATAAAAAAAGGGATTATTTGTCTTATGCTGTGGTGGTGTGTTATTTTGTGGTTGGAATTGCAGCAGAACAGTTGATGCCCATAGTTTTGAATAGCGTCATAAAATAGTTCAATTTCAGAGGATAGATACATAAAATGAAACGGATAATGTTGACAGTTGGTTATGACGGCACGAATTATCATGGATGGCAGATTCAGCCGAATGCAATAACGATAGAGTCTGTGTTAAATGATGCATTGTGCGCACTTTTTAAAGAGAATATCAAGGTTATTGGTGCATCAAGGACAGATACAGGAGTACATGCAATCGGGAATGTGGCCGTATTTGATACTATGAGCAGAATGCCTGCGGAAAAAGTATCGTATGCTTTAAATCAAAGACTGCCAGAGGATATAAGAATACAACACTCTGTCGAAGTTTTGCCGGATTTTCATCCCAGACGGCAAAATACGAAAAAAACATATATATATCAAATACTAAACAGAGAATTTCCTCTTCCAACACAACGCTTATATGCATATTTTACGTATGTACCTTTGGATGTATCACTGATGCAGTGTGCTGCTGATTTTTTGATCGGGGAGCATGATTTTAAAAGCTTCTGCAGTGCTGGAACATCAGCAGAAACAACGGTGAGAACAATTTATGCGTTGAATGTTTGCAAGCAAGGTGATTTGATCACAATACGTGTGACAGGAAATGGATTCCTGTATCATATGGTTCGGATTATTGCGGGGACGCTGATTGAGGTTGGAAAAGGAAAGCTTTGCCCAACTAAACTGCCATGTATATTGGACTCCCTGGATCGCGCTCAAGCAGGACCAACAGCTCCGGCATGTGGTTTGACATTGGAGCAATATGAGTTTTTGTGATGCCAGTTCTTGACATTGGTGTACAAAGAACATGATTAAAACAGTGTTTAAAAGAGAGTACAAATGGTGAGGTGTGGTGATGGGTGAATTTGAAAAAATGGAGTAAGATGATTTTGCGGAATTTGAAGCATGAAAAGAGTCCGGAAAACGATAGGGAGAAAACCCAAAACAGAACTTCTGCTTATTCTTGCTGTCCTGAGCGTAATATATACCAATGATTTATTAGATTCCATTGACAAACTCACCAAATAATGGGATGGCAATTAGAGAGTATCCGTTCATGCGTTTATTCTGATAAAAGCGGTTTGGGGTATTGACACACTTGGATACGTGTAGTAAAATACATTACTGTGACATGGTTTCTTGATGTTTCGTCAAAAGCCCCGGCAAAGCATCAGAACAGAATTTTAGACTGTTTTAGAAGTTATAAGATACAGCCGGACATCTGTAGGTTATAACCAATCTGAAACAAACGGAATTATTAAGGTGAATTTTAGAATCGAGCAGATTTTAAATTCATGGATAATGTAATATGGAGGAAACATAATGAAAACATTTATGGCTAGCCCAGCTACAATTGATAGAAAATGGTATGTGGTAGATGCTGCTGGTATGACATTAGGACGTTTAGCATCAGAAATTGCAAGTGTTTTAAGAGGAAAGAATAAGCCGATTTATACGCCTCACATGGATACTGGCGATTATGTTATTGTAATAAATGCAGAGAAGGTTGCAGTGACAGGCAGAAAGTTAGATCAAAAGATTTATTATAAACATTCCGATTATGTCGGAGGCATGAAGCAGGCAACATTGAGAGAGAAGCTGAATAAGAAACCAGAGGAAGTTGTTGAGCATGCAGTCAAAGGAATGCTTCCCAAGGGACCTTTAGGACGTGAAATGTACAAGAAACTTTTTGTATATGCAGGACCTGAGCATAAGCATGCAGCTCAGAAGCCTGAGACATTGACATTTTAATCAGTGTGATAAATAAAGGAGGAAATTAAAATGGCTAAGGCAGCAAATGCTTCAAGATATTATGGCACAGGAAGAAGAAAAAAATCTATTGCCAGAGTATATTTGGTACCAGGTACAGGTAATATTACAATCAATAAAAGAGGAATTGATGACTACTTTGGTTTAGAGACATTAAAGGTTATTGTTCGGCAGCCATTAGCGGCTACAGATACAACTGACAAATTTGATGTACTTGTTAATGTATATGGTGGTGGATATACAGGACAAGCAGGTGCAATCAGACATGGAATTTCAAGAGCTTTGTTACAGGCAGATGCAGATTACAGACCAACTCTTAAAAAAGAAGGATTTTTGACGCGTGATCCTCGTATGAAGGAAAGAAAGAAGTACGGCCTCAAAGCGGCTCGTCGCGCTCCGCAGTTCAGCAAGCGATAATCGGCTGTTCAAACCGTATCAAAATTGCTCAAAAACCCCGGAAAATCAAGGTTTTCCGGGGTTTTCTTATACCCAAACAAGCTGATATAGTTTGACCTGATTTGACACAACGAGAGCCATTTTCACCCAATTTTTAGTGGTTAAAAATAGGACAACCGGCAAAAATGGAGGTAAAAAACGGGCTTAGTGGTTAAAAAATAGGACAACCACAGCCCTGATTTCGGGGTATTTCAGAGGCGATTTTTACTCCCTCTCACCCCTCAATTTATACGAGAACAGTTTGGCGTAGTTTGACCGAATTTGAATAATTGAATATGATTTTAATGCAGGCACTCAGTATTTTTTGCTGGGTGCTTTTTGCGTTTCCGGGGAACTGTATTCCGGGATCAGAAAAAGCCGTCACTTTTCAATTTGGTTCTTACTCATGATTGGGTAAGAACCATGATTTTTTCTGTTAACTTTTTTATGCGCTCATCTAGACCAGGAATGATAGTGTAACTTTACTTGGGGAATTTTTCCAGAAAATAAAACGGAGCACCT
>CAJUKA010000029.1:0-9225 GCA_910586585.1 uncultured Lachnospiraceae bacterium
AATTTTAGAATATCTGTTAAAAAATATTGAAAAAATATATTGATGTGTTATAATCAAAATACAATTAAGGTGTTTTTTGGTAATTATATATCAGATGGAAAATATTTCTTATTTTAACAGATATCAGGTATCGTATTTCAAATAATACCCAAAATAATTGTAAATTAAGAACGAAGGGATGTGGACATAATGAAATTTATTATTAGTGGTAAGAACATTGATGTTACGCCTGGTTTAAAGGCGGCAGTAGAGAGCAAAATTGGCAAGCTTGAGAGGTATTTCACGCCAGAAACGGAGGTACATGCAACATTAAGTGTTGAGAAAGAGAGACAAAAGATAGAAGTCACCATTCCTATGAAGGGAAATATCATTCGTTCAGAACAGGTAAGCAATGATATGTATGTGTCCGTTGACCTTGCAGCCGAGGTGATAGAGCGTCAGCTCAAGAAATATAAAAATAAATTTAGAGTAGACCAGCAGGCTGGTGCAGCGAGCTTAAGAACAGACTTTGTTGACAACAATTATGAAGAGGACGACGAAGAAATAAAGATTGTTCGTACAAAGCGTTTTGATATTAAACCAATGTACGCTGAAGACGCATGTATTCAGATGGAGCTTCTTGGACATGATTTTTATGTATTCTGTAATGCAGAAACAGAAGAAGT
This sequence comes from uncultured Lachnospiraceae bacterium, assembly GCA_910586585.1. Taxonomy (GTDB): domain Bacteria; phylum Bacillota; class Clostridia; order Lachnospirales; family Lachnospiraceae; genus COE1. The sequence goes on from CAJUKA010000029.1 coordinate 666, forward strand.
CAATGTGGTATATAAGCGTAAAGGAAACACTTATGGGCTGATAGAGCCTGAGAGATAAGAAAGAAAAGAATGAGAAAATAAAACAAACAATCAGACCGCCGCTTAAATGCGGCGGTCTGATTGTTTGTTTTATTTGGATAGTTTCAAGACCATTTAATTTCGTTTGTTTATTCTATTATTGGGTATAATAATTGAAGGACTCAAAAAGGTTAACTCATAGGGAGCATCAGGATGTTCTGTACGGAATAACAGCTGCATTGCCAAACGTTTGCCAAGAAGACTTGTTGGAACATTTGCTGTGATAATATGTCCGCTGACATTTGTATATTCGCCGGAATTGTCAAAACCAGTCAGTACAACAGGATGCGGCAGCCGCTGGGAATTATTGTCGATATAGGACTGAACAAAGTGAGCGACATAATCGCTGACGCACACAAATGCAGTAGGCCACTCGGTAAGGGAATTGAGAAATGCAGACAACTCCCGGTCATAAGAATAAATATCAATGTTTTTGGTTAGGCAGTATTTGGACTGGACAGGAATGTGATATTTTTCCATACAAGAACAAAAACCTTTATAACGTTCTAAGTTTGTCCGTGCATATCCAATGTCGCCAAGAAATCCGATTTTTGTATGCCCATCAGATATCAATAGTTGTGTAATTTCTTGTTCTGTGCAAAAGCCTTCAATTAAAATCAGGTCTCCTGTTAGATCCCGGTTATGAATGGAAGGGTTTGAATCTAAGAAAACTTTTGGCAGCGAAAGTCTGTTTACCATGTCTAGGATATCAGCGTCATATACATTAACCACGATAATTCCATCCACATTGCCATTTGTAAGAACAGAAGGCAGGCTGAATTCTTTTGTGCGGGAAGAAGGGACGTAGGTATAGAGAAGGTTGATGCTGTATTTAGACAGTTCCTGAGCCATACGGTGGATAATATTTGTCCAGAACAGCGCAGAGTCCGGCCTTGAGACAACGAGAGAAATGGTATGTTCTCCGCGTTCCGGAGGTTCCGCGACTTGATATGGAAGTTTTGTATATCCAAGCTCTCTGGCTTTCTCAAAAATCAGTTCCCGAAGGGAATCTGACACACCCATCTGATTATTAAATGCTTTACTGACAGTGACTCTGGATATATTAAGGGCATCTGCAATATCTTTCATCGTAGTTTTTCCTATAATAATCCCCCCAATCTTATTGTAATTGTATTTAGTATAGCACAGAAACTGGTAAATGACAAGAAGCGAGTTTACAAATGTTAACACAAAAAGAGAAAAAATTGTAGAGAATCTTGTCAAAATTTTTGCGATTTCTGTATAAAAACAAATCATTTTCCACAAGATAAGCACGTTAAAGATAAGGTGTAAAAATATAAAATATATAAAATGTATAGTAAAGTTAAAATTAAGTTCAGAATTGATTGAAAGTATACAAAAAATAGAGTGGTAAAGATGATAACTTAACATTTGTAAACGCAAAAATAGCTTGTCAAGCGTTAAAACAAACAAATTAGACGTGAATATATACAAGAGGCACAATAAAATATTAGATATTATGATGAAATTGACAAATATAATTGACATATGTATTTGCAAATGTTAATATATTGTTAACAAAAAATAAAAAGGAGGTAAAATGAATGGGAACGAATAAAACGCTTAATGGAGGGAGCAATCCTAGCGTAAAACCCCCGAAGAAACGATGGTCTAAGGATGACACAGAGCTGTTTTTGCTCTCGCTGCCAACTTTGTTATGGTTTCTGATATTTGCGTACATGCCGATGTTTGGTGTCATTATTGCTTTTAAAGTATATAAATTAGCACCGGGCGGACATGGGTTCCTGTACAATTTGTTCAGTAGCGAATGGGCAGGGTTTAAAAACTTTAGGTATTTTTTTACGTCCAATGCATTTTCAATGTTGCTTAGAAACACAATCCTTTATAATATTGCGTTTATTATTATCAGCGCAAGTGTCGCAGTTGGAGGCGCTTTGATGCTCAGCAGTATGCGCAACAAAAGAGGATCGAAAATTTATCAGACGATGATGTTTCTGCCTTACTTTATGTCATGGGTTGTTGTCAGCTATTTTGTATATGCACTGCTGACACCGGAGAGAGGTTACGTCAATGGAATTATTACTGCTCTTGGCGGTGAACGCATTATGTGGTATCAGGAGAAAAAATATTGGCCATTTATTCTTATATTCCTGAATACATGGAAAGGTATGGGATATGGAATGGTACTTTATCTGGCAAGTATCACCGGAATTGACCCATCGCTTTATGAAGCGGCAGTAATGGACGGCGCTACAAAGAAACAGCAGGCAAGGCACATTACACTTCCGGCAATTAAACCAGTGTTTATCATGATGTTGATTCTGGATTGTGGTAAGATTTTCAACTCAGATTTTGGTTTGTTCTATCAAGTAACAGGACGTACGCCATCATCTCTGTATACGACGGTTTCTACATTTGATACGTATATTTACAATGCGATTCAGTCTAGTGCACCAATTGGACAGACAGCGGCAGCCTCCTTCTTCCAGGCAATTTGCAGCTGCGGTACCATTTTATTTGCGAACTGGGTGGTTAGTAAATTAGACAATGAAAACAGAATTATTTAATTAGGAGGTGTTCGTGTGGCAAAAAAAGAAGAGAGCGGTCAGTCATTGAATCAAATTAAAACATCTACAAATATTGTGTTCAATGTGATATTTTTCATCTTGGCAGTGATGTGCGTGATTCCATTATTGTTTGTGTTTTCAATTTCTATTACGGATGAGACGGCACTTCGTACAAATGGATATCAGTTTATCCCATCGAAGTTTTCATCTTCGGCATATCAATTTTTATGGAATGAGCGTATTATGATTTTGCGTGCAGCATTTATGTCTGTACTTGTAACAGTTGTCGGTACGATTATTGCAATTGCCTTGGATACTTCTATGGGATATGTGGTTTCCAGAAGGAATTTCAAATTAAAACGGTTATATACATGGTTGATTTTTATACCAATGGTATTTAATGGCGGTATGCTTGCAAGCTACGTTGTAGTAAATAATATTTTAGGATTGAGCAATACTATTTGGGCATTGATTCTGCCTCTTGCATGTTCATCCTTTAGTGTAACCATTTGCCGTACATTCTTTAGAACCACAGTTCCAGATTCTATTATCGAATCTGCAAAGATTGACGGTGCAGGACAATTTAGAATCTGGACACAGATTGTTATGCCGATTTCCAAACCGGTTATCGCAACAATCGGTATGTTTGCAGCTTTTGGATACTGGAATGACTGGTTCCAGGCTTCCCTGTACATACAGGACAAAAATCTCCAGACACTGCAATCCTTATTGAATAATATTCAAAAGAATATTGAGTATATTGCAAATAACCCATATGGCGGTTTGTCACTGCAGCAGTATAAGCTGGCAATGCCAACTGAGAGTGTACGTATGGCAATTGCAATTGTAATTATCTTACCAATTGCATGTACGTATCCATTTTTCCAGAAGTATTTCATTTCCGGCCTGACAATTGGTTCGGTTAAGGAATAAAAAAGCAATGTTTTAAAACATTGCTTGGAAGAATACATGTTCGTGTATTCTTCCCCCAATTTTAGTTATTATATTATAAAAGGAGGATCATTATGAAGTTAAAAAGATTATTAGCATCGGGTCTTGTAGTAGCAATGATGACAGGAATGTTAACAGGCTGTGGCGGCGGTGGAGATAGCACTGGGAGCACATCAAGCAACAATAGCTCATCATCTTCTTCATCTAGTTCAGGGAGCCAGAGCAGCGGCGACACATCATCTGATCAGGCAAGCAACGGAGAAATCGTCAATCTGAAATGGATAACCATTGGAAATGGTATGCCAACAAACTATGATAGTTGGATTGCGTCTGTCAATGAGTATATTGGAGAAAAAATCGGCGTAAACCTTGAAATGGAAGTTATTTCCTGGGGTGACTGGGGTACTCGTCGTAACGTTATTGTAAGTACAAACGAGCCATTTGATATTATTTTTGGAAATGGTAATGACTATGTCGCAGATATCAATTTAGGGGCATATACAGATATTACAGATTTGCTGGAAGCGAATATGCCAGGTTTGCTGGAATTGATGCCAGAGAAGTATTGGGATGGCGTTCGTGTAAAGGATAGAATTTATGGTGTGCCTTCTTATAAAGACAGCTCTGTCACCAATTATGCAATCTGGGATAAGGAATTGGTTGATGAATACAGTCTTGACATTTCAACAATGACAACGCTTGATTCAATGACAGAAACTTTTGTAAAACTGAAAGCAGACAAAAACGATTATCCATGTTATGTAAAGAACGATGGTTTGTATTACATCTTTGACGTATATGATACAATCGGTGCTGGTACACAGATTCTTGGTGTGCGCTATGATGACAAGGATGCAAAAGTATGTTATGTATTAGAGCAGCCGGATATCTATGAGCAGTTGCAGATTATATATGATTGGCGTCAGAAGGGTATTATCAATCCGGATGCTGCTACATTGACAGAAGGCCGTATTTACAATATGTGGCGTGTTGCTCAGGGCTGGGAATCGGCAGGAAAGACTGCATGGGGACCTCAGATGGGCAAAGAAGTAGTGGTACAACAACTTGGTGAAACTATCCTTTCAAATGAGACGGTACGTGGTTCTTTGAACATGGTTTCTACAAACAGCAAATATCCTGAGAAATGCTTGCAGCTTTTGGATTTAGTAAACTGTGATACAAAGCTTCGTGACCTGTTTTATTATGGAGAAGAAGGTGTGAACTTTGAGTATACAGAAGATGGCAAAGTACACAAGATCAACAATGACTGGGCGCTTGCAGGCTATACACAGGGAACATTCTTTACGGTTACAACACTTGATACAGATGAGGTTAATCAGTGGGATGAAGTAAGAGATTTGAACGAAGCAGCAGTAGCTTCTGTAATGCTTGGATTTACATTTGATACAACTCCAGTTAGCGATCAGCTTGCAAACTGCCGTGAAATCTGGCTGCGTTATAAGAGTGAAGTTCTGACTGGCGTGCAGGACCCGGCAGTGGTAGTGCCACAGATCAAAGAAGAGCTGATGAATGCAGGATGGCAGGAAGTAGTAGATGAAGCTCAGAGACAGGTTGATGAGTTTATGGGGAAATAAGTCCCAGACAATAAAATAAATAGAATACAGAGGTGTCGGTAAATGGCAAAAATAATCGGAAACAATCTGCCTAATATGCCATGGCAGGAACCAGGAACTGCAGAAAAGCTGCCAGTATGGCGTTATCATGCAAATCCAATTATAGATAGATTTGCAACAAAGAATTCCAATAGTATTTTTAACAGTGCAGTTGTGCCTTTTGAGGATGGTTTTGCAGGAGTATTCCGCTGCGATAGCAAGTCAATCAGCATGGATATTTTTGCGGGATTTAGTAAAGACGGGATTCATTGGGATATTTCTGATGAACCGCTCGCATTTCAGGGTGCACACCCAGAGGTAGCAAAAAGGGATTATCGGTATGATCCCAGAGTCTGCTTCCTTGAGGATAGATATTATATCACATGGTGCAACGGATATCATGAGTATCCAACGATTGGTGTGGGATATACCTTTGACTTTAAGACTTTTTATCAACTGGAAAACGCATTTTTGCCATTTAATCGAAATGGAGTGTTGTTTCCCCGAAAAATTAATGGAAACTATTATATGCTGAGTCGTCCTAGTGATAATGGACACACACCATTTGGGGATATTTTCCTCAGTGAAAGCCCAGATTTGAAATATTGGGGATGTCATCGGTTTGTGATGGGAACTATTAAGGGAGACGCCTCTGCGTGGCAGTGTACCAAAATCGGTGCCGGAAGCGTTCCAATTGAAACAGATGAAGGCTGGCTTTTGATCTACCATGGTGTAATCAATACTTGTAATGGTTTTGTTTATCGAATGGGATGTGCACTGCTGGATTTGGAAGAACCGTGGAAAGTAAAAAAGAGAACAAAAAATTATATTTTAGGACCTCATGAATTATATGAGTGCGTAGGAGATGTACCGAATGTGGTATTTCCGTGTGCGGCCCTGACAGACGCAGCAACAGGAAGAATCGCGATATATTATGGGTGTGCGGATACCGTGACTGGACTTGCATTTACTACAGCAGACCGTCTGATAGCATATATGGATTAGCAATTCATCTGATATGCAAAAATGATAGGCTGCCGCAAAAACAAAAAAGTGAAAGCTTTGACTGATTTTGCGGCAGCTTTTTTAAGGAATCTATACAAATAAGGAAATGGACATATATGCAGTTAATAAGCAAGACGGATCATAGACCTTACATGAACGTATGGTTTGGAAATTTCTACAGCCCAGCTTATGATAATGAAACATTTGTTGATGAAACAATGCGGCAGATCAAAGCGCTTGGTTTTAATAGTGTGATGTTTGACACCAAGGCTTGGAAAGATTTTAGAGAACGCTGTGAAACGGGAGCACTGAGTCAGTATGTAAAAATGCAGGAATATATGGGCGAATCAGCACATAAGCATGGTCTTGCATACAATTTTCTTGTGCTGTACTTAAATGGAGACAATCTCTATCCGCATATCCGCTTTAGCCCGCCGATATATGGAGAGGAAATTGTTACAGCGAATGGCAGACCTGGAAAATGGTATAAATATTGGTCAGAGCAGGCCCAGCGCTCGATGAAAGAGCACGTAGAGCGCATTATGGAGCGCTATGGTGATGGATGCGAACGATGTGCGGCAAGACAAAACGGGAAGGAACATGAAGTGATTCCGATATGCAGCATGTGGGACCCTGTTGCTGCGCCTAGTTTTGATGATGAAGGTATCCGGCGGTATACAGATTTTCTGGAAAGTTTTTATCACGGGAATATCAAAAAGCTCAATCAAAATTATGGAACCAAAGCATCGTGTTTTTCTGAATTGAAGCCGGAGGAATATTGGCATACATTACGGTATGGAACAAACGCATTGTTTACAGAAGAAGATGTAGAGCAGCTCACGTCCCGGTTCCTGATTTGGAGAGATAATGCGCTTTGGAAAATGCAGGAGCTTGTGCTTTATTTCGCAGCGATGCAAACTGCTTTGAAGGAGAAGAACCCGAATTTATTTCTTTGTCCGGATATGACGCAGTGGGGATATTTTTTAAATATTTATGGAAGAACGCAAGTCGATCAGGATAATGATTTTAGTGATTTGTGGGATACTGCAATGCGGGGAATTGATATCTATGCGTTGGCGCCTTATGTAGATGCATGTCACTTTATCACAGTGCCAACAACACCGGACGGGTATCCGGATGCTTATGTAGTTTCTTGTCAGCATAGTATGATGCGGGTCATGAACGAAGGCAGAACAATGATAGGCGGCATTTATTGGGGCAGGTTTATCTATTATGACTTATATGCGCAGATTACGCCAGGAGAGGTCCTTGGCACAATGGCAGCATGCGGCATGGATGGTTATTCATGTTATGGCATCAATGGGCTAGATGATGGAGGCGTGCTGGACCGGATGGACCAGGACTTTCTGGATGATTTGAAGGCAGGAAATACATGGTGCGCTGAAATTCTTTCGCTTGAAAAAGGAACTAGAATCAAGGAGATTGCACTGCTTTTTCCATCAGAAATGGCGCTTTTTGAACCATATGAGGTAGGAAATAATAAAATACGACGCCTTGATTTGCTGGGCTGGTACAAAATCTGTTGTGATTTAGGATATCAGGTAGATGTGATTAGCGAACATGAAATAAAAAAAGGAGCGCTTGCTGATTATTCTATTTTGATTGTCCCGGCAAATGATTGTTATGCAGCAATGGATCATACAGTGATGGAAGCAAAAATAAGAGCATGGGTTCAAGCAGGAGGCATACTGCTTCATGGCCCAAAGGATGCGCTTGCAAAATCCTGTTTTGGCATTGATGGAGAAACATGCGCAAAAATGCCATATTGTTATGGAAAGACAATCATTCCGCAAGGAGAGTCGTTTTGCAAATACCATGGCGGAGAGCCTGTTTCGGAATATGTTGACGGATTTGGACACTGTGTAGTTAGGTATTCAGGTGCAGACTTATCGAAATGGAATGTGGAATCGCAAGCTGAAGAATGGAAAGGATTGGTGTATGCATTTGGGGTTCAGATAGGAGCTTCTTATGCGGCAAAAAATATTCCTCATGTGCCATATGAACAGTCGAACAGAGAAATGTACCCATTGATTCAGTCTAGGACAACGCTGATAAAAGATATTCTTTATGGTGTACAAAAGCCAGCAAGCGGTATTTGTGAGCGAGGAATTGAAACAGGGGTGTTTGAAACGGGTATGGTGATTGTCAATCATCGTTCCACGCCATACACACTTCCTAGAAGATTTCAGACAGAGCGGTATTTGTATCCGAATGTTCGTACAGAGGACGGCAGAGGAATATTGGAAGGACACCGTGCAGTCTGGGTCAGTGATTCGAAGTGATTTTGACTTAAGAGCTGTCGCGCAGCGACTAAAACAGGAAAGTAAAGTCGCAAAGACGCAC